>CALUPY010000019.1 GCA_944322755.1 Candidatus Gastranaerophilales bacterium | reverse complement strand
TTTCTATTCCTTTGTCAACGAACGATACGGGGGATTTCACTATTCGCCGCAGCTTTGCGACTAACTCTCTTCTTCTTTCCTGTTTATCGAGTTTTATCCCTCTATTATATTATCTTACCTCTGACTATCTTTGTGAATTGAACTTTAGTTTGAACTTTTTTATACTTTAGATGGAAATTAAGCAGCAGGTATAAACAAATTACTTACATGCTGTATAAAATTATTAAGCCGTCGGACAGGCGGGCTTTTATTTAAGAATTTTTTGCTTTAAAATTTAAGTATGGGAAAGGCGAAAAAACGGAATTTTTACAGTTGCACAAAAGGGAATCTTTCTCTCAACGGAACACTGAAACGGGAAGACGCAGTAACGCAAGTTGTTGAACGTTTTAAACAGAATGATTTCGGAGAAGAAACAAAATCAGTGATTACCCTTTTTGGTATTACTGCAGAAGAACTTGCGGAAGCAGGTGCAGCTTATGAGGATTTGCTTGCCCTAAAGGCTCTTTTTATTTAAAAGAAAAATTTAGAAACAATTTGTTTATAAAACTTTGAAAATGTGTTAAGATTTAACAGTATTGAGAGATATTATATGAATTTACTATCGTTATTTTTTAAACCGGCAAAGACCGATGATATACCTTTTGAATATTATCCGGAAGCGATGATGATGATATCAACATCCGGTGAAATTTTACAGGCAAACCAGAAATTGCTTGATATTTTCAAAATGACTCCGGAAGAATTTGATACAGCTGAACTGTTCAATATGTTTGACGGCGGATACAAACTGATTGAAGGGCTTGCCGATACAGGCACTTGTACTATTGTACGCTCCAAACTGAATCCTGAAGATGAAATGTATTTAGAAATAATGGCATCAAGAATGCCATTCAGAGATAAAATTCTAATTACAGTCAGAGATGAAACAAGTTCTCAAAAAATGCTCAGCAAGTTGATGTTTGAGCATGAATACCTGACAAAACACACAAAAAACAAAGATGTTTACCTGTCCAAAATTTCCAATGAACTGACCTCACCTCTGCATTCTGTTGTAGGATTTTCACAGGCAATTCTTGAAGGATTAGGCGGAGAGGTTAATGAAAAACAGGAAAAATACCTGAAAATTATCAACAAAAATTCCGAACAGCTGCTTCAGCTTATGCAAAAACTTATTGATTACACAAAGCTGGAAGCGGGATTGTTCGACTACAATCTTAAAATCTTCGATTTTGTAACACTTATCACAAACGTGTTTAACGAATACAAACTTAAAGCAGAGCAGAAAAAGCTTGTTCTTACCGTGGATTTAAACGGTCTTTTGAAAAGAAGCTGCTATAGCGATGAAGCTTTGTTGAAACAGGTTATAAGCGTGTTGATAGAAAACGCGATTAACAACACGGACAAAGGTGCAGTAAGAGTTACGGTAAGCACACCGAATATTGAAATAGTCAAAGCCGCAGGTCTTGTTGTACTGCCTGAAACAGGTGAAAAAACATATATGATGTTTCAGGTAACGGACGGCAGCGACGGTTTAAGTGAAGAAGAAATGTATACTGCATTCGACCCGTACGCAAATGCAGATGAGGACATTTCAAAAAAAACACTGACAAGAGGTCTTTCAATGGGTATTGTTTATCATTTTATCCGCATTTTAAAAGGGAAAATGTGGGTTTCCTCGGAAGATGGCGAGGGAACTACTTACTCGTTTATAATTCCAAGCGAAAAAATAGGTATCTAGGATGGCAAACGTTGAACTCAAAAATGTAATCAAAAAATATGATGAAAAAACCATCATTGATGATATCAGCCTTTTTATAAAGGATAAAGAGTTCCTTGTTCTCGTAGGTTCGTCCGGATGCGGAAAATCAACAATACTAAGAATGATAGCTGGGCTGGAGGATATAACATCCGGAGAAATATTTATAGATGGAAAATGTGTTAACAATGTCCACCCGAAAGACAGAGATATTGCTTTTGTTTTTCAAAACTACGCCCTTTATCCGCACATGACAGTCTTTGAAAATATAGCATTTCCTCTAAAAATGCGGAATTACCCGAAACAGGAGATTGAGAAAAAAGTACTTGAAGCGGCAAAGATACTGGATTTGGAGCCTTATTTAAAAAGAAAGCCAAAACAGCTTTCCGGAGGCCAAAGACAGAGGGTTGCGCTTGGAAGGGCTATTGTCAGAAACCCAAAGGTCTTTTTGATGGACGAGCCATTATCAAACCTGGATGCTAAACTTAGGGTGCAAATGCGCTCTGAAATAAAAAAATTGCATGAAAAATTACAAACAACATTCATTTATGTAACACATGACCAGACAGAAGCTTTGACAATGGGTGACAGAATTGTTGTTCTTGACAAGGGCAAAATTCAGCAGGTTGATGAACCTGAAAAAATTTATAACTCTCCTGCTAACACTTTTGTCGGCGGATTTCTCGGGTCTCCGTCCATGAATTTTATTCCGGTAAAACTCAGAAACAATGAAATTATACTAAACGGCATCGGAATAAAAATGACAGAAGCGCAGCATAGAGCACTCAACGGCAGAACAGAATTTATTGCCGGTATTCGCCCCGAAAAAATGGATTCATTTTTAGAGGAGGACGAAAACATTTCTGAAATAGTTGCGAAAGTCGATATTTCCGAAATGCTCGGCAGTGAAAAAATTGTATATTTTGACATAAACGGTGCAAAATGCTCCGCGAAAATCAATGCTGAAAAAGAATTTGCAACCTCAATTACTCTGCATATAAACAGAAATGACTTTTTATTCTTCGATTCTGTGACAAATAAAAGAATTTTCGTTTAGACTCGTTCTTTTTGCAAAAATGCACTCTTACAAGAATTATATAAAAATTTATCGTCATTTTCTGCGGTAATGTAGCCCCTTTTTTCCAAATATGATAAAATACTTGCATGGATAGAATTTTGGAAAAACAGCGCAAAATGTTTGAACTTCTTAAAGAAAGGTCAAAAAACAGTTTTATTCTGACAGAAATGCTGGATTCTGCAAGCAGAATCGCAGAATTTATTCTCGATGAGGAGAATGATTTTTGTCTCGTAAAATCAAAATCAGGCTGTTTTAAAACAAAAATTATAAATTTTGTCCTTGATAATCTTGATACACAGACACTGGTTTTTAGATTTAAATTTTTTGAAGCTTCCACAGTAGATGACGTTTTCTTGAGTTTTTTCAAAGACCTGAAACAATACTACCAGCACGGACTAATAAGTATACCCAAAATCGAAACACATTCTCTTGTTCAAAAAATTTCAAACTTTTTTTCACACACAAACAAAAAAGTCGTTATATTTTTTGACTCTCTCGAAAATATAACAGAAAAAAGCAGACCGCATATAGTTAGTTTTATTGAATATCTGGCAAAATTAAACAATATAAAAATCATTGGAGCTGTAAATGACACTGTTCCTATAGATTCTTCTTATTCAGTATTTACCATAGATATTCCGCAATTTTCAGAAAACCAGATTGAAAAAATGTTTGAACACAACGGCACATCTTTTTCTGACAAAGAACTAAAAACTTTATATGAAGACATAGACGGTGATATGAACCTGCTTTTTTATACGGCAAGCATAGTAAAAACGCTAAATATCCCTCTTGAAACGCTGTATAAAGAATATCACTCAAAAAATCTGAATTTTAAAAATTTTATTTTGCAAAAACTAACATCACTCGTTCCTGATAAATACAAAAAAACCTTGCAGATTCTTGCAGTAATTAATGTCGGGCTGACAGAAGCGTTTTTATTGAACTATGATTTAATCACCAGAGAACAGCTTGGATATTTTACGGAAAAACTAATTATTTCTAAAGAAAACGGTCTTTTATTTTTAAAGCCGGAGATAAGGTATTACGTGTACGGCCTTATTCCGCACTTTGACAAGATAAAACTGCATAAATTTCTTATTGATTTTTACAATGCGCAATTACCTAAAACACCGGCAAAACGGGTTCTTTCACTCTCGAGAGATACAATGAGAGCACAGATTGCATACCACAGCGCGTTTCTTCCTGCTGAAATGCCAAAGAAAAAACAGGATATAAATGCCTCGCTTTTGACATATATGAGCGGAAACACTGACTGGAAGATAAACAGAAGCCTTGCAGAAAAGAAACCCCGCCCGCAGGGACAACGCAAAAAGCTGCCACCTCCCCCGCACGAAACAAACAAAGAAGAAACAGTTGAAAGCAAATATAAGCTGACAAAGGAAGAACTGGCATTACTAGGAATTCCAGTTGATTTAAATAAAGAAGGTGCAAACAAAGGCACTACTGAAACAGTTCCACTGCCTCCGGCTGAAAAAATTTATGACCTAAATGAAATAATTCTTGAAGCAAAAAATTTTGAGAATTCACTCGAATATGTAGATGCATATGAAAAATATCTTTTTGCATATGAACAAAAACGCTCGAAAAATTACGAAGAAATGCTGGGAGAAATTCTTTCAGGACTGATACGCTGTGCACAAAAAAGCAGTAATATTGATTCAGCTGTTTTATACAGCAACAGACTAATTGAATATTACCGGCAGAAGAATGATAAAGACAGTGCAAATCTTGCACTTCTTGCACTAGGAAAAATTTATAAAGAATCCTATAAATATACCGCAGCACGAAGAATATATGAAGGCTTTATCAACAATCCCCAAGACTGCACAAACAGCATAATCGGATATTCTTACATTGCTCTTGCAGAAATTGAAGAAGATTCATCGAATCTTGAAAAGTCTGTATTATACTATCAAAAAGCTTTTCAGATGGCCTCTGTTATTGACAATCCGGCCTTCCTTGCTGAAGCATATTTTAAATACGCATTGATATTAGATGACAATGCACAGATAGAAATGGCAAAAAAATATTATGAAAAATGTACACAAATTAAGAACGAAAATCCTTACCTTTCATCTGCTTACACAAATCTTGCTGAAATATACAAAGAAAGAGGAAATGTCAAAGATTGCGCAATAAACTACAACAGCGCACTGAAAATAGACTTAGAAAACACAAATTACGACGGAATATATTATATATGTACCGAATTAGCGGCAATATTCAAGAAAAGAGACCTTGAAAAATCGCTTAATTACACCCTGAAGGCACTTTCCTCCGCAAAAAGACTCAATGAAAAATTTTATATTATTTCTTCTTATGTAAATGCGGGTGAATGCTATTATGCAATGAAAAATTATGAAAAAGCATTCAAAGCATTTTTGCTTGCAAAAAATATATCAAAAAAAGAGGGTGTAATTCCTGATAATATTGATATAATAGAAAAAAGACTAAAAGAGCTGAATATGATGCTTGAAGAAGAAGTGATTAAAAGAGTATTGGAAAGTACAAATGCAATTTGATAAATTACAAACAGATCTGCATCTCGAATGCAAAGTAAAAGACCGTACAAAACTTAACGATTTCGTTAATGTCTTTAAAATCTATAATTCACACACAAATCTTGTTAGTAAAAATGATGAAAATCTGTTGTTCGAGAAACACATTTTCGATTCTCTTTCTTTGAATCTTTTTCTTGAAAAATATTATAGCGGAAATGACAGACTTACTCTGCTTGATATTGGTTCAGGAGGCGGATTTCCTGCGATTCCTGCTGCTGTTTTTTTTAAAAATATCGATATCTATCCGGTAGATTCTATTGCAAAAAAAATAGGGTTTATTGAACTTGCAAAAAAAGAGTTAATGCTTGAAAATCTTCACCCAATATGTATGAGGGTAGAAAACTTTTCCGAAGATAAAAGAGAATTTTTTGATATAGCAGTATCAAGAGCAGTTGCGCCTTTGAACATAATTCTTGAATACGCAATTCCTTTTATAAAAAAAGACGGATGGTTTGTAGCATACAAATCGAAAAACAGCCCGGAAGAAATCAAAAATGCGCAAAATGCAATGAAAACCCTTGGCTGTAATGTAGCAGATATTATAAAATATAATCTGCCGCTGGATAGTGACTTTACAAGGGAGCTTGTTGTAATTAAAAAGACAGCAGCAACCCCGCTAAAGTACCCCAGAAAAACTCAGACAATAAAGAACTCGCCTCTGTAGCCATAACGTAAAATTACGGCTGAGAAAGTACAGCTTGTGCAATAAGAGAGCCCATTTCATCCGTACCTATAATTTTTGCACCTTCTGATTTTATGTCAGGTGTTCTGTAACCGGCTTTTAAGACTGATTTCACTGCATTTTCTATTGAAAGCGCTGCTTCATCATTATCAAAACTGTATTTTAACATCATAGAAGCAGAAAGTATCGTGGCAATCGGGTTAACAATATCTTTGCCTTTCAAATCAGGCGCAGAGCCATGAATAGGTTCGTACATACCGAGCTTTGAATCAGAAAGACTTGCGCTCGGAAGAAGCCCCAGTGAACCCGGCAGCATTGATGCTTCATCCGAAAGAATATCGCCGAATATGTTACCCGTGACAATAGTATCGAATTGTTTTGGTGCACGAATTATCTGCATAGCAGCATTGTCAACATACATATGAGAGAGTTCAACTTCCGGATACTTTTCTGACACGCGGCTTATAACTTCACGCCATAGTCTGGAAACATCCAGAACATTGGCTTTATCCACAGAACACAAACGTTTTTTCCGTTTCATTGCAGTCTGAAATGCGACATGTGCAATGCGTTCCACTTCATCCTCATAATAAATCATATTATTATATCCGGCTTTTTTGCCGTTTACCAGCCCAACCCCTTTTGGCTCGCCAAAATACACATCTCCTGTCAGCTCTCTTATTATCATAATATCAACACCGCTCACAAGTTCAGGTTTCAGCGGAGATGACGATACAAGTTCTTCATAAACAATTGCTGGACGGAGATTGGCAAAAAGATTCAAAGCCTTCCTTATTCCCAGAAGAGCTTTCTCCGGACGAACTTCCGGAGGCAGTGTATCATATTTCCAGTCACCCACTGCACCAAGAAAAACAGCATCAGCGGATTTAGCAATAGAAAGAGTTTCATCAGGCAGCGGTGTACCGGCCTTTTCATAAGCACAACCGCCAATCAGAGCTTTTTCATATTCAAAATTTATACCGTATTTTTCTCCTGCAGCATTTAAAACTTTCATGCCCTGTGCAACAACTTCCGGTCCTATTCCGTCCCCGCCCAGTAATGCTATTTTATATTCCTTCATAATAAACTCCTGTTTTTTATTCTGACTGCTAAATCTTTTACACTCTTATCCTGCACCGGGGTTTTCCCGTGCCTGAATTTTCTGTTAAAGTGAAGTAAGATGATTGTACACAAGAGAAGAAGCTTTAACAATAAAGTCTTTTCCCTCAGGTGCATTGTATTTACGGTTTACAAGCATAACAACTATATAGTTCTTTCCGTTTGGAGCATAGACAATACCGGCATCTCCCAGCATTTTTCCTATATCACCGGTTTTATGAACAAACAACGCCCCGGCCGGAAGTCCGGCAGGAATAAGTCTGTCATTGTGGACATGGCTCATATAATCAACAATTTTTTCTTTTGACTTTAACGATAGGAATTTTGAATTATCTATATTATAGAGCATTGTCGCAAGTTCTTTTGCCGTAGTAACATTCGTCCCTGCCATATCAGGCAGCCAGTCATTTACCCTGGTTCTAAACATACCCCAATGACGTAGCGAGTTATTAACAGAGCCCATGCCGCCCGTTGCTGACATAAGCATGTTTGTTGCAGAATTGTCTGATTCTGTAATCATAACTCTTGCAAGATCATCTACCGTGTAAATCGCTCTCGCACCACGAAACTGCAAACTTCCGGAACCTTCGGAACGATAGTAATCCGTCATCTGTATTTTATCCTGCAGCGTGATTTCACCTGCCTCAATAGATTTAAACAAATGCAAAAGAACAGGGAGCTTTATAATACTCGCTGCAGAAAATATTTTGTCGCTGTCAAGAGACGCGGATTTGCCCGTTGAATAATCCCATACATAAACAGACGGCGTGATAGTAGGATACTGACGTGCAAGAGTTTTTAATTTTGCTTCGAGCATCGGCATAGTCCCTGCTTCATAAAGCGGGCTCATCTGCGCTCTTTTCACAAATACGGGATTCAAAAAATTTTTACCCATAAAGTGCGTATTATTCAAATATACCGATGTAGGACGATACAAAGTATCATAATCAACGGTAATAGCCGGATATTTCTGCTGTCTGAGAAATATCGGACGGGTAACAGTATCATAGTAATTAGGGGCAACCACAAAAAATATAGCCAAAGCCAAAAACAGATTCACAATCCAGCCAAGCGGATGCGTTTTCTTTTTTTTAGCGAAACGAATCGGGCGCTGCGCTGCAGAACGGATATTCGATGAGTATCTATGCGGATTGTTGTAATAATCGTATTTTATTTCCGGTCTGAATGCTGGTTTTGCCAATGTATAGTCTCCCCAATCAATCTCTAATTTTATACTTTTCGACTTATAAATTGCCTTAAAAATAAACATAACACATTTTTGCGTTAAAAGCCAAAGTATTTACATTTTTTTACTATACATATCGGGTATGTATTAAATATAAGAAAAATAGTATAATATGCTTATGCAAAAAATCCTCGAAATTGAAAATGTATCTGTAAACTATCCGGTTTCTTCCGGCATGTTTAACGAAACAAAAGAATATATCCATGCATTAAATCATGTGAGTTTAGACATTTATAAAGGCGAGGTACTCGGACTTGTCGGTGAATCCGGATGCGGAAAATCCACACTCGGAAAAGCCATTCTGCGGCTTATAACACCTGAGGGCAGAGTTTTATTTGAAAACCGGGATATAATGGATTTTAGGAAAAAAGAGCTGAAATCATTCAGAAAAAATGCACAGCTCATATTTCAAAACCCGTTTTCAAGTCTGAATCCGAGAATGACAATACACGAAATATTAAGAGAGCCGCTTGTAATACACGGAATCCGCGACAGAAAGATTATTGAGGACAAAATAAAAAATATACTCGATATGACAGGACTTGATAACGAAATACTGACAAGATATCCTCACGAATTTTCCGGCGGACAAAGGCAAAGAATTGCAATTGCCAGAGCATTGATTTTACAACCGGAATTTCTTGTTGCAGATGAACCGGTAAGTGCTCTGGATGTCAGTATTCAGGCACAGATTGTAAAACTTCTTCTGGAACTAAAAGAAAAAATGCAGCTGACAATTCTCTTTGTATCGCATGATTTGGGCGTTGTAAAATACATATCAGACAGAATAGCTGTTATGTACCTTGGAGAGATAGTTGAAACAGCACCTTCTGATGAACTCTTCAAAAACCCCAAACACCCTTATACAAAAGCTCTTATATCAGCAGTTCCTACGGTCGGTCAAAAAAGAGATACTGACGTAATACAACTTGAAGGCGACCTGCCCTCTCCCAAAAATCCGCCCAAAGCCTGCAAATTCCACACAAGATGCCCCTATGTCATGGAAATTTGCAGACAAACTGCACCTGAAAAAACATTCTTTTCTCTAAATCACTATACAAGATGCCATCTTTATGACAAAGATGAGAAAAAATAAAAGACTTTCAAGATTTAATGTAATTTAAAGATTTGATAAAATCAGGAATCTCACAGGCTTCAATTGTTCCTACTATAATATCCCATCCCACAAGCGCCTGTTCCAGCTCCTCTTTCATGTGAGACAAAAGTCCCGGAATAATTATCGCCTTTCTGTTTACTTTTTCTTCGAGATTAAACTTTTTAACAGTTTTTGCGGCAATATCAGCAGTGAACTTGTCTGCAGACCACGCTGTTAAAACACTCATTCCGTCAGACGGCGTAACAACGAGATAAGAACCAAACGGCAGTGACTCCAATTCATTCGCAACCGCAAAATATGTAAGAGCAAAATTCGTTGTCAAAATGACCGGTGAATTTCTGTCAGGTTCATTAAATTCATAGACCTTGGACTCAACCTGAAGCGGTCTTTCAGGATTTGTAAAAATATTCTGACGTAATGTAAGAAGAGCAGCCATCATAGCTTCATCAAAATCCTCAAAAACTATTATATTTGCATACCTGCAGATTAGAAGTGCAGCCAGTGCCGTTGTTTTTCCAAGATTCTTTTCACTCGGAATTTTTACCATAACAGGGAATGTCATGGGCTCAAACTTGTCAATAATCGCCATACGCCTGATATACGTTAAAGCTTCGATTGTATCAGCTATATTCTTCAAAACCGGATTTAGAACAATTTTTTTGTATCCGTTTTTAATCTTTTCTTTAGATGCAGCCTCGAGAGAATCAATATCATCAGCAGTTACTGCAACAAGATTATCTTTAAAATTTTCTGCTTTATTTGTTATTATAAGAGGATTTTCTTCTTTTAAAGAAGAAAGAGCTTCTGTATCATCAGATTCTGCTATCAATACAAACCCGGCTTTTTTAACTTTTTCGGCAGCAGAAAGGAACTCCCCGGTATCTTTTAGATGAATTGCATCTATCTTAAAAGTTTCCCCGATTCGTTCTATTTCAAAATTTTTAATACGCCGGAGTTTTTTATCAAAATCCACATCCGAACTTTCCAGCAAAACCGCAAAAACAGTTCTGTTTACAAAAGTCTTGTCATGTCTGAACATAACAGTTTCGCCGCCGGTTTTTACCGGATTTTCTACCCCAATTGTGTATTCATGCTGTTTAACTTTAACAGCCTCCTCAATAAGGCATCTCAGTTCATCAGAAGCTGACGGACATTTTTCTATTTCCGTCTGTTTTTTGGCAAGCTTCAATGCAAATGCCATACAAGTAGGACATCCGCATTTTTTGCAGTTTGCATCAGCAAGTTTTTTTGCTGCAGGTAAATATTTAAATATCTGAAGTCCGCTGAGTTCACTGCCCATTATTTCACAAGCTCCTTTATAACACTGACATTTTCAGGGTGCCAAAGAACAACAATATTTACCCCCGCAGATATCAAAGCAGACGCAGCTGCGGTTTCCCAGAATTTTGCACGGTTAGTATAATCCCCCCAGGACTCAGGAAAATTTTTGCTTTTAGCTTCTTTAGCCCGGTATGATTCTTCCCCGATAAATGCTATTATCGGCATATTTAACATAGAATCCCCGTCAAATGCAGCCTGTTTAATTCTTTCAATAATACTGTATCCATACTCAAGTCCGTATCCGAGACCTCCCATATCCGGATCTATAAGGATTCTGTCAGGGCTCAATCCCATATCTGATGATAATATATTCAGTTCCTTTGCCAGATTTATGTCTATTGGCGAACGCAAAGACAGGACATGTCCGCCTTGTATAACAGCAGGAACAATATCTTCATACGTACCATCCTCGCCAAAAGCTATAACAGCCTGTCTCTTTGCACTTTCAGCAAGAAGAGGAAGCAGTCTTTTATCTATATTAGAATTATTCGCTCCTCGTAATATAAGAGGCTTTTGAATAATTTTTTCTGCAATGTGTACAGCATCCGCCAGTTCTGATTCATTTATTTCTGATATGTTAAATTTTACAGAAATGATATCTGCATCAGAATCTGCGGCTTTTTCAAGTCTGCCTTCAAAACTTTCACAATTCCACAACTCTTTTAATAAAACAGGATAAGAAGAATCGTACAAATACGGAATCTCCAGAGCAACCAAAACTTTCGCAGTATTCTCATTTTCTTTCATAAAAGAAAATGAAGTGTCTCCACCGGCAACACAGTCTCCTATTTTTACCTCTCGTATTTTCAAATTCGGCTGATAGACATTTTTCATTCAAACTCCTAAAAAACAGGTCTATATTTTCATTCCTAAACAGAAATCTGTAATATAGACCTATCTTAAAAATTAATTGCTTATATGTCAATTATATTTTTTATATTTATATTTCACCCGAATAATTACTTAAGAAGTTTTTTAGCCATATAATCATGCTGGAGTTGTGAATTTGCAGTATCTTCAATCATTGAGGCAGATACATACTGCAAAGAACGTTCTTCCTGAGCAACCGGAGCAGGGTTAACAATTTTTCCCATAGGTTGTCTTTGATAAAAACTGGTTGCACTCTGGGCATTGAGTTTGTCAACATATTCAGCAAGTTTTGCATTAGCATTCAATGCGCCTCTTGCAACAGCATATGAAGAAGAACCCTCCATTTCTTTTTCCATTCTGATTAAATTTTTTCTTTCTGCACGAGCAGCATCTCTGAGTTCGGTCGGCACTTTATCGACTAATTTTCTTAAATTTTGTACATTTGCAGCTTTTAAAGCGGGAATTCTCATTTTTTGTCTCCTTTATCTATAAAAATTGTTTGGGTAAGGTATTTATATTTAAACTCGAAAATAAAATAATTTGCGATTGTGGGATATACAATTTACAAAAATTAATGATTTTTGTCAATACCCGAGTTTTGGAATTTGTATAAAAGTTTACAATGAAAATAATTAAAATCGTGCCATCAAGTTATTTTAAGACCTTATAAACGTCAAGTTTTTAGAAAATGTCCGTTCTAAACTTCTATATAAGTTCCAGTATTTTATATTAGTTTCAAATTATGGATATAAACAGATAAAAAAGCCCCTGCAGAAAGCAGGGGTTATGAAATTTAAAGAAATACTCAAGAATTATAAATTATACATTTTGAGATCTTGATTCTTCGACCTTTCTCATCAATTCTTCAAACTCAGCTTCATCCAATGTCTCACGTTCAAGCAGTTCTTTAGAAATTACTTCGAGCATGTCACGATTAGCGAGCAGAAGTTCTTTTGCGAGGTTATATCGTTCATCTACAATTTTCTTAACCTCTTTGTCTATATCTGCAGCAATCTCTTCAGAAAAATCTCTGGTATGACCGAAATCTCTGCCCATAAAGACATGGTCTTCGCTTTTACCGTATGTCATATTGCCCATTTTGTAAGACATACCGTAAGTAGTAACCATTTTGCGTGCAGTAGATGTCACTTTTTCAAGATCATTCTGCGCACCGGTTGTGATTGATTCAGGGCCGTAAACTATTTCCTCTGCAACCCTGCCTCCTAAGAGCATTGTAATTCTGTCAAGAAGCTGGCTCTTTTTAAGGGTCAGATGATCTTTTTCAGGAAGGGTCATTGTAACCCCCAGTGCCATACCACGGGGAATAATAGAAACTTTATGAAGAGGATCTGTGTTCTTTAACAGTTTGGCAAGAAGAGCATGACCTACTTCATGATAAGCAGTGTTTTCTTTTTCCTCGTCAGAAATAATTCTGCTTTTCTTTTCAGGGCCTGCAATGACCTTGTCTATCGCTTCTTCAAGAAAATGCATTGAAATAGTTGTCTGATTTGCACGTGCTGCAAGCAAAGCCGCTTCATTCAGAAGATTTTGCAAATCCGCACCGGTAAAACCGGGAGTTCTCTTTGCAAGAACTTTCAAATCAGCTTCGGGAGCAAGCGGTTTATTTTTCGCATGAACCTGCAGAATCTGTTCTCTTCCTAATATATCGGGTCTGTGAACAACAATTTGTCTGTCAAATCGACCCGGTCTTAAAAGAGCGTTATCGAGAATATCAGGTCTGTTTGTTGCAGCAATTACAATTATATTCGTATTTTCATCAAAACCGTCCATCTCAACCAAAAGCTGGTTTAAGGTCTGTTCACGCTCATCATGTCCGCCGCCCATACCTGCACCTCTTTGACGGCCGACAGCATCAATTTCATCTATAAATATAATACAGGGCTGGTGTTTTTTAGCCTGCTCAAAAAGGTCTCTTACCCTTGAAGCACCCACACCGACAAACATTTCAACAAAATCAGACCCGCTAATGGAGAAAAACGGAACACCGGCCTCACCAGCTACAGCCTTAGCCATAAGAGTTTTACCTGTACCTGGAACACCTACGAGCAGAACACCTTTGGGTATTTTAGCGCCAAGTTTAAGATATTTTTCACCATTTTTCAGAAAATCTACTATTTCTTCAAGTTCCTGTTTTTCCTCATCTATTCCGGCAACATCGTTAAATGTCACTTTAACTTTGCTATCCAGCATAAGTTTTGCACGGCTTTTTCCGAAAGACATAGCTTGAGAGCCGCCGGATTGAAGAGTTTTTGCCATAAGAATAATAAAACCGACAATCAACAATAACGGTAAAAATGTCGAAAGCACAGCAAAAACCTGCGAAGAATCACTCGGTTTCTTCACACTTATATCTACATTATTAGATTCTAAAGTTTTATACAAAGCTGAGTCATTCATTGGAATCATAACTCTATATTGAATAAGCGGTGCTTTGTGTTCTTGTTTTATAATATTTGAATTTTTTTCCTCTTTGGTAATTTCTTTCACAGGTTTTGCAATAAGTACATCTTTGTCAATATTAACCGATGCAATCTCGCTTGCTTTCACCTTTTTCAGAAACTGAGAATATGAAATATCCTGGGTGCTGGTAGTTCCGCCCGGAAATAACATTGCCGCCAGACTTAATACGAGCAGTGTCACAATAATCCATATACCTGTAGATTGACTTTTGTTCATTGTGTTTTCCTTTAAAACATCTTATCTTGTACGTTTTTGCACTCCGATTATATTTTTCCATCCGGATGCAAATTTTAAAACTCTCTCAAAATTTGTACTCTATAACAGGACAAATTTTTCAGACATTTTACCGTATTTCGATTATATCATTAATCTTTATTTATACAAAATTTTTTTCTGTCCAAAAATGCAATAAGTTCCCCTCGCATTTACTCACAAGTGCTTACTCAACAAGGCATTCTTCTTCTTTTACGCTCAATTCCGGCAGCTGTTTTGATGCTTTTGCACCTAGCTCCTGCATCCTTTGTGCCTGACGTATCACATTATCTCTGCCATTCAGTTTTGTTATTGCATTAGAAAGACTTTTTTGGATTCCGTTCATATCTGTCAGCAGTCCGGAGAATTTATCCAGCATTTTTCCTGCCAGAGCAGCTATTTCCTGCGCATTTTTGTTCTGTCTGTTAACAACATTAAAATTATTTATTATTTTCAATGCAGCCAGGAGCGTGGAAGGAGACACCGGCATGATTTTATTTTTCCAGGCAAATTCCCACAGTTCGCTGTCACCGCTGAACAATAACATATAGCAGCTTTCTATCGGTATGAACATAAGCACATATTCTGGAGTATTAACTTCCTGTGCATTAAAATATTCCTTTTTCGCAAGGTTAGAGATATGTGTTTTAACAGACATTTTGAACATATCAAGACATCTTTTTGCTTCATCTTCATCTTTTGCGTTTAAAAATGCATCATAAGAAGCAAGGGTTGTTTTTGCATCTATAAATACAGCTTTGTTATCAGGAAGCAAAATAGTTGCGTCCGGTCTGCCAGTAGAAAAAGCTGTTTGGGTAACATATTCTTCGCCTTTTCTTAAACCTGAAGCCTCAAGAACTCTCTCCAGTATAAGCTCACCCCATTTGCCCTGCACCATATTATCACCTTTAAGAGCGGAAGCCAGGGTATTTGTGTCGGAAGAAATCTTTGAACCGGTTTCCAGCACATCTTTTATATGCACATCAAGTTTTGCAAAATGTTCATTGTTAATCACCGACTGTTTTTTGAGTTCGTCAAATTTTTCTTTAAACGGTTCCAGTATTTCGGTCATACGTTCTTTTGACATTGTCGAAAAATCCTGCGTTGTTTCTTTGAAAATTTTGTTCGACAAATTTTCAAACTGCATCTGCATTTTTTCATATATATCAGAATATGCATCTGTGCTCTTTTTTGTAATTAATTTCTGAACAAAATAGACTATTATTGCACCAGAAACCATGCCGGCTAAAAATATAAAAATAAATTCCATAACATCCTCCTTAATCATTCTAGCATAAAAATTGTCTTTTCAAATTTATTGTCTTTTCAAATTTTATATCGGCATGACATTATTCAGACAGGAATATGTATGAACCAATTCTTGAAAAAGCCCGCAGTATCTGCTGATTCATTAAAAATAAAAAAACTGTTTACAAGAAAAATTTCCTTGTTATAATAAATATACAAGGTCGTTGAAAGACACATAAAAACGGAGTGTTGAAGCGGCTGAGATATTCCTCGGTAGCTCAATGGCAGAGCATTCGGCTGTTAACCGAAGGGTTGTAGGTTCGAGTCCCACCCGAGGAGCCATTTTAAAAAAGACGCTAAAGCAGGCGTCTTTTTCGTAAAAACTGAATATTCCCAGATCGTCTAACGGCAGGACAGGTGACTCTGGATCATCTAATCGTGGTTCGAATCCATGTCTGGGAGTTTTTTCAAAAGAAACAGCGGCTTTACAGCCGTTTTTCTTTTGAAAGATATTTTTGTGAAAGTAGCAAATGTTTCGGATTTAAAAAAATTTAAAAAATCTTTTACAGTTTATAAAAAAGATTAACCGTTAGACAACATTTTTTTTATTATACTTTGCCTATTTGCATCATCTTGTAAAAAGGGAAACGCTTTTTTAAATAATTCATTTAATGCAGCTTCATCCAAGTTTTCATTACATTCATTTTTATTTTTTGATTTTGCAATTTGAACAGCAGTTGTAAACATATTCAACAATTCTAAAGCATCTTTACCTGTCATAGATTTTTATTTCATCCTTTGCAATTTTGTACACATTGTGAAATAAATCATTCTTGCCTTTATTAATTATATCATATTTATCATTTGTACCAAAAGCCACCACTACAGGTGCATAGTCATAGCCATTATAAAACAAAGTCCAATCATCAACCATTAAACGATATTCATCCCAAAATTTAACAATACTTTTGTAATATCTGCGAATAATATCTTCTTCCGGAACATCATGACCACCATTTTGAACACGGGTTTTAACGCGCTTAATACAGGTTGTGCAGCTTTGTAAAAAAGAATAAATTAATATAATTTTGTAATATCGATTTTTTGCCTTTTTTATAACTCTAACAATATTATTTCCGGAAAGAGTAGACTCCACGGCAAAAGACATGTTTTGCGCAAGAAAGGTTTCTAATCGTTTGAAATACTCTTTTCCTGCAGATATTTGCACACTATTCATTGCATCAGGTGCAATTTCTTTTGCTATTTCATCGGCGTTTAGAAACACCAGATTTTTTTCTCTTAACAAAACCTCAGCCAGAGTACTTTTTCCACTGCCATTGGCACCTGCAATAATATACAATAATTTTTCTTTGCTCTGCATAATAAAATTTTATCAGTCTTTAAATTTTTTTGCATTAAATATTTAAAGATTATTTTTTTGAAACAGCGGCTTTACAGCCGTTTTTCTTTACATTTTCCTGTTTCACGTTATAATATTCATACAAAGAAGTATGAATAGATTAGTCAAAATTTTAATATCACTGGTTCCGGGCAAAACGAACCGGTTATTATTGAACAAAAAACTGTTCTTCTTTGGATATCCGCTAAAAGCATATCCTCTAATTTTGCGCCGCCTTTTTAACTCCGGTAAAATTAATACAAACAGCACAAAAACAGACAAAGTCGTTTACACTGTAATAACCGGAACATACAACGATTTAATCACCCCTTTGTGTTATGAGCAGGACTGGAATTATATTTGTTTTACGAATAATGAAGATTTGTTAAAAAACGGCCATCCGTTCTGGATAGTTCAGCCGATAAAGTCAGAAATGGAACTTGACGACCAGAAAAAATCAAGACTGCCCAAAATTCTTGCCCACAAATTTCTTTCTGAATACAAATACAGTATCTACATTGATGCAAATATAGATATCATCTCTGACAAAATCTACCGAAAAGCAGAAGAATTAATAAAAAACGGTAAAAAATTGGCGATAACAAAACATTTTTGCAGAGACTGTCTCTATGATGAAAGGGAAGTTTGTATTAAGAAAGGTAAAGATACTGTCGAAAATACAGAAAAACAGATAGAAATATTCAGAAAAGACGGATTTCCCGCGCACTACGGACTAAAAGAAAACAATATCATTTTCAGAGAACACAACTCACCTGAAATAATAAAAATAATGGAAGACTGGTGGTTTTGGCTTGCTAATTATTCAAAAAGAGACCAGCTGAGCCTTATGTATGTTTTATGGAAAAACAACTACGGAACAGTCACTGATATTTTCGAAAAACCGGTAAGAAAAATGCATAAAGATATAATATTGAGGGTTCACAACAAATGAAAACTATACTCATAACGGGCGGAGCCGGTTTTATCGGTTCTCATCTTGCGGACAAACTTCTAAAAAATGACACTCATATCATCGTTATCGACAATATGAGTGATTTTTATTCACCTGAAATAAAACAACAGAATATTAAACATAACTTAAAAAACAGCCGCTACTCTTTTTACAAAGCCAATATAGAAAATAAAAAAGAGATTGGCGAAGTATTTAAAAATAACAAAATAGACGTTGTTGTCCATCTTGCAGCAAGAGCAGGAGTCAGACCGTCTATTGAGAATCCGGAAGGATACGTAAAAACAAACATTCTCGGAACAATAAATATTCTTGAACTAATGAAAGAATACAATGTTAAAAAACTTGTATTTGCATCCTCAAGTTCCGTATACGGAAACTGTAAGGAAAGCATCTTCAGTGAAGACCTCAAGATATCAGAACCCATATCCCCTTATGCGGCTACAAAATCCGCATGTGAACAATTTTGCTATACATATCACAAACTATACGGCATAAATGTAGTCGCATTAAGATTCTTCACTGTATACGGCCCGAGACAAAGACCGGATCTTGCTATCCATAAATTTGCAAGACTTATCAAAGAAAGAAAACCCATCCCCGTATTCGGAGACGGTCACACAAAAAGAGACTACACATACGTTGATGACATAATCCATGGGGTTATATCCGCAATTGAGTACAACAAAACAGGCTACGAAATAATAAATATCGGAGGCGGCGAGCCTGTCACACTTAGCAGAATGATAGAAGAACTCGAAAACAACCTTCACCAAAAAGCAATCATAAACAGAATGCCAATGCAAAAGGGCGACGTCGACAAAACAGTCTCTGACATAACAAAAGCAGAAGCACTGTTGAATTATCACCCTGAAACATCATTCACAGAAGGTATCAAAAAATTTGTAAAATGGATTGAGGAACAAAATGACTGAGATAAATATTGCATTTTCTTTTGACAACAACTACTGGAGACAGGGCGTCACAACCATCTGCAGCCTCTTAAATGCAGGAAAAGCAGAGGTTTATAATATCTTTTGCCTTTGCACAGAGGATGTTACAGATAAAGCAAAAAATACAATAAAAAATCTTGTGAAAAAAAACAGCCCCTTGTCGACAGTGACTTTTGTCGAAATAGGGAAAATTTTCGATAATACTTATGAATCCCGAGGTTTATCAAAAGCCACTTACGGTCGTCTTCTGCTGCATAAATTTTTACCGGATATAGATAAAATCATATACTCTGATGTGGACATTATATTCAAAGGCAGCTTAAAAGAAGCCTGGGACACAGATATTGACGATTATCTTTTTGCTGCAGTAAAATCAGTGCGCAACAATCTGGAAGAAAATTTTGAAAAAAATCTAAAATATCCATTCTGGAAAGAACATCTTTCTGATATGAGAGGGCAATATTTTAATACAGGCTTTATGGTTATGAATCTGAAAAAAATCAGGGAGAAAGAAATGGAAAAAACCTGGCTGCCCTGGAGTGCAGAAAAACTCTTCTTCCAGGATCAAGACATATTAAACATCACCTGTAAAAACCTTGTAACATATCTCCCTACCCGATTTAATATAATAGACTGCCCGGACTCTTATACATACAGAAAGGCGCTTAAAGAAGGTATAATTACATCTGAAGAATTTTCTCAGCTAAAAGCTGCACCCGCAGTCATTCATTATACAGGCAGGAAACCTTGGAATAGTTTATACATAAACTATTCCAAAGAATGGTGGGAGTTTGTCTACAAACGGACACCATTCTTTGCGCTGTTTTTCAAAAATTATTTAAAGAATAAACTTTTTGAAGATTTACACTTTGGACAAAAACAACTGATGAAAAGAATTGTTGAAATCCACTGGAAAAAGCATAAAAAAATAATCAAAATCCTGGGATTCGAATTTTTATATAAAATATAAAGGAAAATTGTCGTCGCAGGTTAAAGATAATTATTTTATCCTGCCGGTTTTGAAGTCAAATTTTTTGTGCCTGACAGCTTCTGTCACTTTTTCTGCGTCACTTCGGACTGGTTTTTCTCCGAGAATTGAAGAAATTTTATTTCTTAGTTCACGCATATGTGCATATTTCACGTCTTTTAAAAAATCCAAAAATTTGTCATAATGAACATCAGTCAGCATACACACTGTATCTTTATGCTTTCCTTTTTTTCTGTTTATAAAAATTGCCTCATCACCGGCGTTTTGTATAGTTTCTATGAGTTTGTTAATTTTTTTCGGCTCTGCTTTGAACTTTAAATATGCTTTGAATGAAGGCTTAGAAGAAATTGTTGTCTCAGGCATGTTAATCTCCGGTTTTGTATTCTATATATATAAGTCCGCGCAAAAATAAATTTGCTAACATTTCATCTGTACTTTCAAAACTATTTCCACTAAAATGGAAATAGAGAGTATTTATTATGTACAAATTCGATTTTAAACTGGACGATTTTCAGGAAGAAGCCCTATATCATATAAACAACGGGAAAAGTGTGGTTGTATGCGCACCGACAGGAGCCGGAAAAACCTGTATTGCAGAAATGGCAATACATAAAGCACTGGAGGAAGGCTTCAGAATATTTTACACAACACCGCTCAAAGCGTTATCAAACCAAAAATATAACGATTTTTCCAGAAAATATGGAGAAGAAAAAACCGGACTTTTGACTGGTGATACATCTATAAACAGAGATGCCCAGATAGTCATTATGACGACAGAAGTGTTCAGAAATATGCTCTACGGCACGAATTTCGGGTCAGTCTCCGATAATCTGAAAGATGTCAGGTATGTTGTACTGGATGAAGTTCACTACATGAATGACGAACAGAGAGGAACGGTCTGGGAAGAAAGCATTATTTACTGCCCCACAAATGTTCAGATTATTGCGCTCTCTGCTACCGTCGCAAATTCACAGCAGCTCACAGACTGGATAAATACAGTCCATTCCCGTACAGAGCTGGTTTATACAGACTTTCGTCCCGTTCCATTAAGATTTTATTACTATGATTCATCAAAACCGAATGACATTCTTCCGCTTTTAACACCGGAAGGAAAACTGAATAAAAAAATCAAACCGGAATCACGCGCAAAAGCATTCAGGCGGAAAATGCCTCAGCGTCAGGTAGCAAAAGATGTTGTATCTATATTGCACAAAAAGAATATGCTGCCTGCCATATATTTTACTTTCTCGCGAAAAAAATGTGATGAACAGATGGAAAAATGCGCAGGTCTCTGTCTTGTGACACCTGATGAACAGAAACAAATAAAAGAAATTGTTGATGAATATATTGCTGAGAACCCGTATCTTGCAATGAATAAGCACATTGAATACCTCTTATGCGGGGTTGCCTCACACCATGCCGGACTGCTGCCGGGATGGAAAGTTCTTGTTGAGAAATTATTTCAAAAAGGACTTATAAAAGTAGTATTCGCAACAGAAACTCTGGCTGCCGGTATAAACATGCCTGCACGCTCCACGGTAATAAGTGCTGTCTCAAAACGCACAGACTCCGGTCACAGAATGCTTACGGCAAGCGAATTCTTGCAAATGTCAGGCAGAGCGGGCAGAAGAGGCATGGATGAAATAGGCTATGTCACCATTGTGGGCACAGCATTCCAGTCTCCGGAAGAAGTGGCAGAGCTCGTTACTAGTAAGGCAAACCCACTGGAAAGCCGTTTTTCACCTACATATTCCATGGTAGTGAACTTGCTGCAAAGATTTACGTTGGAGGAAGCAAAAGAACTTATCCTTAAAAGTTTTGGCTATTTTTCATCTACAGACCGGCTTAAACCGCTTCTTACACAGCAAAAAGAGCTGAAGGAAGCACTCGAAAGATTCCGTGCATTCCGATGTATTCACGGGCTTAGCAATGAGGATATGGCAGAATACATAAAAAATAAAAATACATACGTTGAATACAGAAAAATAGTAAAAACGCTCAGAAAACAAATGAAACACAAGGACGAAGAAAACACCCCGGAATTTGTTGAATTTAACAACAAAACCAAAGCATTGCTCGCCAAAGTACATGCCTGTCCTTGTGACACCTGCAGATTGTACAAAAAACATGCAAAAGAAATAGAACTTTTAAAAAGATTTGAAAAAAAAGCAGCACAGCTTGAAAAAAATATTGAGTATGAAAAAGATGTGTACTGGCGCAAATTTTTAAATCACACATATGCGCTTGAGAAAATGGGCTATTTAAAAGATAACTATCCAACAGAAAAAGGACTCACAATAGCGGCAATCAGAACAGAAAACGAATTGTTCGTTTCAGAAATCATCATGAACGGAGCTCTTGAGGGATTAAAACCTGACGAACTGGCGTCAGTTATTTGTGCCATTACAACCGAAGACCTGAGAGCAGATGTTTTTCCTGAAATTCCAATAAGCCGTACAACCAGAAAGACTCTCGGAAAAATAAAAGATATAAAAAGACGGGTCAGCAAAATTCAGAACGATTTTGATATTGATACGGAAATGTATATAAATTCTTATTATTCTCCGCTTGTCGAATACTGGATAAACGGCGGAGACTGGGAAGGCCTCATTGAACAGGCGGGCACAGGCGAAGGTGATGTAGTACGTAGTTTTAAACGCACAGTAGATGTACTTCGCCAGCTTACTATTATACCGAATGTTTCGGATACTGTTATAGAAAATGCCCGCGCTGCAATTGACGCAATCCTTCGTCCTCCTGTAGATTTAGACTAAATATCCCAGATGGTTTCCTCTGTATAGCCTTTCTCAGGGTCAATGAAAAATTTTGCAGTGACTGTTTTTATACCTGCGTCAAGACTATCAATTGCTGATATTTCCGAATCGGTAAGGTTTATTTTTAGTGATTCGAAATTTTCTTCAATACGTTTTTCTGTAGTAGATTTCGGTATTACCGCACAGCCTCTTTCAATCTCCCAGGCAAGAACGACCTGTGCAGGTTCAGCGCCATGTTTTTTAGCGATACTGTTGATAATTTCATTTTTCAAAAGAGAGGGCATATTTTGCGGTCTGTCCGGATTGTCGCACGATGCGAGCGGGGAATAGGCAGTGACTGCAATGTTATTTGCTTTAGTATATTCTAGCAGAGCTTTCTGCTGAAAAAACGGATGAATCTCAACCTGGTCTACCGCAGCAGGTATACGAGCATAAGATTTCATCTCTTCAAGTTTTTTTATACTGTAATTAGAAACGCCGATACTTTTTACAAGCCCGTCATCTACTGCTTTCTCCATCTCTGCCCATGTTTCGGACAGCGGCGCGACAGAAAGAGGAATCAGATATCCTGTATTTTTTTCACTCGCTACAGGCCAATGGACAAGATAAAGATCAAGATAGTCAAGCTGCAAATCCTTCAGCGTTTTTTCCAATGCCGGTCTTACATCGTGTTTCAGATGAGAATCATTCCAGAGTTTTGATGTAATAAAAAGATTTTCTCTTTTTACTTCACCCGATTTAAACACTTCAGAAAAAGCCTCACCTGCAATTTTTTCATTGTCATACGCAGCCGCGCAGTCTATATGGCGATATCCGGTTTTTAGTGCAAACTTTATTGCGTGTTTAAGTTTTTCTTTATCACTCTTCCAGGTGCCCAAGCCTATTACAGGCATTTTGTGTCCCGAATTCAGTTCAATATATTTCATAATTACCTCCGTTTCGAGGTATTATAAAACACTACAATAAAATTTTGACTTGCCCTGTTAGTCTATTCCGGACATATCTCTCATGCTTTTGTTTATAGTTTTCATTCCGTTATCAAATATTTTCTGCTCTTCATCAGTCAGCTGAATACCCTCAAAATATTTTTCTGTAACGGCCTTCAGTTCCTGATTGTCAACATTTGTTCCGATTATTGAACTAAATAACTCTGATTCACTGGATGCAGAGATTTGTCCGTCTTGTTGTCCGTCCATTGCATCTGCAGTTTTGTTAAAGAAATTCATTTCTTCTGTATCTATTTTTCCGTTCTGATTTATATCCAGATTTTGTGCAAAAATATTGCCCATTCGCTGCGAAGCAAGATTAATCTGATCTGAGACATTGCCGCCAAAAACACCTGCAGTAAGTTCTGCAGCTTTTATACCATCATCGTATTCTTTCTGTGCAAATTCCTCAACAGTCACTACTCCGTCACCGTCTGCATCATAGCTTTTCAAAATTCCGTTTGAAAAATCAGAGTAAGCTTTTTCTTTTTCCGCCTCAGTTGCATTTGAATCAAAAAGGTTTACTGTAATCTTTTCAGCTTTATCTATATCTTCGTATGAATTCAAGTCTTTTGACTGGAGTTTTGTGTCAATTGCCTTCTGTACTGTCGGGCTGACAGTGGAATCTTCTCCTATAGCTTTATCCTCATTATCTTGTACCTGCTCATTATTTAAACTTTTACTTTTTGTTTGCTGGACTGGATATTCATCATCTACGGATGTAGTACGTTCAAATTTATCCTCGGGTGTATCAGTGATATCAACAAGCTGTATTGTTTTTCCGGCATAAATCTTGTCAGGATTAGTAATACCGTTTGCTTTTGCAACTTTGTTGACCATATTGGCTATATCGGTATTGCTTGTTAGATTATACTTGTTCTTTACAATACCCCAAAGTGTATCACCAGATACAATATTGTGTACAGCCATAGAATTTTTCCTCTCTCTTATATCTTATGTATATATAAAAACAAACAGCACAAAAAAAATGCCCGATTTTTTTTTCTTGTCTTAGAAAGGAATCATTCATCAATTTTTAGGTAAAGCATCACACACACGTTCGATAACTTCTGCCCAGTCATTCTGCTTTTTTGCAACAAATGGCGTTATACTGTTATACCATCCGGAAGACTCAGGAAGGTCAAACCATCTGTACTCGTACTGTTCATTAAAAAGCCCAAATGTTTTAATGCCGAGTGCGCCGGACAGATTGAGAATAACGTTATCAGAACTGATAACCAAATCCATATTCGTCAAGGCAGCAGCAGTATCTGAAAAATCGACAAACGTTCCTGCGAGATTTACGATATTCATATCTTCTCCGAGCTGTTTGTAAAAATCATCGCTAAATTGTTTGTTAACCCCAAAAAGCTGAACATTTGACATTTTTGCTAACGGCTTAAAGTATTCAATACCGACATCTCTCCCCTGCGCCTTTGCTCCTTTGTCTCCTTCAAAAGATATAGCTATTTTCAATTTTCCTTCATATTCAGGATTGGACAAAAATCTTTTTTTATATTCACTTACACGTTTTGCTCCTGCTGTCAAATAGCCTGATTTTGAAGGGATAGTATCAGGTTCAAGTTTGACTATCCTGGGAATTTCAATTAAGGGGATATGATAGTCAAAATCAATCTTTTCAAGATTAGTATTAATTACGCCGTAAAACGGGATATCAGGGAAACTCTCTTTCATCAAGTCCAAAAGTTCATTCTGGCATACAGAAATAACGTTTTTTGCATACTTTTTCATTTCTGGAATAAATCTTGAAAACATTATAAAATCCCCAAATCCCTGCTCTACATGCACAAGAAGGGTTTTGTTCTGTATTGTCTGACCATTCCACTGTTTTTTATCTATTTTTGGATAGAAAGTAGGACTCGTTTCTTTTTCAAATCTGCGAGAATAATATTTGAACCCGTTTTTAAAATCCTTGTGTTTTATGCACAATGCCGCATAATCAAAATAATCATCATTAGTCATCCCTATTTCTTTAAGTTTTTCATACAACTCAAAGGCTCTGCCAGGTTCTTTCATTCTTGAATAAGTAAGAATAAGGTTTTTTATGATTATTTTTTCTTCGGGCGCAAGCTCATAGGCTTTTGTAAAATATTCAAGCTGTTTTTCAGTATTTTGAAGCAACGGAGAACTGGCGTATATATGACCTATCATATTGTATGAATGCGAATCTTTAGGATATTTTTCAAGATGTTTTTGATAAAAATCAATCGCCGTCTGCATATTCGCGTCATCTGCGGTTTCAAAATAAGCTTCGCCCATAAACCTGTTTATATCAGGATCATTTTTTTCTATTTCATAATACTTTTTCGCAAATTTTAGTCTGATATCCTGCTGTTTTAATGTTTTATAGATAAGAGAAGTGTATTTATAAACAGATGTGTCGCTGTAATTGAAAGACAAAAGCTTCTGGCAGCATGTAAGCGATTTTATCCAGTGCTTCTCATTATAAGCTAACTGTGCATTTTCAAAAAGATGATAACAGTACTTGCTTTTAGTATCATCAAGTTCTTTTTTTAGGAGTTCATCCTCCGGATTTTGTTCGGATAATGTTCTGATTTCCTCCAGATATTTTTCAAAATATTTAATACCAAGATTTACTCTTTTTTCCCTAAAATAGTACTCGCCTATACCTTTATCCATTTCTTCTACTAAAAAATCGACCATAAACTATCCTTATCAAACCGGCACAACTCTAATATCAGACACTATAAGAATATAAAAACACAGCAGTCAATTCAATAGTCCAAATAGCCCATTTAGAGGCATTTAAAAATCCTGTTTTCCCTGAGCCGGGGGACTGTATTCGGGTATGTCTTACACGGCGTGCCCGACCGATTTCGCTTCTTGAAATACGGACGCTTCGTCGGTCTTACTTCTCACTTCGAAATTCTCCGAATTTCTCCGTTTCTTCGACCGACTACGCTTGGGCACTGGGGCTTCGCCACGGCGTGCCCGACCGATTTCGCTTCTAATTTTATAAAAAATAATTTTTACAAATTGTAATAATCCATTTTTAAAGAGGCAATTTTCATAAAGAAAATTTGTTTATAAAAATGTAAGGGAAATTAAATTTTACAGGAAGCTGAAATGCAATAATAACAATAGATTTTATCCATATACTCTCTCTCTTAATATCCTCGTGTTTATTTTATGTTTGCAGTCTCTGCAAACATTTTTTTTGCCTGAATTAAATATTATCGTTCCTATGTCATCGAGAAGCACTGAATAATAAAATAATTCAAAAACATTACATGCATTTGTAAATAATATGATAATATAAGTTTGAATTAAATCTGGAATTAGTAATCAGCTGTATTGAGTGAGATGAATACAATAATACAGAAATAAAGACGTAGAACATCTTCAAACAGCTAAGCTGCAGGAGATGTTTTTTGCTAAAAACAGAAAAAATTAATAACTATTAAAGAAAACTAAGGATAGAACAAATGAAAAAGAAGAAAAAAATTTTGATTGCACTGGTCGGAGCTCTGTTGTTTCTGGGCGTGCAAAGCGTAAAAGCTCAGGATGTTTCCAGCTGGAGCGAGTTGAAAGACGCTATTCAAAAAGGGACTACGCCAATTAATTTAAAACTGATATAACAAATTCCACATCTGAGGGTCTAGGAACTTTCGGTGGTTCTTTAGTTACTATTAACGGCAACAGGCATAATATAAACGGAAACGATTATAAAGGTATAACTGTTGCTGAAGGACAAACCCTAAATATAGATAATGCAGGAAATCCGGCAAATGAAAATGCAAAAGGCTTCAACGGATTTAATAATGGTATAAGAAATCTTAGCTTGAGCGGAGGAGTGATTCTTAATCACGGAACAACCACAATAACCGGCTCCTCCTTTACCGGCAACAATTCTGACTTTTTTGGCGGAGCAATTTATAACAAACTTTAGCCTGGTTTTGTGTAAACTTGTATACATATCCCAAATCATGGGTATTGATTTTTGTTTTTTAGCGTTTAATAATGGGTGTAAGAGAATTTATCGCGGGTTACTCTGCCGAGAGAGAAATGACTAAATGTCATTTCGAACGAGAGGTAAGTCTGGAACCAGACTGCGGCAAGTATCGATAAATGAAAATTTAATATCGCGGGATGGAGCAGTCTGGTAGCTCGTCGGGCTCATAACCCGAAGGTCGTTGGTTCAAATCCAGCTCCCGCAACCATTTAAAATAAAAGGTTTCAGGCATTTGACTGAAGCCTTTTTTAATACAAAATGGGCAAAAGTTGCAAAAAAGTTGCAAATTATTTTAAGGTGATATGAAAAAATATTGTATATACTCAGATAAAGAAATTAATGAAGAAGATATTACAAAAGAACACATTATCCCCAAAAAATTGGGCGGACAACTTGATTTTTTTATTTTTGTAGATAAAAAATTAAACAATGAATTAGGTAATGTTATAGATGAACCTTTTGTCAATGATTTGATAAATCAATTTGCAACAAAACATTATGGATTTAAGGGATATAGCAAAAAAATTCCTTCCGCGGTTTTTAAAAATTCAGAGTTATTAAATGGTGAAAGTGCAGATGTTATTTTTTCACCTCAAGATGTTATACTTAAAATCCATGGAACTGATAAAAATAATAAAACTAGATATGAAAAAGCTTCCAATTATTTACCACAATCGCAATTTAAGTGTTCTATTACCATTGAGATTGATAAATACATACGTTTTTATTCAAAATTCTTTTTAGGGGTTGCTTATAATTTATATGGTGAAAATTTTGTAAAATATGGTTTTCATAAGGAATTAAGAACTTTAATGAATTCTGCAAAACCTATTGAACTACTCAGGTCTGGTGAAATTAAATTAGGATGCGAATTAGGTATTTTTTCTAGTGATTCTAACGTGTATAAAGACGATTTCATGAATATTATTATAAAAGGAAAATTCTTTTCAGACTGTCACATTATATGGGAAAGCTATTACGCAGATGCATTATGTTTAGGTGTTAGTTTTTGGGGAAATGATAAATTTCATTCTGCAGTTTTTCAAATAACAAACGATATTTCTAAATTTCAACAGAATGATTTGGGAGATGTGTACTTTAAAGAATTAACAGGCAAAAGACAATTCTTGAAATATCACAAAAAAGATATCTTAAATAAAATTATAGAATCATATCCTCAACTTCAAGGAAACAAATTTTAAGTCCCAAATCTTTTAATTTCTTCTTTGGACGTAATTGTTGAATTAACAATGTTATTTAATAGATTCACACATTTATCATTAACTTCTGGCAACAAGTGGGTATATAAGTCCATTGTCATAGTGATTGAAGCGTGTCCCAGTTGGGTCTGAACATACTTCATTGGGGCGCCGTTGGCAAGAAGCAAACTGGCATAAGTATGTCTTAAATCGTGGAAACGAATTAAATCAATGCCGGCGCGATTTAATGAAGGTATAAATCTTCTTTTTATCATATTATCTGCACTTTGATATTTTCCTTCAGTATTTGGAAACACCAAGTTTATTTCACTATGAGGACAAGCAAGTTTCCATTCTTTTAACACTCTTGCTAATTCACTACTCATATCAACATATCTGGTTTTGCTTGATTTTGGCGTCCCCAACCTTCCATTAACATAGTTTTTATCGATTGTGATTTTACCTGTTACCCAATTTATCGAATCCCAAGTTAAAGCCAACAATTCCCCTCGTCTCATACCTGTAAATAAAGCTGTAAACAATAGTGGATAGAAATCTGGATAAACAACTTTTGTTTTAGCTAATAAAGCCTGAACTTCTTCTGTTGATAAAGCTCTAATCTTATCATTTTTAACTTCTTTTAATGATTTGATTCTTGCAATAGGATTTCTTGTTGCTGCGTCACTGTCTATCATAAAGTTATAGATTGCACTTATGAATTTTACGTATTTGTTGATTGTTGAATTTTGGTGTCCTTTGTCTTGCATTTGTTTTATGAATTCTTTTACAAGTATAGGACTGATTTCATTGATGTTTAGCTTGCCAAAGAATGGAACTAATAGATTTTGCAAGTATCCGCAGTAAGTTTTGTAAGTAGAAGGTTTGCAATTTGAACTTGCGTGAAGTCGTAAATATAACTCGCCAGCTTCTTTTAATGACATTTTTGCATTAACGGGATTTAAACCTTTGTTCAAATCTTCAACCATTTTATTATAAGCTCTTTCTGCTTCTGCTTTGGTTTTAAAACCTTTCTTTATTTGCCGTTTGCCTCTAAGGTCTTTGTAATCAAATTCCCACTTATTCGTCTTTTTATTTTTTCTTATTGCCATTTGTTTTTGTTCCTTTATTTCATTATGTCGAGTGTATACAGATTTGTAAGCCATATTGCAAATATTTGCTAATTTAAATTCATTAAACACAACGAGCACCGTGTCATTGATGCGGCACGGTGCTCACAGTGCCAGGGTTAATTAGGGGTAATTGTATTATTTTGAATAAAAATCTCGAGAGATTCCTTCGTAAATAAAACTCTTGAACCTATTTTGACATATTCTATCTTTTTGCAATGAACCCAACGATAAAGTGTGCTTGATGAAATATGAAGATAACACGCTGCATCTTGAACAGATAAAAGGTTATTCATTAGATACTTCCTCCGTTCTGTTTTTTATGTAATCTTCATACATCTTTATTTGTGTTTCAACATTTAGGTCCATTAACTTTTGAACAGCATTTGCATCGGTTAGTGGTTTTGTTGTATCAACTTCAACAAATGAATAATAATATGCGTTAGAGCGTCCTTTGGTTCGATTTATTATAATTTCATCAGCAATGTTGGCTCTAATATTTAATAAATGACTTGTTAACGCTTTTGGATTACTGTAAACACTAATAAAAAATCTATCTAATTCTAAAAATTCAGCTTTGTTCTTGAATTCAACATACAGTTGTTCTGAAGTAAAACGTCTATTTTTATTAGCTTTTGAACCCACTATTTCTTTCAAAATCGTATAAACAATATCATCTTGCGTTGCAAAATCTTTTTGTTGTTTTGCTAATGCGGTAAATAAGTCTCTTAATGATTCTCGTTCTATTTCATCATTAGCACTGCTTAAAGCAAATACTGCAAAATCTGCAATCCTAAAATCCGTATAAAAAGTTTTATTAGCATTGATTTTTAAGTTTTTTATTTTGTTTTGCAATTCTGAAACAATATAACTCATTGTTTGATTACGTTTACTTAAGGCTTCTTTTTTTATTTTATTTTCGTTTTGAAATTTATCGAATCGCTTTAAAAAAATACAAATTAATCGGTCAGCAATATCGTCCCTTGTAAATTGTGGCTTTCTTGATGTAAGAGCAACAAAACACTTTACGTCAAAATTCACTTGTTTATTGGTAGTATAGTAATCTCTCATTTTTAAGGTCTGACCAGTTGATATTCTTGCTAATGTATCATTTATTTGCGTTGTAGGTGAATCCATATTATCAAGAACTATAAAATAATTATTGGATATAAGTGTGTTAAAGTCCTTAATATCAGAGGAAACAGATGTAACATTGAAATTTTTCCCCATTAACAATTCGCCCAGTCGTCTTAAGGAGGATGTTTTACCACTCCCTTTTTCTCCTATTGCAACTAATAAAGGTTTTGTATTCATGATTGATTCAAAGAATAGACTATAGAACCAAAGTTCTAACAATTTTACATTGTCTATATTTTCTTTTTTTTCTAAGTTCAGTTTACTAAGGATATTCAAAGTAAGATAATTAATGTTTTTATCAAATGGAACTAGTTCAAAAGGTTCAAAATCTCTCATTTCTTCAAACAGTACACCTTCATCTCCATTTTTAATCACTTTTACAGCATCTTCTGTAATTTTTAAAATAGAGTTTTGCGTGTTGTATAAATACAATATATATTTTTGACTATCATAGTAGGCCATTCTGTGTATATCTACGCTCGTAGCATTTTCTGAACAATAGGCTAAAATTTCTTGTAAAACAAATCTGAACAGTGGCTCAGCTGCATTAATACCCCACTTAGTTAAAAGTGTTTTTATTTCATTTGAATCATCTGTTATGCCTAGGACTTTTTTTTCGTGTTTTAGAAATAAGTAATATTTATTATTCGAAACATATACATTACCTTGTTCTTGAATAGTTTCAATTATAAGTTTTGCAATTTTGTCTTTGCACAAAATGCCCTTATTCTTGTATTGTATCTGTCTTACTTTTTCTTTTGTTGTGAGTTTTTGTTCTATATAGCTACAAATATTTTCACAAATCGGCTCTAACAAAGATAAATTTGGGTTTTTACATTGAAATATAGAACAACCAGCAATTTCTTCACTTTTATATGTATTTAGGACGGCATTTATTCTCATGGAGAGCTCTTCGTCATTATTAAAACCGACAATTTGTTTTATAATTTCAGTTGAAACATTAACTGGGGTATTAGAAATCTTCTTTAAGACACCGGCAATAGCAAAAGTAAGAGTATTTCGCTCACCTTTTCGCCAATTTAAAGCAGCTTTTCTGATGCAAGGAGGTAATGCATCTAGCTGTTTTAAAAAGGTCAAAATAGAATCATTATTACGCACAGCTTGTTCAATTGATTCAAGAGGCTTTTCTATTGTCTCCATACTGTGCCATTTAATAAAACAAGATTTTTTCTTTTCAAAATACAAATCATCAATACTGAAATCATCTTTGAACATCCCGTAAAATGGTAAAAAGATTGCATTCCCTTTCTCTCCTTTTGGAAAAATTTCAATTTCTCCATTAGAAATTTTTCTATCTGTAGCTTTAGAAACAACTGTCTCTAACATTTTTTTTATAAAATTTCTATCTTGTAGCTTAGAGAAAAGTACATATATATGAAAGCCTTTACTTTTTGACATCTCTATCATTGTTATTATTCGAAACTCAGATAATGCTGTATCTTTGATTTTTAATGCTAATTGATATTTTTCATTTGGTAATAAATCCGGACAATCAATGTCTATAGCACCAAATAAAACTTTATCTTTACAGCCTTCTATTTCTGGTGACACCCCGAGCCTAGATTCACCTAACAAGTGCTTTTTACATAATTTTTTATAATCATTTGCTGTAACATTTTTATACGTTTTAATTGAATTATTATTTAATTGAACAATTACTTTTTCTGTATTATTAAACTTTTCTAAATATTTTACATAATTTTGCATTATTTTCTCCTTTAATTAGCTGATACAATGAATCACGGTTAAATCGGTTAATTAAAATAAAAATTTATTTTATTTTTATTTTTTATTTTCGTTTTTTTTATTTTTATACGAGTTTTAGAAATAAGATAATTATGTTAACCGTAATAACCGATAATATGTAGCTATCTAGAGCTTGCTTCTCGGTAGATTATCTTGCATAGACTATCTCCTTGTATAAATTTATTTACTACATGTTTGATTTTACGCATTTGCAATATAATCGATTTAGGAGAATATATATGAGAGAAAAAAATGCAACTAAAAGAAAATACAATCAGCTAGCAGACGTTTTTTTAGATTGGTATTCAAAAAAAGAAAAAGAAATTAAATCTAATCTAAACATAGAAAGGCCTCCTGAAAAACTACTAGCAAAGCTTAATATTACTGAAGATGAATTTTATGATATATACATAGTGCCATATTGCAATCTTAATAAAGAGGATTTAAAAATTGTTTTTAGTGTACTTGCTACTGAGTTATCAAACAATTATTTAGATGAAAATATATATGCGCATTGTTCTTTGTCTATAAAATATGATCTATTAATAGAGAGAAAACTAAATGCCTTGCATTGGACACTGTTTCAAATTAGCCTTTTGAATATTTTTGATTTACCAGACTACTTTAGAAAAAGAATAGAAAGCCCATATAAGCAATGTTATTATTGCGGTAAGCCAGATTTTTATAAAATAAATAATAAAATAAAGAGTTTTAATAAAAAAGAAGTTTTTTGTCATAACAACCTCTGTGAAAAGAGTTCCAATCCTGAAAAACATGATGACTGCTGTTATGCAAAATGGACACGTAAAAGAAAAACATTAGAAAAAGCTTTAAGTGTCAATATCAATCTTTATACAGATATTGAAGATTATGAACATGGCGACTTAAATGATAACCAACAAGAATTTTTTGATAATAAACTTGAACAAATTTTTCTTAACTTCTGCGAACAACAATATCAAGAAAATTTAAAAATTGATTATTTAATACGCACTGAAGAAAAACGCGATCTAGATGCAATTAATCTTACAAGTTATAATTTATAAATAAATATTTATACAACTTTTTTCTAGCTAATCAAATTTATAATGCTAGTAAAAATCGGTCTCCTTGCTTATTTACATAAGAAAACAAGGACACCGATTAGTAGATTGGAAATTTTTCACTTCTAAATTTCTAAAGGGAAAAACTCTCTTATGAGTAATTCTGCCATACAAACTATACGTGGTGGAGTATTTACAACTCTTGCATTTTTAACATGACCCAAATAGTTATAAAAATCATCCATAGATATTTGCTTTAAGCATAATTCTAATGAACATTCTATTAAATCCATTTCATCAGCCAATTTGAAATCTATCCCCTTTGCCTTAAAATCTTTTGATATAGCAAGCATTTTTGCAACAACTCTATTTGCATAAGGCTTTAAATCTTTTACCAACCAAGGTGGTGCGATTTTTTTCACGTATTTATTTGCGTGTTCATAAAAGGCGTCTTCTCTTAAAGTTGGCTTTGGTTCACTATTGAAATCCGAATCAACATTACAAGATAGTATTATGAGTAATATAAATACACATACTATTAGTATTAAAAAAGTTGCAATCATCTAAATTTTCTCAACTTTCTTGTTAAACTTGGCCATTTCTTTTGTTGTGTTAGATAAAAAGTTTTGATAGTAAATATTATTTTTATATGCATTATTTTTTAAGTATTCTGGATAATTTTTATAGATGTATTTGTAAATGTTCATCATTCTGTTAGTTGCTAATGGATAATAATGACACCACTCATAGCGTGTTTGGGCAAGTGTTTTACTGTAAATCGTAATCAATGCAAGCGGATTGTAACCGGCATTTACCATATAATCTACTGCTTTTAAATCAGCCTTATTTTCTTTTGGTCTGGAATTAAAGGAATACGCTGCATGAGAGAAGAAACCTCTAAATAGACCTTTGTAAGAATTTTCACCCATAGCTATTGCATGGCTTAAAAGTCCTGCTAATTCATCTTCATTATCAGTTAAATTCAAAACATCACCATAAACCCACAACACTCGTCCGGTATAATCTAGACCAATATTTTCCGGCTTGTAATCTAATGTCGCTCTGGGATTTTTGATAGAAAATGTATATTTAAAAACCATTCTTTTTTGGATATTGTTAGATTCTAAAATCTTGAATCCAACAGGTGCAATATCATCTGGAGTTGGCTTTTTAGCTTCTGCCATAGGAGTTGAAGCAAAGAGCATTAATACTGCGAACAAAACTAAAAACTTTTTCATAAAACCATCCTTTCTTAAATTTATACTTATAATTCGTATGAATTACCGAACTTATACAAAGGCCTTTCCCGTGTGTAATCAGGTCTATTGTAATTATTTCGATTATTCTCATAATTTTGCTTGTTGTAATAATCGCTGTACATTTTTTCAAACTGCTTAGGATTTTCCATAGCACGATTTAAAGTATCAGTTTTGCCTAAACTCTGTTCATACTTGATTTGCTCAACTGTGTAATAAGCAAAACATTTTCCTGTAATAACCGTTAGGATACAAAACAAAATAAATAACTTTTTCATAATTTACCTTTCTTAACCACGCATAGTATTAGTCTTTAAAATCTTGATTGGTAAAAGATTAACACATACAAACGCACGTTCAGTTTGTTCCATTGCTTTTATATTACCACGAAAATTGCAATATGAGTAAAAAAGATTTACAAAAGTTTGGCAAGAGATTAAAATTTCTAAGACTTGATAAAGAGTTAACCCAGCTTGAATTAGCTGAAATCCTTGATATGTCCCCTAATTTTATTGGTATGGTTGAAAGAGGTGAGAGAAACACAACTGTTGAAAATGTGTTTAAAATCGCAAGAGCCCTGAATATTAAACCTTCTAATCTGTTTGAAGAACTTTAGGTCTGCAAAGTGTCTATTGCTTTTTGCAACTTTTTGTTTAATGTTTTGAAAAGTATGTAATAATCGTCTTTGTCTTTATTGAGTTGTAATTCTTCATCAATAATACCGGAATCGCTAGCAAGGACACCTAACTTAATGAACACTTGTAAATCGTATAAAATCATTCTTGCGTCCGAAATTTGCTTGTTTGCTCGCAATAAACGGGCCTGCGTTTGCCCTTCGCCCTTTGCTCGCAAGCCGCTTTCTAATCGATTTAATGCGTTTTTATCGCGCATAAAAATTAACTCCTTTGTATTTGTATGCGTGTATCTAGCTGTTTTATGGTATTTATAACAGGCGTCTCGTTATAATAATGAGCAATACCGTCATAATCGCATATTAACGCAAGAGTGAATTTCTGTGCACCATGTTAATTTATATTTGTTGCGAATGTTAGTAACTAAGCTGTGGGTTTTATTTATTCTTACTATAAAGTTTTGTTAAGACCACATGTTTAAATCAAATTCATAAACTATTTATCAATGTTATAATTATAATAGAGATATGAAAGAGACTAACATTGTAAAACTGCCATCCATATTAGATAAAGCTATCCAAAATAAAAGTGAAGATAACTTTGGCCATATACATTATGCCCATGTGCTATTTTCTATTATTGAAAATCATATACCCCCTTTTTCGATAGGGCTTTTGGGACAATGGGGTGTTGGTAAAAGTTCCATAAAAAAATTATGTATTGAGGAATTTTTAAATAAAGAAAAAGATAAATATGATTGGCTTGATTTTAATGCTTGGCGTTATGAAAGTGAAGATGTTAGACGTTCTTTATTAAAATGCTTATATGAAAAATTAAGTGGCAAAAAAGAAGAATATTTAAAACAAAAACTATATTCAAGCATAACAGATAACTCCAAAAAAGTTAAATCTTGGAATGAAATTTTTGAAGATTTAAAAGATAATGTTTCCATAGCCATTCAAATAATTTTTATTTTAATTGTTTTTTTAATTTCTGCATGTATTGCAAATGCAATTTTTCATTTTGAATCAAATAATACCGCTATAATGTATTCTGTGCTAATGGCCTGTACGGCTTATATTGCAAAGTTCATTTTTGATAAAAGTGGTCTGCTTATGTCAAGTTATATCCCCAGAACAATTACCACTAATCCTATTGTTAGTTCAGAACAATTTGAAGAAATCATTTTAGAATTACTCAAAGAAAAATTTCAAAAGAAAAATAAACGCAAACTCGTTGTATTTATAGATGATTTAGACAGGCTTTCTGCTGACAAAATGATTAATGGACTAGACGCAATAAGAATTTTTTTAGATATAAAAGAAAGCGATTTAATTTTTGTTGTATCTTGCTATGATGAACATATAGCAAAATCTATTACGCAAACAAAAACAACATTCTCAAATATTGATAGCGCAAGAAAATATTTAGACAGAGTGTTCCAATTTAAAATTGATGTTCCTATTTTACCTAATCAATCAATGAAAAGTTTTGCACTGGAACATCTAAAACAACTTGACTCTTTTAAGGTATTTGAAAAAGATATAGAAAAATCAAGCACCTACAATATTAATAAAATTTTAAATATTTTAATTCCTATTGAAGTTAGTAGTCCACGAGCAGTTATACAGATATTAAATTCATACATGCAGGCTTGGTGGATTGCTAAACAAAGAGAAGAACAATGTGATTTGTGTAATAAAGAGCATAATCCTTCTTGTCCAACAGATAAAGAGTGCTTATTGGTTAAAAATATTATTACTTCTCATTTGGATATTTTAGCCATAATAACTGTTTTAAAAAATCAATTTCCAGAATTATATAATGATATCATAATTGAACCTCAGTTATTAAGATTTATAATGCAAAAGTTTTTTGATTTAAGAAATTATGAAATAGCTGACAACACAATGCTAAAATTACTGGCTAAAAAGTATGTACCAGAGAATGAAGAAAATATTTATATATTTGATAAAAAATATTCTAATTTACAGAGTTATTTGGCTTCAATACAAACAATAGCAATACCAGATGATATTAAACCTTTTATAATGTTATTGCAGGATAATCTGGAAAGAAAAATCGGGGGTAATTCCATTCCAATATATAATTCTTTAATAACTCAGAATGTAACAAGATTTAAAGATAATCTTGGAATTACAGATGAAACTATAGAAATTTCAGAATTACAGACTTCACAATTGAATTTAGTTGTACAAGAGATTAATGGGCATGAAGATGATGACCGTAGAGAAAAAGCATATATTATTTTATCTATGTTCGCTAATCTATACAAGGGAGAGGATGCTAAACTTTTAATTAATGATATTTCAAAAACAATAGTTGATAAAAATTTTATAAAAAATATAGAGAGTTCTTATATTGAAAAACTTTTAGATACAGAATATATTAGCGATGTAAATATAAATAAAGTATATTCTTATTTAATTGCAACCGTAAAAAACGGTAAAGTTATCACCCAGAAAGCTAGTGAAAATCAATATAAAAAAGTTATCGAGATAGGTTTAGAACAACACTATACAAACAAAAAACTAGATAAAAACAACACAAAAAATTTAATAAAATTATTGAATGATGGTATATATAAATATAAAAATGCAGAGAATGAATCATCTTTTGTTAATAAAATAGACGTTTCTTTTTACATAGAAAACATTAAAACTTATGGCAAAGCTCTTTTAGATGATTTAACTCTTAATTATGTAGATGATTTGTTAGAATTTTTAAATAATGCAGAAGAAGATGTGGAGTCTTATATTTTGCACATAGATTATATAATATCTAATACTACAAATGTTAAGCCCAAAGAACTTGAAAATACTATAAGTAAGGGATTGGCGAATAATAATATAAAGATTATCAATTATTTTGAAAAATTAATATTTGAAGAGAATGCCTTTAATAAAGTTGATAAAGCTTTAATTCCAGAAATTATAGATTCCTATGCTCAAAGAATTATAAAATATTATGTTCAAGCAGTACAATTAGAAAATCTAGAAAATGTTATCAACAATTTAATTTCAATGATTAATTTATGTATTAAATTAAATGGTGCCAATAATATTATTGAATCTAGTATATCCAGTTTGGTTAATATTTTAGCAAATGAGTCTACCCCATTATTTGATAAATTATTTTCTAAATATGGAGATTTATTCCCTGAAAAGGCTGAAAACATATTAAATAAACTTGTAAAAAATATTTTTATTACTGATGAAATATCTGAAGAAGAAACAATTAAAACAGATTTATTGATTTTACTTGCTCAAAAATATATTAAAGAAAAACAAATTGAAATATTGTCTAAAATACTTGAAAATGTTTTTGAAGACTACACAAATACAGTAGATGATAAAAATAGCGAAAGATATTATCAGTTGTTATATCATTTAGATAAGCAAAACCATTCTAATGAAATATTTATACAGCACATTTCAAACATGTATGAGGCTTTGGAACTAGCTATTAGTAATGATTATGAAGATTATTTTGATACATTATTTGATAGTGTTGCTCAATTCTTTGATATTATAAAAACTTCCACACTAAATTCGTTTTTGTCTTATATTATCACAGAACATTTAGTTGATGAAACGGATAAAACCGAAAAATTATATGCTTCAATGAAGGACGTATGGCCACATGAAGACAAAGAAAAACTCCCAAGCTATAATGTCATAAATATTGCAGAAAATATGCTTAAACTATTAAAAGATTCTAATGTGACAATTGATAAAAAAGTTGCTTTTGAATCCATATATTCCATATTTAAGAACAAAATCGAAAACTCATACGACTTAAAATGTATTATAACCAATTCGCTAATGTATCTTTGGAATAAGCATACCGAATATGCCTATAAAGAACTTTTAAATTTCAACGATATTATGATTAAAAGATATTATCATGAATGGTTGAGTCCACGAACACCAGCAGAATACCATTATTTATTAGAAAAATATTGGCAAGATATTTTTAAAATAGCAGATGAAACTTGGTTAACCAAAAGAACAGAAAATTTTATTGCAGAATATAAAAATACTAAGGATAAAGATTTGTGGTGCAAGCTTATTTATGAGAGATTTGGCAACTTAAATATTCTTTCAAAAGTATCAGCTCAACAAATTATTAAACTTAATAAAAATTTTATAGAACAATGTAAATTTATAACAGATTTTATTGTGAAAAATTATAATGATGATATTCAAAAAGAATATGGGAAGTCATTGTTGATTAATGGTTATATTTTGGTTGATGATGATGAATATAAAAAAGAAATTTTAACCATTGCAAAAAAACTTATAGATAAAGAAGCCAAAGGAGTATTTTCTAAATCAGATTTTAAAAACTCAAAAAATATAAAGTTGGATGTTGATAAGTTACAAAAAGCTTTTAACAAGAATAGAGCCTTGTTGTCATATAGAAAAGAATTATTTTCAAGAAAAAGGAAAAATAAGCAAACTAGCTAGATAATCTCAATTTCAAAAATACGGAATTTTTCTACGACTCCAATTAAAGGAGGCTGTATTATGGTTTTACCCCTCCCCCGCCCTTGTGCGAAATCACAATTCTTTAATTTTCAATCTTTCCTTAATTGTTATTTTAAGTTGGTTGTTAAAAACCCAATCAAATATATTTACCCCTGAGTTGCAAATCAGTTGCAAAATTTCTGATAAATCAAAATCAAATCTAATAAAATATGAGAATAAAATTAGTCTCGAATTCATGCACCGCAATAAACAAAGGTAAATTCTGATAAATTCTAAAAACAGCTACAATACTGCGTTATACAACTCATAACCCGAAGGTCGTTGGTTCAAATCCAGCTCCCGCAACCAATTGATATAGGTGGCTTTTAGAAAATATCTAAGAGCCACTTTTTCGTAATGGAAATCAGGCTTTCTCTGCATTTTGTCGTCTCAGGTAAGAGGTTAATAGACAATTATTGATTCTACTCCTGTCATTTCTATAATCAGTTTAAAACTCAAGAATTATTCTATTGGTTTGTCAAATTTTCAGCCAGTACGAAAATTCCTATATAGTAATTAAACATTGTTTTTATGATTAGGAAATCTATGTTACTATTTAGAAAAAGGATTTTTACAATGAAAAATAAAATGTATTACAAAACAAATTACATTTCCCCGCTGGGAAACTATACACTTGTCTCAGACGGGATAAGCCTTTTAGGGGTATGGCAGGAAGGCCAAAAATATTTTGCAGATAACATACATTGTGACTTGATAGAGAATGACAATCTCGATATATTTCATGATACAAAAAAATGGCTTGATTTGTATTTTAGCGGGAAAAAACCTGATATATCACTGCTTTCGCTTGCTCCAGAGGGTAATGAGTTCAGACAAAAAGTCTGGCAAATTTTGTGTAAAATTCCATACGGAGAGGTTACGACATACGGCAGAATTGCAGATATTATAGCAAAAGAACGCGGTCAAAAAAGAATGTCAGCACAGGCTGTAGGCGGTGCAGTGGGTCATAATCCGATTTCTATTATTATTCCCTGCCACAGAGTCGTAGGTGTAAACGGCTCGCTGACCGGATATGCAGGGGGAATAAATACGAAAATCCGTCTGTTAAAACATGAGGGCGTCGACATGTCAAAATTTTATATACCCGCTAAAAGTACTGCTATGTAAACAAGGTGCTAATTATTCTTTAATTATAAAATTTTTCTTAAATTTGCGACCAAATTTTCGGCAGTTTTGAGCCTGTCAGAAATTTTTCCGACGGCTAAATCATTAACATCTTTTTCAAAATTTTCAGGCAGAATGCTGCAGTTTTTCATTGCATAAGCAACGAGCCTCTTTTCACCGGGATGTAATAATTTATTCTTAGCAAAAATGATATCAAAATAGCTGGCCAAAAAAGCCGCGGTTCGATGATTTATGCTGTTGTAATCCTTTCTTTCGACAGCTTTTTCCAACTGATCATAGTAAGATGCAAAGGGCTTGTCCATAAGCAGCATCATATTACGTTTAATGATATTTTGTTGCAGTTCATCAGGATATGAAGAGTTGAGGCGTTTTTGCAGACCCTCAAGCCAGCCGTTTCTGTCATATATGATTTTAAGTATTTTCAATGTATACAAAAAGCAGGTTGTGTACCCGTTTGACGGGTAATGCTTTATCCAAACATTTTCAAAATAGTCCCCAAACCATTGTTTGTTAAAATACATTACGTCCAGCTGCAAGCCGGCATTGTCCACCCAAAACTCATCGCCTGCGCCAAAATATTCACAGCCGGTTTCATACTTAGAGGAATACTTTTTTACAATTTCTGTTCTTTTTTCGACAGGTATATCCTTATTTACGAAGACATAAACATCTATATCAGAATTCTTGTCTGCAGTATTAGAGACAGAAGAGCCCCCTATTGCGATTGCTTCAACTTCCTGAAACTGTTCAAACTCTTTAAGAATACTCATTATTTTTTCATCTGTCATAAAATTTTCTCCGTCAATTATTCTCCAGCTGTTTTATTACTTTGCAGGGATTCCCTGCTGCGACGACATTAGATGGGATGTTTTTTGTTACTACGCTTCCTGCTCCGATAACAGTGTTGTCCCCTATTGTAACACCGGGTAATACAACAACATTTCCACCAAACCAGACATTATTCCCGACTTTTATAGGTTTTGCAGTCTCCAGCCCTTTGTTCCTTGTTTCTGCATCAAGAGGATGTTCAGCAGTATAAAAGCCGCAGTTGGGGCCGATAAACACATTATCCCCGAAAGTAACTTTTGCCGGATCAAGGATAACAAGATTGTGGTTTGAATAAAAATTTTCGCCTATTTCTATGTTATATCCGTAATCACACTGAAACGACTGCTCTATTAAAAAATTTTCCCTGACAGAACCTAAAATTTTCTTTATCAACTCTTTTCTTTTTTCAGTCTCGCCGGGGGCAAGTGCGTTGTATTCATAACAGAGATTTTTACATTTTATTCTTTCTTCTGCAAGTTCTTTGTCATAATTTGCGTCATATAATAATCCATTTTGCATTTTTTCTTTTTCGTTCACAAAAGTCTCCTTTTTATGCATAAAACTGTTTTTAGCAGTTATTTTATTATGGGCAGATTGTATAACATATTTCTTATTTTAATAGCAGTTCTTGGCATTGGTTCTGCAATGGTAAGTCCTACAACATCGTATTCTTTTGAAATATCATTAATGATTTTCGTAACTTCGTTTATTTTCATTCCTGACGGAACGACTCCGACTGCTGCAATAATTTCTGCTGGATCCAAAACATCCATGTCAAAATGAATGACAACATGATTTGTGTCCGTGCTTTTCAGCCAGTCCAGAATTTTTGTACTGTCGGAATCTTTTGGGGATAAATGTTTTATGCCGTATTCAATCTGGCGTTTTTTTATTTCCTCACGCTCCCAATCTCTTAAACCTACAAATAGAATTTTGTCCGCATCAATTTTTGCAGGAAGCTCCGAGACTATCTTCTCATCGCCTTTTCCCATAATTGAAGCAACAGCCATTGCGTGATAGCCGTTGTAGGTTTGGTCATCAGGGAGCGTTATGTCAGGATGGGCATCTATCCAAATCATTGCAATATCATTTTTATATTTATGTGCAAGATAAGTAAAAGGCACAACGCTTACCGAGCATTCACCGCCCAGTGTTATGATTATGTCCGGGTTTTCTTTGTTTAAAATTTGCAAAGCTTCTTTTGTCTGCTTAAGAATATCAGCATAACAGAGGATTCCGTTTTCTTCCGTTCTGTTTATTTCTTCCGAAACCGGTATAATAACAGTTTTGTCTTTTGTTTCGGGAGCAAGATAATTTAAGAGATGTGCACCGAGAATATAACCTTTTGAGACATCTTCAAAAGACAATTCAGGTATCAGTTCGGAAATATTACCGCCCTGCCACTGCGGATAAACTAATCTGATTTTTTTCGAATTATTCATTGTTTTTTCCTCTTTTGCAAACACTTGCACATCCTGCAAAACTTCGGCACCAAAGCTATAGTTACATTAAAAATTATTACTGTTTATCTGTCAATTGTTCGAGCTTTTGAGTATAAAAACCGACAATTTCAACCATTGCATGCAGCAAAAGAGCAGTGATTTCAACTTCATCTTTCCACGGTCTAAAACCGCATTTGGGCGGGAGAGCTGCCAGCGGATTTTCAGGAAAAGAACGGCAAATCGAGGGTCTGTTTTCATAATCGCTGCACAGACCGTCTGCTCCTAGTTTTGGGCAGTGGTAAAACTGTATTTCCCCGTCAAATTTTTCCTCAAGAAGTTTTACATATTCAGGATAAATCTTTCGGGGAATTTCGTTGTTTTCATATGGCACGAAAATTGAAATAAATTCACCGGCAAACCTGTCACCGTTTTTTGCCTTTTCTTTTAGCTCTTCGTAAGTAAATTCAGAGCTTGCCATATTGCAGCAGGAAGAACATTTTAAGCAGCTGTAATTTTCTCTTTTTTGATTCATCTGTTGAATTTTAAAATAAATATCTTTTGAAATTTGGCCTTTGAGCTCTGCTAATGCACGCTTTTGCCACATTCGAAATGTACAGTTCCCGGGATAAGATTTAAAAAGCGCTGCATTATTAAAGTCTATTGCGCAGTTTTCAAGACATCCGCTGCATAAAAAAGATTTTTTTAAAATATCAAGTTTTTTGTCTATTGCTTCTTTTGCCTGTGCGAATACAGCTCTGTAAACTTCTTTTGTTTTATTTAAATCTTTTTGCAAATCTTCCATTTCTATCTCCCTGATACACTATAGCATAAACCGGTTTACGCATACGAAAAAATATGATAGAATCTGGTAGTGTTTTATTATGAGGAATTAAAGATGAAGAAGCTCGCTGCTGCAGTGTTATTGGTTTTGGGATTCCAGCTTCTGCCGGTTTTCGCAAACGAAATTGAAGAAATTTTTGCAGAAGTAAATCCGGACGGATATGGAAAATACGAATGCCCGGACGATACATATAAAGAAGTTTTTAAATCAAAAATTGAGCCCTGCGCTGTTGCAAGAGACAAATTCGGCGGTGGTGCATACGGAGGAGTTGGCTGCAGCCTTGATAAAAAAGAGCTTATTAACAGAATAAGAGACGGCAAATGCGAGTTTTTTGAATATGAACACTACAGGTGCACTGCAGAAAATCAGGAATGCACAATGGTGGTTCGTTCTGACGGCAAGGGCTATTATTCCTGCTCGTTGAAAAAAGGCCAGAGAACCCACTATTCTCATAACAAATTCGATGATGCAACAGAATACTTTAATACATGGAAGTGCGTTAAAGAAGAGTAATCATCTTATCCGAAATACTGCGGATTTGTAAATCTTAACTGTGTGGAGTTGTATTGATTATAACCGCCCATTGAGAAGAAATTCTGATTCATATTCATATTGTTAATATAATTTCCGGTATCAGCCAATGTGTAACCAACTAATGCGCTTGTATACGGATTCATTGTGCTGTTTTGAAAATACGGGTTTGTTGCCATACTTGAGCTGGCTTTAAGCATTTTAAACTGATTTATCGAGCCGGTCAGCTGATTAACTGAATTCATTGCATCTGTTGCAGAACCTAATGTACTAGTTAAAGAACTCCAAAAACTCTTCTTTTCCGGAGTTTTTGAACCGTTTTCTGAAGAATTTGATGTATTTTGTGATGAATTTGGTTTGTTTTCTGCTTTTATCTGTTCGTATTTTTCTTTAGCCTGTGTATAAGTTGATTTTGCAGATTTCTCATTTTTTTCTGCAATTTTTAACTCTTTTTCTGCAATCTTACAGTTGTTAGAAGCTTCTTCATAACTCAACTCAGCATTTTCCTGATTAGTTTCAGCTGTCTCAAGAGATTCTTTTGCTTTTGTTAAGGCATTTTCAGCCTCTTTTAATTCACTTTCTGCCTTTGCAAGCTCGGAGGTCTTTTTAGAAATTTGTGTAGCAATTGATACTTTCTGTTCTTCAGGAGCTGAATCATACTGTGCTTTAAGCTCGTTGAGGCTGCTTTTTAAACTGTCACGATTCTTTGTTGCATTTTTAACTGACTGTTCTGAAGTGTTCACATCTTTTTTTGCCTGAATAACCTCATTTTTTGCCTTATGTACAGCAACATCAGCCTTGTCTTTGTCAGTTAGGGCTTTGTCCATTGCTGTTTGCGCATTTTGTGTCTCTTTTTGGGTCGAGTCATATGAATTTTTTGCCGTATTAATATTATCTTTTGCAATGCGTTCTTTTTCTTTCTGGTCAGTGCTGCTGTCAGGAGCGTCTATATCTACATCAGAATTGCTATCAGAGGCAGGAGATTCTATTTCTACGGTGTCCTGATTTTGATTTACTGTAGTCTTGTCATCCTTTTGACCATATATTTTAATATCATTTGCAGATTCTTCAGCGGGCTTTGTCGATTGTACGCTTTTGGTGTCTGTGACTACAGTTGTTTGTGTTTGTCTTACTTTTGCAATATCATTGCCCATTTTTTCTCTCCTGCAATATCTCTCTTACTAAAATAAAGAGAATAAAGGACAAAATATTGACAAAATATATCAAAAATATATAAAATTGTTACATGCGTTTACAATTATTATTTAAGCCTCGCCAATTCATGATGATTTTGTTGTTTTGTTTTTATTAAATTTTTTAGTATGTCTTTCGCTTTATCAAGCTGTGGATCTTTGTTTTTTAAGAAATCCTGCTCCGTATATGAGACGATGTAATCCGGAGTTATTCCGTTCTTATTTAAATCATGACCTTTGGGGGTAAGATATTTTGCTATGGTGAGATTTAATCCTGTTTCATTTGGAAGCGGAATTATTCTTTGTATCATTGCTTTACCAAAAGTACGTTCTCCGACAAGTATAGCTTTTCTGTTTTCTTTCAGCGCTGCACCGAGAATTTCTGATGCACTTGCAGAAGCCTGGTCAACAAGTATTACAACAGGTTTGTTAATTGAATACGGCTTTTTCTGTGCATCTATATCAGAGCGCTGCTTGTTTCTGTCGACAATACTAACGATGTGTCCTTCTGTTAAAAACATATCTGCAATAAATACTGCATTAGGCATAAGACCGCCAGTGTTGCCCCTCAAATCCAAAATTAAACCGTCGCAGTTCTGGATTTTGGTAAGAGCTTCAATAAATTCTTTAGTAACATCACCGCTGATAAAACTACTAATTTGAACATAGCCAATAGTTTTGTCAAGAATTTTTGTTTTTACACTTTTTATTTTTATTTCTCGTCTTGTAATATTTTTTGTCAGTTTAGTTTTATCCCGGAGAAGTTCAATTTTGACAGAATCGCCTTCTTTGCCACGGATAAGGGCAGCTACATCGCTGACTGTTTTTCCTCTGACTTCTTTACCGTTCACGCTTAAAATAATATCTCCAGCTTTTAATCCGTTTTCTTCAGCGGGAGTGTCTTCGACGACACTGACGATAAGCACATTACCGTCAAGAGATATTATATTTACGCCTATACCGGTAATTTTTGCATCAATGCTTGTTGTTTGTTCTTTGTATTCTTCTTTGTCTAAAAACTGGGTATATGGGTCATTTAGGCTTGCAATCATTGTGTCTATTGCAACATTTGCATCATCCTGTGTTTTTATTCTGTCGACATAGCGTTTGTTCCATCTGGACCAATCCTGATTATTCATAGTGGGATCATAGTATTTGCTTTTTACAATACGCCACGTTTTTAAAAACAAACGTTTGGGATCAGTTGACTGTTTGTTAATTAAAAAGGATGCATTTGATAAAGTATCCTGATTTTCCTGCGTAGATTGTGTTGACAGGTAGTTAAACAGAATAAAGCTTAAAATAAAAATTATAAGTAAATATGCGGTCTTTTTTAACATAGGGTAATACTTTTTCTATTTGTATTAATTAAATACTTAAAATGTAATTAGTGCAATGAACAAATGTATGAAATTTGCGGACAATTCAAATGTAGCTAATTACCATAAATCAGCGCCGTATTTTTCCCAGGGTTTTATTCTGTCTTCTATAATTTTTTTCAGCTCTGAGGCGGTAACATTTCTGGTCGGGATAACATAATCAGGCGGAAGCAAATCAAGTTCAAGCATATATTCTTTAAGTTTTCTTACAGTTTCCTTTACTCGTTCTTTTTGCATAAACTGCCAACCCTTAAACCCGCAACCTGGTGGAAAAATGGACCAGCCGTTTCTTGGGGCACGCCTGCAACAGTCAGGTCTTGTAGGGTGAATTGCACATGTATTTTGTTCTGTCAAATGTGGGCAATAGTAAAAAGTTATTTTTGATAAATCAAAGTCTTCTTTCTTTTTTAATATTTCAATAATGTTATCTACATGATCAGGAACAGCTGCACGGGCTGCTTCAACAGACGGATAGCGTTTAAAGACTTCGACAAAAACTTTAGCCTCTTCCTGCCCTTCTTTCGCAAGCTGTACAAGTTCTTCATAAGTATAAGGCGTAGTTATTGCTTTGCAACATTTACCGCACATTTTGCATAAATGCTGCGGAAATTCATCCTGTATTGAAAAATCCTCGTGACCAGAATTATGTGATATACTAATATCCATAACTATATTATATGTATAGTCCAACTTTTTTACAATATTGAAAATAGCTAAAATTTATATTAAAATTTAATAAAAAAAAGACGCTCAACTGGGGAGAGTTCTGATGATTGAAAAAGCAATGGTAATGGCAGCTGGAGTCGGGTCAAGACTGGATCCTTTGACGCAATCTGTTCCGAAACCGCTTGTTCCTGTTTTAAACAGACCGGTCATGGATATTTTGCTTGAAAAACTCAAAAACTGCGGAATACAGAAAGTTGTCGCAAATACATACTATCTTGCTGAAAAGATAGAAGAGCGCTATAAAAAAAGCTGTCCTGTTGATATTGAATTTGTACATGAAACCGAACTTTCAGGCACAGCTGGCGGGGTAAAAAAGTGCGAGTATTTTTTTGAAGATTGTGAAAATTTTCTTGTTGTTAGTGCAGACGGATTTCATGATGCGGATTTGGGCAGAATTATTTCAGCACACGAGCAGAGCGGATGTATAGCGACGATGGCAGTTATGCCTGTCGACATAGAAGAAGTTTCCGAATACGGGGTTGTTGTTGCTAATACTGATTTTCATGTAACAGAATTTCAGGAAAAACCTCCGGTGTCAGAAGCTAAAAGCAACTGTATAAATACAGGTATTTATGTTTTCAATAAAAGAATTTTTGATTATATACCCGAAAATACAAAATACGATTTTGCAAAAAACGTATTTCCATCACTGCTTGAGGCTGGTGAAGAAATAAATACGTATAAGATTTACAATTACTGGTCTGATATCGGTACACTCTCACAGTATCTTCAGTCTAATAAAGACGCTTTAATGAGAAAAGTCATGGTATCAGGAGTGGATATTATTAACAAATATAATGCAAAATACGTAGTAGGCGAAAATACAATATTGCCTGAAAACGTAAAAATATATGATGCCTGTATAATAGGCAGCAACTGTAAAATAGGCGAAAATGCCATTCTGAGAAATGTTATTCTCTGGGATGGTGTCGAAATTGCAGAGGGAATAACCCTTGAGAACGTTGTGGTCGCCAATAATACAATTGTTGAAATGTCACTTAAAAATGAAATAGTAGGCTCAGACAGAATTATAGAGAAGAAGGAAAAAGCACTGGTATAGAAGGAAAACCGAAACATGATTATAGTAATGGAACCCAAAGCAACAAAAGAAGAAATTGATGTAGTAAAAAACAACCTTGAGAAAAAGGGATTTAAAATAGTTTTGAACCACGGTGACGTAATGACAGTTATCGCGGCTATCGGCGATAAAAGGCTGGTCGACCCTGCTTCTATTGCCTCATTTGAAGGGGTAAGAAGTGTAAAGCTGATACAGGAGCCATACAAACTCGCCTCCAGAGAAGGAAAAGAAGAAGATACAGTAATAGAATTTCCAAATGGTGTAAAAATCGGCGGACTGGAAAGACCTGTTATGATGGTTGGTCCCTGTTCTGTAGAAAAAGATTTTAACGGACTATTGAGAGTTGCGGTAGCTGCCAGAGAAATGGGCTGTCAATTTTTAAGAGGCGGCGCTTTCAAACCCCGTACTTCACCATACGAATTTCAGGGACTTGAGGAAAAAGCTCTGGAATATCTTGCAATAGCCCGAGAGAAGACAGGATTGCTTGTAGTTACAGAGGTTATGGACACAGCTGATGTACCGATGGTTGAGGATTATGCAGACGTTGTACAAATTGGCGCAAGAAACATGCAGAATTTTAAGCTGTTAAAAGCAGTTGGGAAATGTGGAAAGCCTGTTCTTTTGAAGCGTGGCGGCGCAGCAAGTATAAGAGAATTTTTGCTTGCTGCGGAGCATATTATGTGCAACGGCAATGAAAAGGTTATTCTTTGTGAACGCGGAATCAAAAGCTTTGATTCGACATTTACAAGAAACACTCTTGACCTTGCAGCAATTCCGATTATCAAAAAATATTCACATCTGCCTATTATTGCAGATCCGAGCCACGGCACAGGAAGAAGATACCTGATAGAACCCATGGCTAAAGCCGCACTGGTTGCCGGTGCAAACGGTTTAATGATTGAAGTTCATCATGATCCGGAAAACGCATCATCAGACGGTGCGCAAAGCCTGAGTATACCGCAGTTTAAAGATATGCAAAAACGCATTAATAAACTTATCGGACGTATTGATTACGACAATCAGCAACTCAAAGACTGATTCAAGATTCCTTAAGTTTGTCAAAAAAAATTCGTAATAAAACTCTGTTGAGCAAAATCAGACGGCTGACCGTGTGAGGCAAAATCGAGTGTTCATGTGAGCCAAAACCACGCTTTTGGCGAACGTCTGATTTCAAGACAGCCGGCATAAACTGCGACACTAGATTATATTCATAAAAAGGACTCGCACAATGTGCGAGTCCTTTTATTTTGCCTGAAAAAATTTTTCCAACCAAAGTATAAAAAAGTTCAAACTAAAGTTCAATTCA
>CALUPY010000018.1 GCA_944322755.1 Candidatus Gastranaerophilales bacterium | reverse complement strand
TACTTCAATATTCGGATAAGTTTGTTCAATCAGAGCATTAAGGCATCTTTTGATTGTTTTTTCAGCATTGTAGACAGGAAGGATTATTGAAACAAGTGAAGAACCCGGCTTCTTTAGGTGTTTGCTCCTGTGCGTAGAAATTTTTATTTCCTGTCCAAACAGAGTAACTATTTTAAATTTTCTGGCATTTACTATTCTGTTTTTTATGGAAAATATGTTTTCTATAAAAGATTTGTTTCTGTTTCTGATTTTTTTTATGAGTTTTTTGTAGTCACCGGCAGAAAGCACATTTTTACACATTTCTATGTATTTTCCTCTGCTTTTATCAGGAATCCGTTCAAAATGCCACCAAAGATTTGCAATTTTATAGTTTGTAAATTCATTTTTCAACTCATCAAGCAGATTTTCCTTGACAAGAAAGTCTGTGATGTACTGAATATTATCAAAAATACAAAAATTCTCATCAGATTTTATATTCACTGCAGAACCGTGCCTGCAGCGGTAATTATAGAAATATTCATTTAAATATAATATTTTATCTGCTTTTAAACATGTAGTTATACTAAATATATGATCCTCAGAGTGTTTATGCGGAGCACATTTTATATTATATTTTCTAAGAAAGTCAAGAGAATAAGCTTTGTCCCAAACCATTAACCTCAGCCCGTTGAGGCAGTATTTCTTAATTGCTTTCCAGTTGAAATAAGGATTCTTTTCAAAGTCCAGTTTGTAGTTTTGTTTTTTTATCTCTTTAGCGAAGGTATATAACTTTTCTTCTCCTGAATATTCATTTATCTTTTTGTAATCAAAAAATATAACATCCACACCTGAGTCAGTAAATTTTTTATACAGTACATCGAGTGTATTTTCTTCAATCCAGTCATCCGGATCTACAAACAAAACATACTGTCCGTTTGCTATATCCACTCCCTTATTTCTCGCAATGCCCTGACCATGATTTTCTTGTTTTATTATAATTATTCTGGAATCTTTAGCTGCATATTCATTCAAAATTCTCAATGAATTGTCAGTCGAACCGTCGTCAATACAAATAATTTCAATGTCTTTAAGAGTTTGGTTTATAACACTGTCCAAACTTTTGGACAAATACCTCTCTACATTGTATACAGGTATAATAATTGAAAATTTTTTCATTTCTTCTATGTACCAGCTATTTTAATATGTATACCCGGAAATCAGACATTATAAGGTGCTATCGCAGCATTGCAATATGCATTTATACTAAAATTGAAAATAAAATTTTGCAATTTTATTATTCAATATATATATTCACCTTTTATAACACTAATCCAGCTTGTGATAATTTTAAACTATCACATTATTTTATTACGCATTTTTGCGTCGTTATATTTTATAATATCACAAATAAATTTACTTCAACCTATCTTTAAGAAATGTAATTTTGTTATGAATAAATAAAAAAGACAACAATTAAAACAAATTACAAAAAATTACAATTTGGCGCGTAAAATATTGATATGCTAGAATAACAATATGTCTAATGTTTTAATAGTCGGAGATGATGATGCACAAAATAAAATCATTGAATCGGCACTGGGGAAAAATTCAATAACCACCATCATATCACAGGATGAAGATGATGTATTTAAAAAGCTTGAAGATGAACAGATAAGCTTAATAATACTCGATGCAGGCATGCAAAAATTTGATGCTTTGATATTAAGCCGAAAGCTTAAAAGCTATACACATCTTGAGAATATTTTGGTTATTGCTATTGTGCAGTCTGAAAAAGACAATCTCGATATCCTCAAATCAACGAATTCTTATATAACAAAACCGGTTAATGAAAAAATTCTTCTCGCTACGGTTAATTCGAATCTGAAACTTAAAAAATCATTGGACATTCTTGCCCAAAATAACAGCGAACTGGCAAAAAGCCTTTATCAGCTCGATGTTTTATATAATACAAGTGCACAATTCGCAGGTTCGCTCGACAAGCAAAAGCTGATTAATATTTTAATTGACGGGCTGGATAAGAGTTTGAGTTTTTCACTTTCTTATACTCTTGTATTTAACAGTGAAGAAAAGGTGGATTTAATTATTAACTCGCTCAATGACATTTCGCCGCGCCTTTTGCATTCGTTAAAAATGAGAGCAATACTGAGTTATAAAGCACTTTTTGACAAAAAAGAAACACCGTATGATATAGATGTGGATGACATAAATGTTATAAAAAATATAAAACATCCGCTTGAAGAATATGATTTGAATATATTAAAGTTTGACAACCTTTTTGCCCCGATAAAAGTAGGTGAAAAATTTTTCGGACTTATTGAAGTATTCAGAGATGTCGAATTTTCACAGGAGGATACAACTTGTTTTCAAACTCTTGCAAGGCAGGTGTCTTTACCTCTTGAAAATGCGGCACTGTATGAAGAAATAAAAAATACAAACACAAAACTGGAAAAACTTGAACGTTTGAAATCAGAGTTCACGTCGATTGTTTCCCACGAACTTAGAACTCCGCTTACTGCAATAAAAAACTCTCTTGATATAATGCTAAGCGGAAAAACAGGAGAAACAACTCCGGCTATGAACAAATTTCTTGATATGGCAAAACGTAATGTAACCAGACTTTCAGGAATTATAAATGACCTGCTAGACCTGACTAAAGTCGAGGCAGGAAAAATGGATTTCAGATTTGAAAAAGCAAGCATAAATGCGCCTGTTGAATTTGTAAAAAATACCTTTGAAAATCTTGCAAAAGAAAAAAATATTACCCTTCTGGCCGAAACAGAACCCGGGCTCCCCGAAACATATATAGATACGCAGCGTCTCGAACAGGTTATCACAAACCTTGTGTCAAATGCAGTAAAATTCACAAACGAAAACGGACGTATCCTGATTAAAACTGAAACGGTATCAGATGAAGATATAGACAAAGACAAACTATTCGAGGTAAAAAATCCGGTATTCTACAAACAATATGTAAAAGTATCGGTTACTGACAGCGGTATAGGAATTGCACAGGATGATATTCCGAAAGTCTTTGATAAATTTCAGCAGATAGAAAATTCATTGAGTAGAAAAAACGGAGGCACAGGGCTCGGGCTTCCTATCGCAAAACAGCTTATCGAAGCACATTCAGGATTTATATGGGTGGAAAGCGAGCTGAATTGCGGCACTACTTTTAGTTTTGTAATTCCTGTTTTAAGTGAAAAAGAAAAATTTGAACAGGATTTTGCTGAGGCTGTTGAAAAAAGCAAAAACTCAAATCATAACCTCCTGCTACTAAAAATACAGGAAACCGACGGATACAGCCCTTCTATGTCTGATGACCTTAAAGAAAATAAAATTTCCATAATAAGAAAAACGACGAATACAAAAGAAATCTTCTACAAAGAAGACGGAAAAAAGAACATAATGATTTTTATTCCGGAAGCTGATAAATTTGCCCAGAACTTTATTGAAAAGAAAATAGAAAGTTATATTCAGGGAGAGACCGGCTCTGAAAAATATGATATAGTATATTCAACGGTACTCTTTCCTGATGATGGAAACAGCCCGGAAGAATTATTAAAAAAGACAGATGAGTTAATTAAATGAAACAAAAAGGGGACAAAATGAGTGAGGCAAAAAAAATTCTCATAGTGGACGACGAGCAGGATATAGTTGAAACTTTGAAATTTATGCTTGAAGCCGAAGGCTACGAATGCTTTTGCGCCTATGATGGTGAAACTGGTCTCAGCCTTGCGAAAGAAATTATACCTGATTTGATGATTCTGGATGTGATGATGCCCAAAATCAATGGATACAAAATCAGCCGCCTCTTAAAATATGATTCAAAATACAAAGATATTCCTATTATCATGGTTACTGCCCGCTCTCAGGAAGAAGACAAACTAATCGGGCAGGAAACAGGTGTAAATGAGTATATAACAAAGCCGTTTGAGCTGGATGATATTATTAAAAAAGTAAACGAGTATTTGGGAAAATAATGGAATTCACGAGAAACAAAACGCTTGAGAAGCTTAAATATGACCTTGTCCGTGACAATCTTATAAAATATGAAGATCTAGAAACTGCCGAACAGGTAGCAAAAGTTCAGAACATAAATCTCGGACAGGTGCTTATAAATTCTGGAATTATTCAGGAAGAAACTCTTCTGAAATTTTTGGAATCTAAACTTCACATACCATATGTAAATCTTGATGATTATTCGTTAGACAAAAAATGCCTCAGTTATATAAATTTCAACAATGCAAAAAAATACAAAGTTATACCGTTGTTTGAAATAGAAGGAATTCTTACTGTTGCAATGTCAGATCCTCTTGACTTGTTTGCAATAGACAAAATCGTAGAAGATGCAAAATGCGAAATAGAGCCGGTAATTTCTTCAGAAAATGCAGTCTTAAAAAAAATTGAAGAGTATTACCACAGTACAAGTTCAGTGGGGCAAATATTCATAAACGATGATAATCAACCAAAATATGACTGGCGCAATGAACTTCACAGTGAAGATTTGTCTGATGAACATATACAAAAACTCATTCGCGCAATTTTGAAACAGGCAATTTCAGAAGATATTCATGAGCTATTTCTGGAACATATTCCCAACGGATTAAGCGTTAATTTTAAGAAAAACTCGCAAATTTATTCAACCGGAGAAATTCCGTCTATTCTTGTTTCTTCTTTTATCGCCAGATTAAAAACACTCTCAAATCTTGATCCTACGGTTTCAGAACTGCCGCAGCTGGGAAAACTGTGTTTCAAAGTCGAGAACATTCCTCTTATCGCAAGCATTTCAGCTTTCCCGACAATACATGGAGAAAGAATATCCCTGAAAATATACAAACCGCCTAAAACACTTAAGGCAACAGGTTTGAATGAAAAACAAATTTCAATAATTAAAGAGGCTGTTAACACACCGGGTATTGTTGTTGTATGCGGTACCGGTCTGAGCGGCAAAACGCACATGGTCTATTCCATACTCCTTGATACAGCAACAGAACATAAAAATGTCATGACAATAGAATCTATCACAAAATATGATCTTTTGAACGTAAACCAGTGCGAACTAAACGAAAATATAGGGTTTAATCTCGATAAAGCCATGAGGTTTATTGAGTTTCAATCTCCGGACATTCTCTATTTTGAAGGAATAAATACAAAAGAAGGGCTTGATTACTTTACGTCGCTTGTTTTGAAAGATAAAACGATTATTACAGAATTTATGGCAGAAAATATTGCGGATTTGATGAAGAAAATGTCGCTGCCTGAGTTTTCAATGTTCAAATCTCTTCTGAACTGCCTGATTTTTATCCACAGCAAAGACAGTATTGAAGTTTTTGATAAGACGGCACTTGAAAAATATTTTGCATAACGCTCCAATATTCAGTTTCATGTGTCAAAATGTGAACTTTTTTTATTTTCCTTTCTCTTGTTGTAATATAAATATAATTGTTTTTTAATAGCCAATGATAGGGAGAGAGATAATGGAACTTGATAAAATAAGAAAAGAAGACCCCGAGGTCGCTGAATATATCGTAAAAGAACTTGAAAGACAGCAAAATACCATAGAACTTATCGCAAGCGAAAACTTTACATCAGAAGCTGTAATGGCAGCCTGCGGCAGTGTATTGACCAACAAATATGCAGAAGGCAAACCGCACAAAAGATTCTACAACGGCTGTGAAAATGTGGATGTAATCGAAGAGCTTGCACAAAAAAGGGCATGTGAACTATTCAAAATGGATCACGCAAATGTCCAGCCTCATAGCGGAGCACAGGCGAATATGGCTGTATTTATGTACGCTCTTGAGCATGGAGATACTGTTTTGGGTATGGATTTATCCAACGGAGGACATCTCTCACATGGTTCACCTGTTAACTTTTCAGGTCTTTTTTACAATATAGTCAGTTACGGAGTGAATGAAGAAGGATGTATCGACTACGATGAAGTAGAAAGACTTGCTATTGAAAACAAGCCGAAATTAATTATCGCGGGCGCAAGCAACTACTCAAAAATTATTGATTTTAAACGTTTCAGAGAAATAGCAGACAAAGTCGGTGCATACCTTATGGCTGATATTGCTCATATTGCAGCCCTCGTTGCTGGCGGTGTCCACCCGTCCCCTGCCGGTTATGCTCATTTTGTCACAACAACAACCCACAAAACCCTCAGAGGCCCCAGAGGTGGTATAATTATGTGCGACAATGAACATGCTCTCGGTATTGATAAAGCAGTCTTCCCCGGTATTCAGGGAGGCCCGCTTGAACATATTATTGCAGGTAAAGCTGTAGCCCTGAAAGAAGCATTACAACCCGAATTCAAAGAATATGCAGCGCAAATTATAAAAAATGCAAAAGCTCTTGCGAATTCACTTATGGACGAAGGTATGGACATTGTCGGCAACGGTACTGAAAATCACCTGATGACTCTTGATTTGAGAAAATTCAATAAAACAGGAAAAGATATTGCTAATGTGCTTGAAAAAGTAGGTATCACTGCAAATAAAAACACTGTACCCAACGACCCGCAGAGTCCGTTTGTTACCAGCGGTGTAAGACTAGGGGCTGCTGCTGTCACAACAAGAGGTTTTAAGGAAGATGATATGGTTGAAGTCGGAAAAATCATTGCTTCTGCGGTAACAGCTTCAGACAATGAAATTGCACTTCAAAACCTCAAAGAACGCTCTTTGAAATTATGCAAAAAATACCCGTTGTATCCGGATATGAAAGCATAACCAGCCAAAAAGGAAATAAAAATGTTTGATTTTAAACTCACAGACGCACAAATAATCGGAGCAATAATTTCATACCTGCTCGGCGTGTTTATTGTTCCGTTCGTAATCTATTTTTCAAAAGTCAACAATCTTGTGGATAAGCCAAATGAAAGAAAAATTCATCATGCACCGATTTCACGTCTCGGAGGTATTGCTATCTGGCTTAGCGCAATGCTGACATTTCTAATGCTTGTAGTATTGAGTTACTATCCATACGGAAAACTCCTTTCGGGAATACTCCTAGGCAGCTCTCTTATGTTTTTACTGGGGCTTGTCGATGATGTTTTCGGTTTGAATGCAAAATTTAAACTGCTTATACAAATATCAATTGCAACTATCGTATTCCTCCTGGGAGTCAGTGTCACAGCGATTTACAATCCGTTTGGAGATCCGTTTCAGCTCAATGCGGCTGCATCATACATCATAACTGTTCTGTGGATTGTCGGAGTAAGTAATGCACTAAACTTCATAGACGGAGTTGACGGGCTTGCCGGTTCTATTGTTACAATTAGCGCGGTAACGCTTGGTCTCATAGCTGTTACTATCGCGCCGACTAACGCAATCAGTGCACTCATTGCTTTCATTCTTGCCGGTTCTATGCTTTCTTTTTTGACCTACAATTTTCATCCGGCAAAAATATTTATGGGCGATTCCGGTGCTTTGTTTTCTGGTTTCTTACTGGCAACACTCTCCATTACCGGAGTGATGAAAACACCTGCGCTGACAATGATTGTGCCTGTATTCATCCTTTCTGTTCCGATTCTGGATATTACATTTTCGTCACTTAGAAGGATTATGAAAGGGAAATCTCCGTTCACGCCTGACGCAGAGCATATTCATCACAAACTGCTACATGCCGGATTTTCCCAGAATCAGACGGTTCTGACTCTTGCTACAGTGGCTGTCGTTTCCGGTGCAATAGCAAGTTTTATTGTTAGTTCTTCAGTCACAAAATACTTTATTTATGCAATCGGCATTTCTGCAATTATGCTGTTTTTAAGTTTCCTATCCAGCAGGATAAAACGCGGAGAAAAAGAATAAGAAAAATAGAATTAAATACTCATGGCTACAATCAGAAAAAGATTTATAATACCGCTTTTATGTGCACTTATTTTCCTGCTCGGAATGAAGTTTTTCGGTGCAGAAGTTTTCACCTCTCTTGCTGTCAATAATTTAGAAAAAAAGAATTACAAAGGTGCTGTGAAACTTGCTGATACCGCACTTTATCTGGAACCGGAAAACAGAGAAGCAAGGCTAGCGTATATAAAAGCTCTTTTGCGGTTGCCGCCATCATATGCAACACAAAAGGCTATTTTTGATTTTACACAGTCAAAACAAAATGATGAAGCAGACAGACTTGCAGAAGAAAAAATTTTTCAATGGCGAAACTTTGCTCTTCAAAAATCCGGAGAAAATTATATACAAAATGCACCGATGGATGCAAAAGTAATTCATTGGGACAAAAACTCTTTTCCGCTGAGCGTGAGCTTTTCTCAGGAAGTATCTGTACCATCTTATTATGAAATGAAAGCCAGAACAGCTTTTGATACTTGGCAGCGGATGTCAGACGGATTTTTCAAATTTGAATATACAAACGGAGATGCAGACATTGAGGTAAAATTTGTCCCATTGGGGCTTTCTGCCAGGGGAGAACAGGGACATTTGGGAAATCCGGCTTTTACGACACCGCTTATAGAAAACGGAAAACTAAAAAAAATGACAATATTTGTGCACGACAGAGACAGGCATTCCCGATATTATCCCCAGGATGCAGTGTACACTTTTGTTCTGCATGAAATAGCGCATGCTCTCGGCGTTATGGGGCACAGCCAGAACGCTAATGACCTTATGTACATGTCAAATATGGCAACAGTTGCAACAGGAATAGAAGCTGGAATTAGCCGGGCAGATTTGAATACTTTGTATCTTCTGTACACATTGGTGCCTGATATAACAAACTCAACAAATTATGATACAAAAGGACAGATATATGCACCGGTTGTGCTGGGGTCTGAAAAAGATATAATAAAAAGGAAAATTGAAGAAGCGCAAACCTACATAAAAAAAGCGCCTTTTCAGGTAAGCGGATATATTGACTTAGCAGTTTTGTATGCAAGAATTGAAGATTTTGACAGCGCTGAAACGACTCTTGACAGAGGAATGAGTGTTTCTAAAAACAATATGGAAAAATATTTAATTTATTATAATCTCGCTGTCCTGTATATGGAAAAAGGAGATAAAAAAGGTGCACTGAACTATGCACATCAGGCACAATCTATCAGCAACAATCCGGAAATTCAATCACTAATTTCCGAAATAAAAGCAGAATAGATACAAAAACTGTTACTTTTTGTCCTGTTTATTTAAATCTCTAATGATTCAAAAATTCATCAATAACTTTTTTTGTATCTTCAAATACTTTCTCAATCGGATTATTCGCATTAATAACCTTAATTCTGTACGGATAGATTTGTGCAAGCTCAAGATAACCGTATCTGACCTTTTTATGAAATTCCATACCCTCAGATTCCAGTCTGTCTTTTTCTGCACCGACTCTTTTCTGGGCAACCTCCGAGTCAACATCAAAAACAAGAGTTAAATCCGGATAAAATTTGCCTGTCGCAAGGTCATTCAGATAATTTATGCGGGTAAGGTCAATGCCTTTTCCATATCCCTGATATGCTGCGGTCGAATCAGTATAACGGTCGCAAAGTACAATTATGCCATTGTTTACAGCTGGCTTTATAACCGTTTCAACATGCTGTGCTCTGTCCGCTAAAAAGAGAAACGCTTCACATTCCGGCGCAACATACCCGTCATAATGCAAAAGTATCTTCCTTAATTCTTTGCCGAGCGCAGCACCGCCGGGTTCTCGAGTCCAGAGAGTTTTTCTGCCGAATTCTTCAAGATATTTCTGAACAAGCTCTGACTGGGTAGTCTTTCCACAGCCGTCAGCGCCCTCAAATGTAATAAAACAGCCTTTTTTATTCATAATTACAATCTGTCAAATCCTGTGTACTGTCTTAAAACCTCCGGTATGATTACCGAACCGTCTTCCTGCTGGAAGTTTTCAATTATTGCAGCAAAAGTTCTGCCAACTGCCAGTCCGGAACCGTTCATTGTATAACAGTAATTAACTTTTCCGGTTGATTTGCTTCTGTATTTTAAACCTGCTCTTCTTGCTTGGAAATCACCGAACACAGAGCAGCTTGAGATTTCTTTGTAGTTGTTGTATGACGGCATCCAGACTTCAAGGTCATAGCATTTTCTTGCAGAAAATCCTATGTCACCAGTGCAGAGTTCTACTCGTCTGAAAGGAAGTCCGAGCAGTTCGAGAGCTTCTTCTGCGTCCCGAGTCAGTTTTTCATGTTCTTCCGATGCCTGTTCAGGAGTGGTTAGTTTAACCAGCTCTACTTTGTTAAACTGGTGTACTCTGATTAGCCCTCTTGTATCTTTTCCGGCAGAACCTGCTTCTCTTCTGAAACAAGGAGTATATGCCGTCATGCAGCGGGGCAGATCATCTTCTGATAGGATTTCATTGCAGTAAATATTTGTCACAGGAACTTCCGCGGTCGGTATAAGATACAAATCTTCATCAACACATTTGTACATATCTTCTGCAAATTTCGGAAGCTGACCTGTGCCTGTCATAGCTGCAGAGTTAACAAGAACCGGCGGAAGAATTTCCTCATATCCGTGTTTTGTCGTATGCAGGTCTAAGAAAAAGTTAATTATAGCTCTTTCCAGTCTTGCTCCTTTGTTTTTGTAAATATAAAATCTTGACTGTGAAATCTTGACGCCACGCTCAAAATCAACAATATCTTTTTCTGTTACTATATCCCAGTGTGCTTTTTGTTCAAAATTCGGTTTTGCCGGTTCACCGACATATTTTTTGACGACATTGTCCGCATCACTTGTTCCTATTGCAATATTTTCATCAGGTATGTTGGGGATAGTAAGCAGAAGTTCTCTCTGTTTTGAGTCGAGTTCTGATTCTTTCTCCTCAAGTACTTTAATTTTGTCTCCGATTTCTCGTACCTCTTCCTGAATTTTTGTTGTATCCTGTCCTTGTTTTTTGAGCTCGCCGATTTTTTGGGATTCTGATTTTCTGAGTGCGCGAAGTTCATCAGCTTCTGTCTGGACTTTTCTTCTTTCTACATCGATTTCAAGAACCTTATCAACCGACAGTTCCGGATTTCTTCTTTTTAAAAGTTCGTTTATCTTTTCGGGATTCTCTCTGACAAGTTTAATATCCAACATAATTCATATCCTCATTTCTACAATACATGCCTTAATTTTAGTAAAAACAGGTTGAAAAATCCAGATAATTTATTATCATTAAAGAATGAAGTGTATTATTAAATTTTTGACTGTTATTTTTCTTATTGTATTTAGCAGCGGACTGTGTTTTGCAGAGGCGCAGCTCAGAGGCTACAAGCCTGCCTCGCTTGCAAAAGGTACTTTTTTAAAAGCAATCAGCCAGCGGGAAATTTCGACATCTACTGTACATGCAGGGGATTTGGAATATTTTATAAGCCCCGTTGATGTTTTTATGGGCGAATCTAACATTATCCCCAAAAACTCTATATATGTGGCGCGTATTGAATCCGTAACCGAAGCAGTAGAAGGGATTAATGCCGCAATGAAAATAAGAGTGTTTAAGGTAATTACACCCACTGAAAAACAGTATAAGCTCGATGCATATCTATACTGGAACAATACAACAACAGTCGGCGGAGACCTGGCAGAAGTTCAATATTACACCAGGATGCCCCATTATCCTGGCACATGGAAAAAAGGAGTGCTGCAGTTTGTACCTACGAGTATCCGCTACTTTGGCAAACCGACTGTCATTAAAGCCGGGGAAGAAGTCACGTTCGTTATGAACAGTGATGTGAAACTATTCCCGTATAAGGATAAATAAATGAAAAAATTTTTAATAATTGCTGCAATAATTATACTTTCAGGCGGACTGTTTTTTATAAAGCCATCTGAATCCTCAAATGAAGTCGTTTTCTGGACATTACAGATGGGAACTTTTGACAAATATATGAACGGAGTCATTGCTGAATTTGAGGCAAAAAATCCGGATGTCAAAATAAAATGGATAGACGTCCCATATTCAGAAGGCGAAAAAAGAACGCTTGCGTCTATTTTGAGCAATACTCCGCCTGACCTTGTAAACCTGACACCGGATTTTTCCAGCGTGCTTGCACAAAAACAGGCTCTTGAATTTCTGGATTGTGAAAAACTTTCTGCTTTCAACAGCGAAATTGTAAATGATCTCAAATATCAGGGCAAATGCTACGCTATACCGTTTTATGCAACGTCTTCGCTTACTTTTTACAACAAAGAACTGTTTAAAAAGTCAGGTCTTCAAAAATTACCGGTCACATATGACGATTTAAACAGAGATGCTGCAGCAATAAAAGCAAAAACCAATGTTTTTGCAACAATGCCAACTGTTGCGGAAAATGACACAATGCTAAAAATTTTGAACAAATACGATATTAACACGCCAGAAACACTTGCCTCTGAAAAAAGTCAAAAAATTTTTTCTGACTACAAAATGCTTTATCAAAAAGACCTGATTCCAAAAGAGTCAATAACCCAGACACACAGGGAAGCTTTAGAAAAATATATGTCAGGACAGCTTGTGTTCATACAATCAGGTGCAAATTTTTTGAATATTGTAAAAGAAAATGCACCTCAGGTGTATAAACATACAGACGTATCAAATCAGCTGGTCGGAGATACAGGAAAGTACGATGTTTCTATTATGAATCTCGTTATACCGGTCAAAGCCCGGCATAAGGACGGTGCATTAAGATTTGCCCTTTTTCTGACAAACAAGCAAAACCAGCTTGAACTTGCAAAACTGACTACTATTCTTCCCGTAAACAAAGATGCTTTGAGCGATACATATTTTACAAAGGCTGACGACAACGATGTTATCTCAAAAGCAAGAAAAATAAGTGCCTCCCAGTTGAATAACCTTGAATCACAAATACAGTTTGAGAGAAACAGAAAAGAATTTCTGACTATTTTAAATACAACTGTTCAGCAAATTTTGCTAGGCGAACGTGATTTAAAAACAACTCTGGAAAAAACAGCAGAAAGCTGGAAAATACTGGAGCAAAAATGATTAAAACAGTTCTTGAACAGCAAAAAACCGTCAATGGTAATGAAATCAGCCTGCTGGACGCAGGAGGAACAGGCAAAACAATTCTCACAATCGGCGTTTTTCACGGAGACGAGCCTTCCGGAAAATACCTTATTGAAAAATACCTGAAAAATATCAAAAAAACAAAAAACAGGCTGCTTTTTATACCATGTCTGAATCCGGACGGACTGTTCGCAGGAACACGGGGAAATGCAAACGGCGTGGATTTAAACAGAAATTTTCCAACAAAAAACTGGCAGCTGTCTGAAAAAAACAAGTACTTTGGAGGAGAAAGTCCGGCTGGAGAGATTGAAACAAAATTTTTAATTAACATTATAGAAAACTACAGGCCTGATTTGATATTGACGCTGCATGAACCATACCGTATCGTAAATTATGACGGGCCGGCACAAGATATAGCAGAAAAAATCAGCGAAATAACAGGTTACAAAACAGAAGAAAGTATAGGCTATCCCACTCCGGGCAGTTTCGGTACATATTGCGGAATTGAAAGGCATATACCCGTTATTACTCTTGAATTTGCACCAACGATAGAAAGTGAAGATGCAGTATTACCAATAGAGACACCTGAAAAACTCTGGTGTCTCTATGAAAAAGTTATGAACTTTTTAGCAGAATTTTAGTTCTATTTTTTAGAAAGGTCTGCCAGCATAACAATAATTTCTCCTGCCGGTATATTTACGGACAGCTTACCGTTTTGCACAGAAGGTGCAGCAGGTGTCCTTACCGGAGTAATAAGCGTTTTCTTTGTTACATTACATTTTATGTCAGCAGCATTGCTTCTTTGAAGATTTTTATTAAAAATAACGATTATAGATGATTTATCATAAGTAACCATATATGCAAAAACATCAGGATTTGTTGTGTTCAAAAAGGTCAAAGTGCCTTTCTGCAGAAGCTCTGTAGCCTGTGCTTTAATAGAGTTTGCAATTATAAATTCATCCTGAATCAGAGAATCTTTTCCTCCGGGGCGGCGAGAAAAATTAAAGATATCAATCTTTCCTTTATGTACATAATAGTAGTCATCATCTGTATATGTTTTTGAAGCTTTCTGGTTAGCATATTTGTAGAGGTATGCATCTCCGGACTGAAAACCGTCAACAAAATAAGAATTTACCGGCAGCGTAGCTTGCAGCCAGATAATCTGTTTTGTCAGCTGCGGACCGCCTAATACTATCGGACTAATTTCATCGTGCGTTGAAAAACTGCCAATAACGCTTCTTTGATAATTGTACTGTTTTTGTATAGAAGAAACCAGGTTCATCTGTTTTTCAAACTCATCTGAGGTTTTCCAGTCTTTGAAATTAAAAAAGCTTCCGTAATATCCGTCGAATCCTGCCTCCAGAAGTTTGTCATAAGGCGTAAACGGTGCAGTTTTTGTTGCCGGCTCTGTCCAGCTTTCAGAAGCTTCCGCTAAAAACAGGAACTGAGGACTTTTTTCTCTGGTATATTTTATCAGTCTTTCCCAGAAAGCATATGGTTTTGAAGTTGCAACATCTGCTCTGATTCCGTCTATGTCCAGCTGCAGAGCCATATCAACGAACTGTTTGTATAAATTATAGACATCTTCATTCAAAGACCCGTCCGCATTTTGTGTCTTGAACATTCTTACATCTGTCCAGTCAGCCGGAACCTGAGGCTGTTTTGCCGAGTCTGTTTCAAACAGATTCGGATTGGCTAGATACATATCATAAGAGCCGCAGCTTGGGAGGTCAATTATTACTCTTATTCCTCTTTTGTGGCATTCTTTCACAAAATTTGCAGCTTCCTGTTTTACTGTCAGGTTATTTGTTTTGTCATCCAGCTGGGGATTCAACTCATTAAACCCCGAAATAGCATATAAAGAACCGGCAGTTCCTATTGCTTTTACCTTACCGACCGGTGTCACCGGTAAAAGGTGAATTGTATTGATTCCGAGTTTTTTAAGCCCGTCCAGCCTTTGTACCGCATTGACAAAATTTCCCGGAGTTTCGCCTTTTTCTATCTCGATGATTTCATTTCCGTTTTTGTCCTGAGCATTGAAGGTGCGGATGTTCACGGCCATAATAATTGCCTGATTTTTATCAAATAAAGTTCTTAAATCATTTACCCACAAACCGTTTTGGGCAAATGCAGGAGCACTTAATAATAAACTCATGAATAACAAACTTATCTTTTTTTTCATATAAATCCCCCGTAAGTCTCTTTAATAAACTAATAATCATAAAAGTTCCTAAACAAAATTATATCATCAGGGAGATTATCGTTGCAACTATTGAAAAATTGAGTTATACTAGATAGGTATCATTTTATTGGAGGCTTGTATGCGCATATACGTAAACGGTAGAAACATTGAAATCACAGACGCAATTAAAGCTTATGCGAAAGAAAAAATTGGTAAGGTAGCCAACCACTACGACCAGATTGAGGGTATTGATGTAGTATTATCTGTCATCAAAAATCCCAGCGTGGCGCAGAGTCATACGGCAGAAGTTACCTGTAAATTTGTAGGCGGCTCCGTTCATGTTACGGAATCAGCTGAATCTATGTATGCAAGTATCGACCTTGTTGCTGACAAATTAGACAGACAGGTTAAAAAATTTAAAGACAAAAACTTAAAATCAAAAGCAAAAACAAATTCAATCAGAACAGATGTTGTTCCTGAACAAGAAACTGCAGAAGCAGAAGAAGTTAGCGCAGAATAAGCCAAAATTTCTATTTACAAAAAAACGCCGGATTTCAAAACATCCGGCGTTTTTGTTATTAAAATTATAATGTTTTATGTTTTTCCGCAATAAGTGCTGCAAGATCCGCTGCCTTTTTCAAATCATCTTCGGTAGGTTTGCCTTTTACTACTATATAATCAAGTTTTTCAGGCTTAATTATAGTCAGCATGCTCTCCAGAGTTTCCGTAAGTTTTCCGCCCCAGCCGTATGAACCTACTATTGCATAATATTTAACTTTCGGTCTTATTGCATTTACAAGATATGCAGCGGTAACAGCAGCAGGATGGGGCCCTGCAAGAACCATAGAAGCACCGAACACAACAGTCGCAGCGTCAACAAGCTCCATAGTCAGCTCGCCTTCATCGCAGTTTACAAGGTCAAAAAGTTTCACGTCGATATTTTTCGCTCTTAAATGCGTTGCCAGTTCATCCACAAGCATTTTTGTACTTTCATACATCGAAACATACGGAATAACAACTTTGTTTTCTACCTTGTCTGATGTCCATAAATCATAGAGATTAAGAATAAATTCAGGTTTATCATACACAGGCCCGTGGCTCGGCATAATAATTTCAACATCCATTCCTTTAACCATTTGTGTATATTTTTTAGCAAAATTTCTAAACGGCATAATAATTTCCGCATAATATCTTTTTGCAGCTTCAACAAGCTCATCCGTGTAATCCGCAAAAAGGTCGTTTTTCGTATAATGTGCACCTAAAAAGTCGCAGGTGAAAAGCATTTTATCTTCTTTTAAATAGCTGAACATTGTATCAGGCCAGTGCACCCATGGAGCGAGAATGAATTTAACAGTTTTGTCTCCCAGAGAAAGTTCATCACCGTCCCCTACAACATGAAATTTTTCTTCATCAAGATGTAAAAGATTCTGAACGATATCTTTGCATTTTGCGTTTGTGACTATTTTTGCGTCAGGGTATTTTGCAACAAGTGTCGGCAGTGCGCCTGAGTGATCCTGTTCACCGTGATTTGCAATAATGTAATCTACCTTTTTGATTCCCTCTGCATCCAGTTTGTCGATAAGCTCATGTATTTTTTTAGGATACATTGTATCAACCAGAGCTGTTTTTTCACTGCCGACAACGAGATAAGAGTTGTAGGTAGTACCCTGCGGCAGCGGTATAAGCTGGTCAAAAAGCTTTCTGTTAATATCTTTTGAACCCAGATAATATACATTATTTTTTATCGGAAGCATTTTCATATCTTTTTCTCCTTCTCTTATTTAATTCTATTCTGTTTTTGTAAATTGGTCTTTTGACGCACCGCACAAAGGACATGTCCAGTCCTCAGGCAAATCTTCAAATGCTACATTATTGTTTTCAGCGGGGTCATAGACGTACATACATACTAAACATTCATATTTTTGCATGGCAATTCTCCTTAAAAATTACCTGCATATCATAAACGATTATCTGACAAAAATGAATTAAATACATGTACTAACCCTTTATTTTAGAAAAAATTAACAAATACTGTATAAAATATGCTAAAATTTATACCATGCAGAAAAGATTATATATAAACGGGGCAGCAGGAAGCGGAAAAACAGAATATATAAAAAACACAGCCGCTCAGTATGAGGGCAAAAAACTTGCTCTTACATTTTCATTAAACGAACAAACAGAAAATTTCAAACCTGTTTCTATTGAAAATCTTATTCAAAGGATTTTTACGGAAAACGGTTATGAAAAGAAAATACTGTCTGATTTTCTGGGCATTGATATTATTTTAAATATTTCAAAAGATGTGTTTAAGAAAAATCCCACACTTTTTGCCCTGACAAAATCTTCACGATTTTCCTCGGAATTGTATAATTTGTTCGGTGCATTAAAAAACAATCTTCTATCTCCTGATGATTTACAAAATGCCGTTCAAAATGCAGATATTTCAGACATTGACAAAAACAGATTACTGCTTGTGTGTGAAGTCTATGAAAAATATAATGCGTTTTTAAAAGAGCACAATCTCTTAGACTACAGAGAATCTGCGGGTATTGCGATGAATCTGGAAAAGCTGCCGGAGTATGATTTTATAGCTGTTGACGGAGTGCAGGATATGTCATATGCACAGACGGAACTAATAAAAAAACTCGGCAAAGAGCTCCTCTTCTGTGCAGATGAACACGCAAAAATAAGGCTCACTTCCGGTGTAAATGCAAATTTTGACGATTTTGAAAAACAGAATGCTGATAAAATTTACAGAAGCGAAAATATAGTATCTCAGGCACTGTTTCTTACGGACAAAAACTTCGTGCCTTCTAAGAATACCGTATCCTGTTTGATATTTCAGGACTTACACGACGAACTTAGCTATATTTCAGGGGAAATAAAAGAAAAAGTAAATGCAGGCGAAGGTAAATACAGCGACTACGCTGTTCTTATCCGTGAAAACAGTTTTAAGCAAAAGATACTGGACTTTTTCAAGGTTAATGAAATACCGGCAGGTATTGAAATTTATGACGAAAACCTGAATAATTTCAAACTGAAACTCACACGCTATATCAATATCTGTATGATTTTTGAAAAGCTTAATATGGATGCATTTTCAAAAAATGACTTTAACTCAATCGGAGTTATGCCACGTTCAGACAGAGAGATTATTTTTGAAGAACTGGATTTGTACACAGAAAATATACTCTATGACACGATAGAAAACAGTTACGCAGCGGACAGACTCCTCAGTATAAAACAGGAGCATAACAAACCGTCTCTGCTTAATGTGATATACGAAAACATAAAAACTCTGTCTGACACTGACGCTAAAGCACTGGCTATGGAATTCGGCGCAATTGCAAAAATATATGAACTATACAGAGAAAACCGTTTTACTGATATTATCTTTTTCTGTGCGTCAAAAGAAAAAGAAACCATTGACCCGAACCGTCCGGAGATAAAAATGCTTGCCGGAAAAATCAAAGACATTGAGTTTTTATACGGAAGTCTTCTGAACAAAAAGCCGTCTCTTTCAATTATTCTTGATGTTATAAATCAGCCTGTTGAAAGAGAGTTAAAAAACACGGATTATGTCCGTGTACTACCGTTTTTCAGAGCAAAAGGAATGACATTTAAACATGTGTATATCCCGTCTCTGACCGAAAAATCACTGCCTGCGCAGGACAGATTTACACAGTTTATATCAGTATATGCAAACACAGAAGTCTCAAATAACCTGCAAAAAATAAATCCCTGCTTCGGAAAAATCATTCCGGATGAAAAAACAGTAATGGCAGAAGAAAGTGCTCTTATGTACCTCGGAATGACAAGAGCATCAGCGACACTAACTGTCTCAACCCATGTATATGAGGACAAAAAACAGATTCAGCCGTCTGTTTTCTTTAACAGAATTTCTTCTGTTAATCCTGACAGAACAAAAGAAATCACTATACAGAAAGAAACAATCGAGCAGGAAACTACCGTGAAAGACCGGATGGAATTTATGCCTTCATCAAAAGTTATTCCTGCAGATGATATCCTGAAACTTAATGCCTCCGCAATAAGACATTTTCAGACCTGCCCGAGAAAATACTATCTTGCGAACCTGCTTAACCTCAAAGACAGAGGAACGTTTTTTGCATCATACGGTACTGCTGTGCATACCATTATGCAGGTATTTTTAGAAAAATATCTGAAATCATTCACAAAAGAAACCCTTATGAATATTACAAACGCATATTTCAACTGCGAGACAGAACCGGATAATGCGATTGAAGCAGGTTTCAGCGAAAATGATATAGAAACGCTTTTGACCTCGGATATGCTTAGCAGGGAAGAAATGAGAGAGTACTTTATCTCTGCAATCGAAGAGCTAGAAAAACACGGATTTTTTAATGACGTGCCGGACAGCGCAATTGCTGAAACAGAATTCCGGTTTAAAACAGATGAAATCCCGAATACAGAATTCGACGGAAGAATAGACATAATAACAGAAAAAGACGGTCAATATTCACTGTTTGATTACAAAACAGGCATGCAAAACAGAGAAATGCTTTCTCATTATGTAAGTGAAAACGGAGTTTCTTTTAAGACAAAAACCGGCAAAGGCAATCCCGAAAACCTGAAAAAAGAATATCCTTATCAGGTTCCCCTGTATTACATAGCTTCTCTGTATGCAAAGAATCTTGAGAATATAAAAGATAAGCTGTGTACGCTCGGACTAAAATACATAAGACCAGCAATTGACGGAGGCTGTGTTGACGATGTTGTATCAGCTGATACGCTCCGGCAATACTCAGACAGGATATTAAAAAACCTGAAAACAGAAGTTGCTGACAAAATAAGAGAAACCTCGAATTTTAAACCTGAAAAAGACAACTTCAAATGCAAAAACTGCCCGTATGAATTTTTGTGCGACGGAGGAAATGATGATTAATTTTTCTATTGAACAGTTCACGGAAGGTCTTAACGCAGAGCAGAAAAAAGCTGTTGAAAATCCGATAAACTCCTGCACAAAAATTGTTGCCGGTGCAGGCACAGGAAAAACAAAAATCATCTCGAAACGTTTTGTTAAGCTGGTCTTTGACCTGATGAAAACAGGAGTAGAAGATGCGCCCCAACGGCTTCTGGTCATCACATTTACGGACAAAGCTGCAGGCGAGATGAAAAGCAGAATAGTAAAAGAACTCGATGAAAACGGCATAGAAGCAAATGACCTGTGGGTTTCCACTTTTCACAGTTTTTGCAGCAGGATTTTAAAAAAGCATTCCATTGAAGCAGGTCTTTCACCCGCTTTTAAAATGGGGGAAGAGCAGGAACTGGAAAAAATATATTCAAATATAATAAAACGCATAAAATACAATGAGTACAAAACTATAGATAACATAACAACTATTGCGGCAGAACTCGGTGTGGAGCCCGATATTTTGAGTGCACACAATCTGAAAATCCTAAACAAAATCGATAATCTGGACACAATTTTTGATGAAATATATTTTGTTATAAAAAAAATAAAATCACTCGGCCTTGAACCGGAAGAATTTCTTGATAAAGCCCTCCGTTCAACTTCCGACTTTTCAAAAACTCTTGAAACTTTGTCTTTCGGATTTACTGACAAAGATAGTTATATAAACAGCTGGGAAGAACACCTAAAGCCATATTCTGACAGTTTTTGCAAATTTGAGGATATAAAAACAGATGCAAAAGGCAAAAACTCTGACAAAGGTGCATTTTCAGCTATTGCCTCCGCAAAGCTTATACTCGACAAAAACGGAAAAGCCAAAGCTGAAAACTGGGGATATGCCTCTGGTTTTCCGGAATGTCTTGAAAAAATTGCACCGTATGAAAGGTATCTTGCACAGGTTATTGCACTCATTTATGCTGTATACTGCAAAGAGCTTGAAAACGCAGATTTGATAGACTTTGATGACCTTATTAACAAAACCATATATATTTTTAAGCACAATGAACTTTTGAGAACATACTATTCAAAATATTTTAAGCATCTTATTATAGACGAATTTCAGGACACAAACGGATCTCAGCTGGAGCTGATAAAACTTCTTCTCTCTCCTGATGATGCTGATATAACTTTTGTAGGAGACAGAAAGCAATCCATTTACGGATTCCGATTTGCGCAGATGGAAAACCTCGAAGTTCTTCACAAATATATTGAACAGAAATACGGTAAAAAATATGAAGAAATCCGTCTGAAAACAAACTACCGCTCCACAAACTACGTACTCGACGCAGTAAACTACGTGACAGAAGAACATTTACAGCTCGATGAGGCACTTGAAGCCTTTAAAAAAGCAGACGGAGAAAACAAATACGTAAAATACACGGAATTCTGCAATGCAGCGGACAGAAACGAGCACAAAATAGCTGAAGCACAATACATTGCACAGGAAATTTTAAAACTAAAAGAACAGGACAAAGCAAATTTTAAAGATTTTGCAGTTCTGGTAAAATCCCATGCACAGGCAGAGCTTGTGGAAAAATATCTGGCAAAATCAGGTATTCCTTCCGTAAAAAAAGTAAACACTGGATTTTTTAACGAGCCTGTTATAAAAAATGCCATTGCACTTTTAAGGTATTTTTCAGATGCAACCGATGAAATAGCTCTCATAAGAATTTTTAAAATAAAGCTTTCAGATGCGCAGGTCTATCGTTTAAAACTATCACTCGACAAAAAAATTCTTGAAACAAAAGAATTTGATGAACTCAAAAGAATGAACTTCTGTGACAAATTGAGATTTGTTCTCTTAAATAGTGAAACTGACCTGACTGACCTGGAAGAACAAACAAAAAACTATGTAAAACAGATTTTTGAGACAATGAACGCTGTTAAACTCAAACGCAAAAGTTTTTCTTTGCTTCAATGTTATTACAAACTTATAAATTCAATCCAGCCGTATGTTCCATCAACACAAACAGAAAACCGGCTTTCGGAAAGGAATTTAAGAGTTTTTGAAAAAATTCTCTCAGATTATATAGAATCAGACAACTATGTCAGCGCAAAAAACTTTCTTGACTATATTGAGAAAATTAAAGAGGACAGAAATTTTGAGTTTCCGTCGATTGCGTCCTCCACTCCTGATGCTGTTCAGCTGCTCACCATCCATGCCAGCAAAGGGCTGGAATTTCCGTATGTATTTGTTCTTTCATTGCTTTCTAACCCGTCAAAACAGGATACAAACATAAACTTCGATTTTCAATACGGAAACAAACCCGGACACGGAATTCTGATAAGAAAATTCGAAGGAAATCCGACAGCAAAAGCACTTGTCTATAATGAAATCTGGAGAAAGCCGAGAGAGAAAAACGAAGCATTAAGGCTGTTTTATGTAGCTGTATCAAGAGCAGAAAAATACCTGAATGTTCTTACCGGTGACGCCTCTACAATTGCGGATTACACCAAATTTTTCCCGTCACCTGTCTTTTCACAACAGATAGATATCAGCAATAAAGACTAAGACTGTATATATGGTTTCGAAAGAAAGGTAAGCGCACTTTTTAAGTGCGCTTATGTCTTACTTACTGTTCCTTCACATCCTGAGATTTACTGAGAAATGAATCAGAGAGGGTCAACTTTATAAAACTTTTTGCTTCATTAATAGGAACTGCAAAACCTATACCAATGTTAGATACATTATTGTCAGGGTTGTAAATCGACTGGCTTATGCCGATAACTTCTCCTTTTATGTTCACTATTGGGCCTCCGGAGTTGCCGGGATTTATCGCTGCATCGGTCTGGAGTTTGTTTCTTGTATAGTCTATTCTTGATATTATGCCGGTCGTAAGTGTTCCGTTGAAGCCAAAGGGATTTCCTATAGCAAGAACCCTCTGCCCTACTTTTACTTTTGCAGAATCTCCGAGTTTCAGAGTCGGAAGCTCTCGTTTGGGATTTATCTTAATGAGTGCAAGGTCATTATCCTTTCCTAATACAGAAATAGTTTCTCCTTTATAGACCTCGCCTGATGAGATAGTTATTTGAATATCTGTAGCATTAGAAATAACATGCGAACTCGTTAAAATAATTCCCTTAGAATCAATAATGCATCCGGTTCCGCTTGAGGTACCGTCTTTCATTTCTGCATCTACTACAACAATTGCCGGTGTAATTCGTTCGTAAATGTCTGTTATTGCAGAATCTTCATCTGTTTTCGTTAAATTGATTATTGCTGCTTCTCCGTTTTGTATAGAAAAACCAAAGGTAATAACCATTAAAAACATGCACAAAAAATGTTTCACTTCTCTGCTCCTCTTTTGCTCTCACTCATTTTTTCACATTATTGAGGCAGAAAAAGTACTTTTTAATGCACATATGTTTTAGACGGACAGACAATTAAACTTTTTATATAAAAGAGAATTTGTAAAAAAATATTTACAATTAATTTTTAAATTAGCAAAACTTTTTGTTCAGTGTCTTTATATCAAGAAATTTGCATTTCAAAAAATAAGGAGAATCACAAATGAGAATTTTGCCGGTCAATATTTACAGAGCTTCATCACCTTCAAATAATGCAAAACCTTCGTTTCAGGGAAGAACAGAAAATCCAATAAAAAAAGATAAAAACGGAAATACTTATGTGGAAATATTGGATACGAATGTATCAAAACTTGCAGATGGAAAAGCGAGCTCTCTTGATGATTACATAGAAGTATACAAATCAAAAGTCTACGATCCGTATCATAAATTTCAAAAAATAGGCAACGGTGACAGCAGCTTGATTTACATTGCAGACCCAAAAGAAGAAATTGATTCGAGTATTGCATTGACACATTCTTATGTAGTGTATGACGAAGAGCCCCAAATGCCAACGTTAGAACAGCTGGAACACAAATTCAAGTCAAGAAAAGCAGTTTTAAAAGATTACAGCAAAGATGCAAATTTTAGCCAGCTTTATAACAACAGGCTGAATTTGGTTGCGAAAAAGGAAATTAAAAAATCAGAAAACTTCCTAGAAGAATATAAAAAAGAAACAGCAAACTACGATTCTTATCAGAACTGCAGACCTATAGATATTATTAATTTATTCAAAAAGGCTCTCAATGCCCGGCAAAATATAGATGAAAACAAAGAATTGTGTAAAAAAACTATAGACAGACAATTATTAGCGCACGAAGTTAAAGTAGCGCTTGCTATGAGTGAAAATGACTTTTCAAGAAGAGATAAAATAGCTAATACCATTGAATCTATAAATAGCAATATTCAGGATACAGAAAAAAGGCTAAAAGAGATAGAAGTTGAAAAATATCTTCTTGATGAACGCACAGAAAAAATACAAAAAGAAATACAAGAAGTAAACAAGAGAGAGGAGGCAGAAAGACAACAATGGGGTCCTTCTTACAATACAAGCTATCCGCCTTCTCAAACTTACTATCACAGAACATACCTTGAAAATCAACGCCGGGATAATATAGAAAAAAGCAAAGAACTACAGCATGAATATGACAGGTACGTAGATATTAAAAACTCATATTTACGACAAAAACAAGATGAACAAGATAAACTTAATACAGTTCTTGAAATACTGTCAGAAAGATTTGAGGCAGTTAAACGCATATATAAAGAATACGGTGATAAATAAAAAAGGAGTCCTATTGGGACTCCTTTTTTATTGCGAGATTTTTCACATTAGCTGCATTAATGAAACACAATTTCGTCATTTTTTGCATCAATCGTAATTGTATCACCGGCTTTGAATTTTTGCGCAAGAATATCCTTAGCAAGCGGGTTTTCGACCATCTGGCGTATAGTTCGTTTCAGTGGACGAGCGCCGTATACAGGATTAAATCCGCGTGTTGCAAGCAAATCTTTTGCATCTTCAGTGATTTCAATCTTTATGTCTTTATCGGCAAACAGTTTTTTCAATCCCTCAAAGTAAATATCAACAATCTGCGTCAATTCACCAAGAGTCAAAGCTTTAAAGAATATTATTTCATCAATCCTGTTCAAAAATTCAGGTTTAAAGTGAGCTTTCATAAGCTCCATAACTTTTTCCTTTGTGTCATTAAATTCACTGTCTGACATCATTGAATTCAGACTGTTTTCGAGAATTATAGAACTGCCGATATTGCTGGTCATGATGATAAGCGTGTTTTTAAAATCAACTGTTCTACCTTTTGAATCAGTAAGACGTCCGTCATCAAGTATCTGAAGCATAATGTTAAACACATCCGGATGAGCTTTTTCTATTTCATCGAACAGTATAACTGAATAGGGTTTTCTTCTGACAGCTTCTGTCAGCTGACCGCCTTCGTCGTAACCGACATATCCGGGAGGTGCACCGACAAGTCTTGCAACAGAGTGTTTCTCCATATACTCTGACATATCAATACGTATCAGAGCATCCTCATCGTTGAACAGAAATTCAGCAAGTGATTTTGCAAGCTCTGTCTTTCCCACTCCGGTCGGGCCAAGGAAGATAAACGAACCGATAGGTCTTTTGGGATCTTTTAAACCAGAACGGGCACGTCTGATAGCATCAGAAACCGTATCCACAGCTTCTTCCTGGCCGATAACCCTCTTGTGCAGGTAATCTTCCATTCTCAAAAGTTTCATCATCTCGCTTTCAACAAGTCTTGAAACTTCAATACCTGTCCATTTGCTAACGATTTCCGCTATATCATCTTCATCGACCTCTTCTTTTAACAGCGTGTGTTTTACATTTTTTTCGCCCTTTTGTGCTGCCTGAAGCTGTTTTTGAAGTTCAATAAGTTTTCCGTACTTCAATTCTGCCGCTTTTTCAAGGTCTGTATCCCTTTCTGCTTTTTCTATCTGGACTTTGACTTTTTCAATTTCCTCTTTTAATTGAGCTTCGTTTGTAATAGTGCTCTTTTCAGCTTCCCACTGCGTTTTTAATACAGAAATTTTTCCGTCAAGTTCATCAATAAGCTTTGTCAGAGCCTCGATTTTGTTAGTGTTTTCGTCTGACGGGTCTTCTTTCTTTATTGCCTGACGTTCGATTTCAAGCTGCATTTTCTGTCTTACCAGCGAGTCAAGCTCCTCTGGCATTGAATCTATCTCTATTCTTAAAGAAGAAGCCGCTTCATCAATAAGGTCAATAGCCTTATCCGGCAAGAATCTGTCTGTAATATATCTGTCAGAAAGTTTTGCCGCAGCAACAAGCGCAGCATCCTTAATTCGTATACCGTGATGAACTTCGTAGCGTTCTTTTAAGCCTCTTAAAATGCTTATTGTATCCTCAACAGACGGTTCGTTTACCATAACAGGCTGAAAACGTCTTTCTAAGGCCGGATCTTTTTCAATGTATTTTCTGTATTCATTTATTGTAGTAGCGCCGACAGTTCTCAGGACACCTCTTGCAAGAAGCGGTTTTAACAGGTTTCCTGCGTCCATAGACCCTTCTGTTGCACCGGCACCGACGACAGTATGGAGTTCATCAATAAACAGAACGATTTCACCGTCAGACGCCTCAACTTCTTTTAAAACTGCCTTGAGTCTCTCTTCGAACTCACCTCTGAATTTTGCTCCGGCAACGAGTGCTCCCATATCAAGAGCTATGAGCTGGGTATTTTTGAGACTTTCCGGCACATCTCCTCTGATGATTCTCTGCGCAAGCCCTTCTACAATAGCTGTCTTACCTACACCAGGCTCGCCTATGAGAACAGGATTGTTTTTTGTACGTCTGTTTAATACCTGAATAATTCTTCTTACCTCCTCATCTCTGCCGATTACCGGATCGAGCTTGCCTCGTTTTGCAAGGTCAGTTAGGTTTGTTGAATACTTTTCAAGTGCTTTATAATTTTCTTCTGAATCTTTAGAGTCCACTTTATTATGCCCCCTTATTTTTTTCATTGCATTAAGGATTTTATCCTTTGTAATATTATATCTGTCAAACAGTGATTTAATCTGTGTGTTAGACAATTCCGTAATTGCCAGCAGGATATGCTCAATACTGATAAAAGAATCCTTGAGAGCCTCTGCATTGTCCTTTGCAAGGTCAAACATTTTTATTGTGTCATTTGACAAATACAGCTGCTGCGACGGAACAGGATTGCTCAAGGTCGGTCTGTTGTTAATCAAAGACATCAGAGAATCCCGAAAGTTTGGATTATCAATCTTAAGCTCGTTTAGATAATCTTTTGAAATCCCCTCTTTGTCTTCTTCCATAGCGAGCACTATGTGCTCCGGTTCCATCTGTGTATTTTGAAATTTCGACATTAGCTGCTGTGCCGAAAATAATATTTCCTGAGCATTGTTTGTTAATCTGTTAAAATCTATCATATGCCCCCCTTATTAATTTCTTTCATATTTACATTTTAAGGACAGTTTTGAAAAAATCAGGAAAAATTAATTATAATTTAATGATTCATTAATTCAGGTCAAATTTATATTGAAACTTGCTAAAAACTCAGTAGCTACAGTTGTTTTAGACAGTACTGTACTTGAAAATATGATTGTGTTACTATGCATGTAAGGATAAACACGCCGGTATATCGGTGGACAAATGAAAAACGTGGAGAAAAGTTAAAGTAATGCCAGCAGATACAATCAGAATCTATGATTTAGCAAAAGAGCTGAATCTTTCAAATAAGGAATTAATCGAAAAATTGGAAACGGAAATGGGGGTGAAAGTAAAGTCTCACTCCAGCGCGATCACAGAAGTTCAGGCTAACCGAATGAGAGAAATTGTTCGTGAGCCTAAAAAAGAACCGTCCAAAAAGCCTAAAGCATTTATTGTGAAAAAAACTAAGCCGGCTTCCGCGCCTGTTCCGGAACCAGAGCAGCAAAAAGATGAGCTGGCTAAAAAAATTGAAATTCCACAACAAAAAGTTATAGAAAAAGTTGTCCTTGGTCCTGTATCTGCAGCAGAAAGAAAAGTTTTTAAAACAGAAAAAAAAACCGCTCCGCGTAAAGAAATACCTAAAACTAATTCTGTCCCTAACCGACAAGAAACTAAACGCCCTGCGGAAAAAACAAAAGAAGTAAAAAAAGAAGACAAGAAAAAAGTTGTAGCAGAAGCCGAAAAGAAGCCTATACAAAGACATATGATACCTCAGGATATATATGACGGAAAAGCCGGAGGTATGAAGAAAAAAGGCGGAAAGAAAAAAGAAAAAATCTATCGTTCTAAAGAAGAAGAACAAGAAAGAATAAGTCTTGAGAAAGCAAGTGCACAAAAACACAAAAAACGCACACATGCCGAAGAAGTACAGGAAGATGTTAAGCAGGTCGTTGTTAATCAACCGATTACCGTTGGAGACCTTGCTGCAAAAATAAAAAAAGCTCCGGCAGAAATAGTTAAATACCTAATGATGCAGGGAATTTTAGCAACAGTTAATGAAGTTATTGATGTCCCGACAGCAAAAAAAGTCTGTGAAAGTTTTGATATTGAGGTACTTGAAGAAGACCTTGATGCGTATATAGAAGAAGAACTTAAAAAAGAAGAAAAACAAAAAATTCTTTCAGAAGTAGATGAAAAACTTTTAAAACCAAGAGCTCCTGTTGTAAGCATTATGGGACACGTTGACCACGGAAAGACAACTCTCCTTGACTCTATACGTGCTTCAAAACATAAAATTGTATCAACGGAAGTCGGCGGTATAACGCAATCTATTGGTGCATATACCGTACATTTAAACAACAAAAAAATTGTTTTTATAGACACACCTGGTCACGAAGCTTTTACAGAAATGAGAGCCCGCGGTGCAAAATCTACAGATATCGCTATTCTTGTAGTGGCAGCAGATGACGGTATAATGCCGCAGACAATTGAAGCAATAAGCCACGCTCGTGCAGCAGAGGTGCCGATTATTGTTGCAATAAATAAAATCGACAAACCCGATGCAAACCCTGACAAAATTATGCAGCAGTTAACCGAACATGGTCTCGTTCCCGAAGAATGGGGCGGAGATACCGTATGTGTAAAAGTTAGTGCAATTCAGGGAACAGGTATTGATGAACTGCTTGAATATATTCTCCTGATTGCGGAAGTGCAGGATTTGAAAGCAAATCCTGATGCTCTTGCTTCCGGTGTTGTTATCGAGGCAAATCTTGATAAAGGCAAGGGGCCTGTTGCTACACTGCTTGTTCAAAATGGTACATTAAAAACAGGCGATTGTGTTGTAGTTGGTACAGTCGGCGGCAAAGTCAGGGCACTGCTTCTGGATTCTGGTGAAAGAGTTAAAAAGGCCGGTCCGTCTACACCTGTAGAAATTCTCGGTCTTACAGAAGTACCTCAGGCAGGTGACAGATTTGAGGTAGTTGCAACAGATAAGGAAATGAAATCAATTGTTGCAGAACGAAAAGAAAAAGAACGCAATACCAGACTTGAGGCAATGACGCCTACTCACATTATAAATGATCTTATCGGTGAAAAAGACGACGGTGTTCAACATCTAAACCTTATCATCAAAGCAAACACGCATGGTTCTGCAGAAGCCCTATCGCAGGCAATAAACCAATTCAAATCAAAAGAAATAGTACTGAAAATTGTGCATGCCGGAGTAGGTGATATATCGGAAGCAGATGTTATGCTCGCTGCAGCAAGTAATGCAATTATCCTTGGCTTTACGGTTAGAGAAGATTCGAATGCTGAAATTGCTGCACAAAGAGAACATGTAGTAATTAAAAAATTCGACATTATCTACCAGATACTCGAAGATTTGGAACAGACAATGCTAAGCCTGTTACAACCTGAAATTAAAGAAGTTGAACTTGGTAAGGCTGAAGTTAGACAGGTATTTAATATTGGTAAGAATGGAAAAATCGCCGGCTGCTATGTAACAGAGGGCAAAATTGTCCGTGGAAAAACAGCGTTAGTGACAAGAGGCGGAAAAGAAATCTTCCGTGGTCAAATAGATCAGCTTAAACGCTTTAAAGATGATGTTAAAGAAGTTGCAACCGGTTTTGAATGCGGTATTTCCTTTGGTAAATTTAATGACATTCAAGAAGGCGACATAATCCAAGTCTCAACAACAGAAGAAGTTGAAAGACAAGAACTGGTATAGTTTCCAGTTTAATGATATAAAAATCTGAAGTAGATGTGCATTCTTGCGTTTTTCTGATGTATTTTCAAATACAGCGATGTGTTTTAACCGGAAAAAATTATACAAATGCTGGAAATAAGCTGACCAAGAATTTCTAAAAAAAACATATCAGCTGTTAACCCAAATCACTTATAGTTGTTTTGCCAAACTTTGCGCTTAAATCATCAATATGATGTATTAGATAAAATAAAGGATCCAGATCTTTTTCGTTCAAATCCACAATTGCACCCCACTCTGTTCTTCCATGATGTGCCGCAATCATTTTCGCAACAGTTTTAAAGCCATGGGTCATGCACATTGAAAAACCCCATTGAGAATGTGTAAGCCACTCTTTCTGAAATGATTCTTCATAGTCAATAAGCCCGGTTTCCATATCTATTTTATATTCAAAAATTTTCCCAAAATCATGGAGTATGCACGCCGCATAAACTAAATCGTCTTCTACTTTTTTATGAAATTTTGGCAAAACTGCAGATGCAAACTCAAGACATTCGTAAGTATGCTCAACCAGCCCGCCCAGATAGTTATGATGCATAAGACGCGCTGCCGGAGATATTTTGAATTTTTCTTCATGTTCAAACAAAAGTGCTGTAACAAAATTTTGCAGTTTTTCATCCTTTATTTTATTTGCATATACAACAATCTTATTAAAAATATCGTCTCTTTCTTCTTTCGAAAGCCCGAGTTTTGCTTCTTTAATAAGCTCCAAATTAGAGATAAGACAGTTATTGTATTTTTCATTGTAAGAACCGGCAAGAATTTTCAACTGATTGCCTGCTCTAAAAACTTTAGAATCAAGCCTGTTAAGCGTTTCTTCCCAAAGTATACAGTTTAGTATCGACTCGTCAGTCAGATCTTTTAGCTGAAGTTTTCCCATTTTAGTACCGGCTTTTGTATCACCGATTGAAAAAATAACGACTTCATAGGTATGAGAAAAATCAGGCATTTTGAACTCCTTTTGTATAAATACAGTTTATGTTACTGATTTTACATCAAATTTTGTCATCAGTAAACCGGCAGCTTACAAGTACTTTTGAAGCAGCAGTTTTTTAAACGCACGGGCATTTACAGCTTCCGGTTCAATTTTTAAAAGCTTTTCAAGATATTCCAGTGCTGTTTTATAATTTCCAAGTTTCTTATGCGCAGCTGCCATTGCGAAAAGCGCATCCAAAAATTTTTCATCCAGCTCCAGTGCTTTTTCTAAGTCTTTGACAGCCTGTTCAATATTCGGATTTTCTATATCCTTACGTGAAAGAATGATTTTCGCTCTATTATAATAGGCATCTGTCATTTTTTCATTTAACTGTATAGCCTTCGTATAGTCCAGTATTGCGTCATCAAACTTTTCCATAGCGTGCAGTGCAACAGCACGGTAAAAATAAGAAATATCCCAGTCATTTTTTAGTTCTATGGATTTTGAAATACTATCAACCGCATCCTGAAACTTGCTACAGTGTATAAGTTCTATACCATTATCCAATTGTATTTTGTAGTCTTGCATAAAATCTCCTTGTGTTTATTTTACATTAAACACATATCAAAAAATATTAGGTTGACTATATATATAAGTTTCAGGTATGATTTATTTAAAGCCGAAGGCTTTGACTAAAAAAAATGGGCGGTTGGCACTCTGCCGAACAAAAGCTGACTAAATGTCAGGTTTTGTGAGAGGGTGGTAGCGCATCTCAAAGCTGAAGGCTTTGACTAAAAAAAAATGGGCGGTTGGCACTCTGCCGAACAAAAGCTGACTAAATGTCAGGTTTTGTGAGAGGGTGGTAGCGCATCTCAAAGCCGAAGGCTTTGACTAAAAAAAAATGGGCGGTTGGCGCAGTTGGTAGCGCATCACATTGACATTGTGGGGGTCGCTGGTTCGAGTCCAGTATCGCCCACCATTTAATCAAGAGGCTTGTTTAAAGCCTCTTTTTTAGTGCAAAAAATCGCACTGTGCGTGCTTTTCCAATCGTTTGTTTAAAAAGAGAATTTGTCTTTTCTTTTTTATGCTGATTATCCGTCATACTGTATTAATGAATCAAATACAGGTTCTGTTAATGTTTTTCCCAGCAAATCCGTTAAGCTATTTCGACATTTTGTGATTTAGATTTCATTGAAAATTCTTACAAACATGAAATAGCATGTAAATTAGGGTTAAAATTAAATTACTTTTAAAAATTTTGTCTTTCCGGCATTATTCGGTCAGATAACAACATTTATGTTATCTTTTAGACTAATCGTTGTATCGTTGTAGTTCCTAAAATTATTTATTCTAATTCGTGAAATTTTCATTATTTATAGTTATTACCGTACGTACATTAAATTATTTTAATTATGGCAATTATTAATTTAGAATGTAAAATTTTAATATTATATTTACAATAACAGGCAATATTGAATTTATTTATTGTAAATTTAGAGAATAATGCTATCCTCAATACCTGCACCAGTTTATAAGACTATCGGATGTGTTTTTATTGTTCGATTAAAACCAATATCTACAGATCCTTGTTTGCATAGTTAAGGGTGACCTGACAAATGGATTGACCTTACAGAATCAACTAAAAAACGACAAGAAAAAAGGGACACGAACTGCATAAATTTTACAGGTTACAGGACAGCTGTCATCTTCTGTTAATACTTTTTATGACAATGATTTAGCACTACAGGTTCAAATCTTGAATACGCTGCAGTTCACCAATTAGGTGGACAGGCAGGTAAAAACAAATAGCTTAAAATTCCTGCTCGTCCGTATCTTCTTTGCTGCAATAAAATGAAAAATATGATTGATGCCATTACTGATTATTTACAATAATTACCTAACACTTATACCCTCATCAAGATATTTAATAAGCGGATAGATAAAGAATTCGATTATACGTCTTTTATTTATCTCAATTTCTGCGTTAAGAGTCATACCCGTAGACAGTTGTTTTTCTTTTCCTTCAACCATTAACGTATGTTCTTTCGGGGTTATATAAACCTCATAAACTTCTCCGAGTTTTTCATCTTTTATACTGTTTTGAGAAATTGATTTAACTGTCCCATGCAAAATGCCGTACTTTTGAAATTCAAATGTATCTATTTTTATTGAAACAGGCATTCCTACTTTAATAAAGCCGATATCTCTATTTAAAACTTGAGCCTTAATGAGTAACGGCTGTTCGACCGGAGTCAGCGCAATTAGTTCCTGGGCAGGGGTTACAACACCTCCTATTGTATGAATAAGCAGTTTATCTATATATCCGTCACAAGGAGCTGTGATTTTTTGATTTTCATTGCTAAATGCAATCTGCTCTTTATTCGCTTCAAGTTCACTAATTTGTTTTTGAGTGCTTGCTAAAGTATTTAGATTTTGTGCCTTGAAGTCAGCTTTTATCTGTGCTATTTCACTTTGAACCTGACTTTGCTGAGCTTTCAGCCTTCTGATTTCTGCATCGGTTCTGTTTACGGATTCTTTCAAACTTGTAACTTTATTCTGCGCATCCTGATAATCATTATATGCAATAACATCAATTACATTTTTGAGTCGTCTTTCTCTATCTATGGCAGAGTTTAACTGGGACTGGTAATCTCTTTTTTGCGCAATAGCAGAAGATATTTGGTTTGATAATTGAGCAATTTCCTGCTGTTTTGCCATAACCTGACTGTTCATTGCTGCGAGATTTTCCTGATAAAGTCTTTGCTGGGTTTCAAGTTCTTCTGACAGTTCTTTATTATCTGATTTAGCAGAGAACTCACTGTTATTGCCGCTTGATTTCAAACGTTCTGCTTCTATTTTACTCTGCTCTAAATTTTTACTTACGCTTTTTAGCTGCGCATCAGTTGTCGAGGTATCAACAGAAATTAGTAATTGACCTTTTTTTACAAAATCGCCTTCTTTAACAAGTATTTGTTTTACAACACCTGTTTCAAGCGGCTGAATAATTTTTGCTTCGCCGTCAGGAATTACAATACCTCTTGCGTTTACAACAATATCGATTTTCCCTATAACCAGCCACAATACGGTAATAATGATAAGTGCCGTCACCGTCCAAAATGTAAACCTGCCTAAGGGGCTGACAGGAGAATCTTCTATTTCACTCAATAGTGGTTTAAATTCATATGAATCGTTTATGTTTTTTACACAATCAAGTATTTTGTCTTTAATTTGAGTTAGCATTTACAACCTTCTGCTGGCTGTATAAAAATCTGTAATAGCCTTTTTCGTGCTGCATTAGTTCATCATGTCTGCCTGCTTCGATAATCCTGCCTTTATCCATAACAAGTATTACATCACAGTGTCTAACAGCAGAAAGTCTGTGGGCAATAATAAATGTTGTTCTGCCTTTTGTAATTTTACTCATATTGTTAAGTATTATTCTCTCTGATTCATAATCAAGAGCTGATGTAGCTTCATCCATAATAAATATGCGCGGATTTGTAATCAATGCACGGGCTATTGCTATTCTTTGTCTTTGTCCGCCTGAAAGTGTCGAGCCTCTTTCTCCAACCTGTGTATCGTAACCTTCCGGAAACTCTGAAATAAACTCGTGAGCACCTGCCATTTTAGCAACATTCATTATTAATTCAATAGGAGCATCAGGTTTTGGCAGTGATATGTTTTCTCTAATTGTTCCGGCAAAAAGGTAATTCTCCTGCAATACAACACCTATGTTATACCTGAGCCAGCTGGGATTCATCTGTCTTACATCTACACCGTCAATATATGCAGTCCCTTCATTACAAAGATATAGACGCTGAATGAGTTTAGTAATCGTACTTTTTCCGCTTCCGCTTCGTCCTACTATTCCTACACTCATTCCGGGTTTTACAAAATAACTGAAATTATTAATTACATATGGCGCATTGGGAGAGTATTTAAAACAAATATTATCAAACTTCACCGCTCCTTGAATTTGAGGCAGCGTTATTGCCTGTGAGGATTGGACTTCAACCGGATTATTTAAAATATCTCCTAATCTGTCAACACCGAGCAGGCACTGCTGAAATTCATTCCACAGATTGACAAGTCTCAGTACAGGGGCTGAAAACTGGTTAGAAAACATCTGAAATGCAATCAATTGACCGATTGTTAATTTATTATCTATAACAAGTTTTACACCAAAATAAAGAATGCTGATTGTCATTGCTTTTTGAAGCATACCGGATAATGCTCCTGCGATATTTCCCATATTTGAAAGTTTGAAAGAGGAATTTATGTATCTTGCCAGATAATCTTCCCATTTTCTTTGCATTCCGCCTTCTATTGCCAGTGATTTAACAGTCTGAATACCTGTCACCGATTCGACAAGGTATGAATTTGACTGAGCACCCATCTGAAATTTTTTTTCAAGGCGTGAACGCAGTTCAGGGGTTATTATCAGATATAACAAGGCTATTACTATTACAAAGCCTAGTACCAGCATTGTTAATACCGTGCTGTAAAGCAGCATCATTATGATAAATACAAAAGAGAAGAACAAATCCAAAATAACTGAAACAGATTTGTTTGTAATAAATTCTCTAATCTGATCTAACTCTCGGACTCTTGTAATAATATTACCCACTTTTCTGCTTTCAAAATATGTAAATGGCAATGAAAACAGATGTTTAAACAATTTTGCGCCGAGTTTTGCATCTATTTTGCAGGCTGTATGCAAAAATATATATTTGCGGGAAAAGTTCAACAGCAGTTCAAATACCATTACAACAACAAATCCAAATGCAAGCACGTCAAGCGTCATTATGCTCCTGTGAACAATAACTTTATCGAGAATAACCTGTGTAAACAAAGGTGTTACAAGCCCGAACAGCTGGACAATAAAAGACCCGAGCATTACTTCGCCTATGACCTGCTTGTATGTCAAAATTTCATTGAAAAACCATTTAAAGCCAAAGGCTATTTGTGAATTAATAAGTTTATGTGAAAGGATAATAAATTTGTTATCAGTAAATTCTGCCAGTTCATTATAAGAAACATCAGCTGTTTTGCCTTCTTCTACTTTATAGATTAAAGTGTGCTGTTTTTCCCTGTCAACTTTTAGAAGTACGCCATATGAGCCGTCTTTTTTCAAAAAAATTGCAGGCAGCGGATATTTTTCGGCTATAACATCTACAGACAATTCTTTCATTTTCGCTTTGAACTCAAACTGTTTCATAATCCTGAGCAATTCTTCGACTTCAATTTCTTTATCGCTCAGGCTGTGTTCTCTTATTACAGAGCGGATATCTATATTTATTCCGTTAATTTTTGCAATTGCATCAAAAGCAATAAGTCCTGTCTGCATTATAATTGAACCTCTTCTTGTTTTAGTACTTGCAGTTTATAATGCGCTGTAAAAATTTTTATCTGGTTTTCTTCAAGATTTAATTTTTTATCAAGCAAATCGAGCTGTTTTTTTATACAATTTGATTTGTCAACAATACCATTCGTATTAAGTCGTTCAAGCATTCCTAAATTTTTGTCAACCAAAGCAAGAGTTTTTGAATTATTTTCGCTCTGGACAAGTGCATTTTTTGAATCAAGCTGAATCTGCGCATATTTTTTCTTTAATTCCGCAATCTGTTTTTCTTTTTCAATTTTCAATTTCTCAACTTCCATTTTTGATTTAGCAATTGTATTAATATTTTTCAAACCGTCAAATAAAACAAAAGAAGTTGAAAGCCTGATGCTGTAACTTCTTTGACTAATATCACCAATACCGTTTAATAAATTACTCGGGTCAGACCCGTACAAATTATATCGTGTATCAAACCTGAGCTTTGGAAAGTTTGCCTTTTTCTGGATTTCATACTCTTTGCTCTTTTTAAATATCTCCAAATCATAAGCCCGAACCTCTGGAGAGCATTCAGGCACAAGCGTAGTAACCTCTGCAGCCAGACGCACAATCCCGTCTGCATCTGCAGTAATATTCTAAGGTTCCGGCGGAAAGTCTTTAATCTGCAGATTATTCATATCATAAGGTTTTTGAGTGTAATAAGAAACTTCTGTGAGTTTTTTCGCAAGATTATTATTTATCTCATCCAGTTCACTTTTAAGTTCTGAAACCTTAATTTCAGAGTCAACTACATCAATTTCAGAAGCCTCACCTGCAGTTCTTAATCTTTTTTGTATATCCAGGAGCTCTTTTTCCAGTTTCAACATATTGCTTTTAATTTTTGCCTGTTTGTATAAACTTAAAGCCTGAGCATAAATTTCAACAGCCTCAAGTTTTAAATCTTTTGTATCTTTCAAAAGCACAATTTCTTTTTGCTTGTCATCCGCTTTAGCGATTTCAAGCTGTTTTTTCCTAACCCCGAAATCAAAAACATTGTAAGACAAACCAACAGCCGCCATATCCTGATAATAGCTTCTGTTCAGAAAGATATCGTTGCCAACCGCAGTCAATTGAGATTTCCCGTCAGTAAGATCATTGTATCTTTCAGTTGTTGCAAAAGCACTGACAGTGGGAAGATATCCTGCACGTGTTTCTTTGACGCCTTTCTTTGCAATCTGTGTATTTATTTTAGAAATTCTAAGCTGATATGAGTTTGTGAGTGCAGTAGAAAGGAAGTCATTAAAACTTAGTTCCTCTCCGCACACAGGGAGAGCAACAAACAAAAATAAAGCTAACCAGATTCCAAATATTCTCATCATTCCCTAATCTTGAAAGCAAAAGGGAGTAGAATACTCCCTTTTTATTTGACACCTACGCAGCCTGAGTCCAGGCGCTGTTGACCATATTCATGAGGTCTGCATTGTTCTTCACATCTTCTACTGATGTCAGACTTATTCCCTGTTCTGTTGCATATGACGACATATCCTGAATTAGCTGATTTATTGCTGTATCGCTCATTGTATATGTGCTATTTCCTTCATTGACTCTTAGCTCGTTGATTGTTCCATTTTGTTGATTATTTGCACATATTACATCTGTGCCTGATTCTGTTCCATAGTCTACTATCAGATTTCTATTTGAATCCATATACAATGCTATTCCCGTTCTTTCCACTGATTCACCAAATTCAATTCTGTCTGTTCCTCCTGAATCTTGAATCGTGTCTTGTCCATCTCCTAGATTAAACTGATATATATCATTACCGGAATTGCCGTACAGCAGGTCATTGTCAAAACCTCCTATAAACGTATTACCGCTATTGCTGCCCATTAAAGTATCATTGCCGGCTTCTCCGTATAGATAGCCCGGGCCTGAATTGTTACTAATGGAGTCATTGCCGTTTCCGCCGTAGATTGTATCATAGCCTTCTCCGGAATTAATTGTATCATCTCCGTCATAGCCATATATTTTTTCTGCACCCATTGAGCCTGATATATTTTCACCGGTTGAGGTTCCGTATGTTGTAAGGTTATTCAGCATATCTGCGGATGTAAGCACTGTTCCATCCGTGAACACAAACTTTTCTATTTTCTTCCCGTCCGAATGAAGGGCATTTTCCAGAATAATTGAGTCTTCGGAGTTGTTGAATGTAATTTTTACTCTGGTTGTATCATAGCCGCTGAATATTATATTCTCCGAGGTAAATCCGTCTCCGAAGTATATTGTATCATTTCCGCCTCCAGCAAAAACTGCTTCTTCTTCGGCTGTTCCTTGTATGTTGTCTGAATTTTCTGTTCCGTATTTTACTGTTTTGTCTGCAGATTCCATCAGCATTTGGTAATCCTGCCCAAGGGAGCAGAAGTAGTCATAGAACTCATTGTAGTTGCTTCATTCTTTGTATCCCATTTTTACGAATGTCTGGCTAAAGTCTGTCAGTAAAACCTGCCCAGCTTGCTCATCTGTCGTGATAGCATTCGAAATGTAGTCTTTTACCTCAGAGAGATCTAATACAAGATCTCCGGATTCTGTTTCTGTCAGGCCTATTTTGTCATACTGAACTCGTAATGTATAAGAAGTAAAACTAATCAATACAAAAATTAACAGAAGAAGATTGATTTATCATTAATCCAATAAAGATTAACCAGTGGAACTATATCTGTAAAAGTTATACTGTAGGTGAACTGAATATGTTTGGATACGTAAAGTATTAGACTTTTTCAATAGAATCTTGGTTCTGTATCTTACCACTTTTGAATTTAATTTGTTATCTGGTGTGAATTTAGGATGATATTTGTGTTTGTATATAAACATCAAATAGTTCTATAATCGAAACAGTATCTTATTTTTTGAGTTTTTCTATCAGGTCTTTTATCCACTTCAAAAAGTTCGAGCTTTGTCGCTTTATGCAGTTTTTGTTCGTAAGATTTAGAATATTAGATATAGTATTTATTGGCAAAGCAAAAAATAAAAAGGGAATCCCGAATTTCAGGATTCCCTTTTCTATTTGTTACAAAGAACTACTTAACAGCATCTTTGAATTTTTTACCAGCTGAGAATGCAGGAACTGTTTTTGCAGCGATTTTGATTGTAGCACCTGTTTGAGGGTTACGACCAGAACGTGCAGCTCTTTTTCTGGGTTCGAAAGTACCAAAACCAACTAAAGTAACTTTTTGTCCTTTAGCAACTGATTTTGTGATAGTTTCGAGAGTTGCAGCGATTACATCAGCAGCAGCTTTCTGTGAAACTTTTGATTTTTTTGAAACTTCTTTTACTAATTCTTCTTTGTTCATAAGAACCTCCTTTATATTACATGAGATATTATATATATTTTTCGCATTTTAGCAAGCATTTTTATTAAAATTGTTTTCTCAAAAATAAAGTTTTTCAAGGAAACAAGGTATGTGTATAACTTTAGAATGCTGTATTTACAATGGTTTTCAGTGAAAATAAGACTATAAAGTCCACGACGGGTCAAGTCTGCCAAATTTTACGTTATTGTAAAAATAAGTTAAAATTTGATAAGCGTTGTATCCTTGTTTTGCAAGATTGTTTGCACCATGCTGACTCATACCTATGCCATGCCCGTTTTTTGAAATCCCTTCATCAAAAGACGGAACAGCACGCAAATACGGTAAATCTCTGTTCCAAACCTGTCCGGAATTCACTGTGTGACCGCCTGCTGAGGCGGAGTAATAAGCAGGAATTACTTTTTTATTATAAGTTACAACAATCCCTTTTGTTTCTATAACAGCTTTGTTTGTGGAGTATGTTTCACTTGAAGCCCCGCCGTATGCCTGATCTTCAGGTGTATCTTTGAGGTCATACCCGCGTGATGCGCGTTTGCCTCTGTTTGCGATTGCATAGCTTCTTGCGGCAATTGCCTGCGCTTTCAGCGCTTCGTAACTCCATTTTGAGGGCATTTCTGACGGTACAACTCCGAGAATATAATCTTCAAGCGGTAAATCATTTATTACAACAATATTTCCGCCCCTGTTTTCAACTATTAAAGAACCTCTGTACCAGCGTTTTTTGGCTGTAATGTAACCTTTGCCTGTCGGCTTAATAATTACTCTTGCTACATTTAGATTATAAAACCGTCCGCCTATTGAGACAGACAGCCCGTCACCTTTGGCTCTGAATACGTAGGGCTTCATCGGTGTTATTTTATAAAAAGGATTATTGTCAGCGGCGTTTATTAAAACACCTGTAGTGCTTGTGCCGATTGTGGCTTCTTTTACACCGTCAAGGAGTCCGATTTTCATTGCCTCGGCACGAAGCGGCATAAAACAAATAAATAACAAAATTAAAACTAAAAACTTACAATACTTCATCTTTTGTTTCTGCTTTTTCTAAAAACGCAATAATTTCTAATGCAATATCTTTTTTTAAGTCATCATCTGACTGTCTCAAATATTCAAACGCAGTGGACAGTTTTTCGTTCGCATCATACCAGCGGAGCATGACATAACCAATAGCATCAACTATTCCATGTTCTAGACTCACGCCCATGTCCTGAGCTTTGGATATAATCATATCCGCACATGTTCGTTGTATATTAGGTGATGTGTTTTGTATCAGGCTGACAGCAAGACTAACTGTTGCGTCTCTATCGTACCAGCGTTTTTTCATTATTCAATCCTCTAATGTTTACATTATAACATCAAAAAAATTCATGAAAAATATGTTTATATTATAATTAATGCAAATATAGTAATAATATTCTTTGTAAGGAAAAGAAAATGAGCAAATATTTACTGGAAATAGGAACAGAAGAATTGCCGCATAAATTTATAAAAAGCGGTATAGCACAATTAAAATCAAACTTTGAAAAATTATTAAACGATAACAAAATTGAATACTCTGAAATAAAAACCTATTCTACTCCAAGAAGGCTTGCTCTTATTATAGACGGACTTTCAGAAAAACAGCCTGATACTGAAAAAATCGTTAAGGGCCCGGTTGCTAATATTGCATTTAAGGAAGACGGTTCACTCTCACCGGCGGGCATTGGCTTTGCTAAAAAAAACAATGTATCAGAGAAAGAGCTTTTTCAACAAGACAATTATGTATGGGCAAAAGTTCTTATAAAAGGTAAAGAAATTGCTGAAGTGCTTAAAGAAAACGCTGAAGCTGCCGTATTGAAACTGCAAGGGCCGTATTTTATGCGCTGGGCGGAGCTGGATGTGAAATTCCAGAGACCAATCAGATGGATTGTTTCTCTTCTTGACGATAAAGAAGTAAAAATAAAAATTGCAGAAGTTGAATCAGGTGCATACTCAAGAGGGCACAGATTCAAGTCAGACAAAGTAGAAATAAAAAATCCCGACAGCTATGAAAAAGCTCTTTTTGATGCAAATGTAATGGCTAATCAGGAAAAAAGAAAACAGCATGTCATTGAATCAGCAAAGAAAAAAGCTTCAGAAATCAATGCAGAAGTCTATCTTGATTACGCGTTGGTCGAAGAAGTTACGAACCTTTGTGAATGGCCGGTTCCTGTGATTTGCGGATTTGACGAAAAATACCTGACCATTCCAGATAAAGTCACAGTCACTGTTATGGCGGTTCATCAGAGATATTTCCCTATGTATAAAGACGGCAAACTGTTGAACAAATTTATTACCATGACTAATTATATCGGAAATGAATTTGAAAATATTAAAGCAGGTAATGAGAGGGTTGTTGTTGCAAGGCTCGATGACGCAATTTTCTTCTTCAATGAAGATACGAAAAAGCCTTTCTCGGAAAATGTTGAAAAACTTAAAGGCATAACCTTCCAGAAAGGTATGGGAAGTGTCTATGATAAGACAATGCGTATCATTGAACTGTCTAAATATCTGTCGAATGAATTAAAAGTTCAAAATTCAGAGACGATAGAAAGAACGGCGCTGCTGTGCAAGGCTGATTTGGTCACAAGCCTGGTATTTGAATTTACAGAACTTCAAGGTTTTATCGGTTCTGATTATGCACTGAATGCAGGTGAAAAACCGGAAGTTGTCAAAGGTATAAAAGAACACTATTTCCCTCTGGGGGCCGACTCGGAGCTTGCTGAATCAATAGAGGGACAGATTGTCGGAATTGCCGATAAAATTGACACAATCTGTGCTGTTTTTGCAGAAGGCAAAAAACCTACAGGTTCTGCAGACCCGCTGGGCGTAAGACGTGCAACCCTCGGTATTATAAAGACTATCATTCAAAAACAGCTGAAAATAAATCTTGAAGAACTCATTAGAAAATCTGTAAATCTTCTGCCGGTAAAAACCTCAGACCCTGAAAAAACAATTGATGAGGTTAAAATGTTTTTTGAACAAAGGTTAAATATACTGTGTTCTGAGCAGTATGCCCATGATATTGTAGAAGCTTGTATCAGCAACAAATCTTCTCTTACTGACCTGGGTGATTTTATTGAAAGGCTGCAGTTTGTATCAGAAATAGTAAAAGACTCTGATTTCGGAGCATTTAATGAAGCGGCGAACAGAATAATACGGCTTATAAAAGACAAAGATATCAAGTCATCTGTTGATAAATCGTTGTTTGTGAATGAATATGAACAAAAATTGTACGACTGCATTTTGAATGTAAAAGCACAGGACTACAAAACATTGTACAAAGAACTTAAAGCTTCTGTACCTTGTGTAAACAGTTTCTTTGATAATGTTCTTGTTATGGATAAAGACGAAAAGATTAAAGAAAATCGTATGGCTTTAATAAATTCATTAAAGCTTAAGTTCGACAAAATTGCTGATTTTAGTAAAATTGCCGGCTAAATTGATAAACGTACATTAAGCAGATAGGGGTTTAATATGAAAGTATTAATTACGGACAAAATTAATGAAACAGCAAAAAAAATTATTGAAGAGGTAGCTGAGGCAGACTTGCTGCCAACAATGCCCGAAGACGAACTTTGCAAAATCATTGGTGAATACGATGCATTAATGGTAAGAAGCCAGACAAAGGTTACCGAAAAAGTTCTGGAAGCCGGTAAAAATTTAAAAATCATAGGCAGAGCCGGCGTCGGTGTAGATAATATTGATGTTGAAAAAGCCACTCAGAAAGGTATTATCGTCGTGAATTCACCTGACGGCAATACAATGGCTGCCGCAGAACATACGATTGCTCTTATGCTTGCAATGAGCAGAAATATTGCAAAAGCAGCCGCTTCTACAAAACAGGGGCTTTGGGAACGTTCAAAGTTCACAGGACATGAAGTTTTCCATAAGTCTCTCGGAATAATCGGATTCGGTAAAATCGGTTCTCATGTTGCAAAAGTTGCGCAGGCGCTCGGTATGGAGGTTTATGTATTTGACCCGTATACATCAAAAGAAGTTGTTGAAAAACACGGTGCAAAATATATAAAGACGTTGGATGAATTCTGGGGAATACCTGATTATATAACAGTCCATACTCCGAAAACTAAAGAAACGGCATATCTTATTAACAGAAATACAATAAACAGAATGAAAAAAGGGGTCAGACTTATCAACTGCGCAAGAGGCGGAATCATTGAAGAAGCCGCTTTAAAAGAGGCGCTTGAGTCAGGTCAGGTAGCCCAGGCTGCTGTTGATGTCTTTGAGGGCGAGCCTGATATTTCTGAAAATCCTCTGGTAAAAACAACAGGCGATATTCTATTGACTCCTCACCTTGGAGCAAGTACGGAAGAGGCGCAGTTGAATGTTGCAATTGATGTTGCAGAGCAGATAAAAGAAGTTCTTTCAGGCGGTTCTGCAAGAGCTGCAGTAAATATCCCCTCTTTAAAACCTCAAAAACTCGAGCCGGTCAAAGAATATATGCAGCTTGCTGAAAATATCGGCGAACTCGCAATGCAAAATTCATCAGGAACTTTAAAATCCATTGCAATAACAGTTAACGGTAATTTGGCAGATTTAGATGTATCACCGCTTGAAACAGCAATTCTTAAAGGCGTATTCTCTTCATTTATGGTTGATGTAAATTATGTCAACGCTCCTATTATTGCAAAAAACAAAGGACTTGACGTTACCACGACAAAATCACAAAAAAGCTGTGATTACATCGGATCTATTACGGTAAAACTCACAACAGATAAAGAAGAAACGGTAGTTTCAGGGGCACTGATAGCAAAAGGTATGCCGAGAATCGTAAAAATCAATGACTATGATACAAGTATTGAGCCGGAAAAACATATGCTGCTGGTACCTCATGAAAACAAACCGTCTATGGTTGCTAAAGTAGCGACTGTTCTGGGTGATAATGGTATTAATATTAGCAGAATGAATGTTGCGCAAAAATCAATAAATAATGATAATGTGTCGATTATGATTATAAATACAGGTTCTGATGTTGACGATAACGCAATTGCCGCAATTAACGCAATAGACGGTGTAAATGAAGCAAAATATATAAAACTCAGCGCATAAAAGATATGCCCTAAAAATTCAGGGCATATGCAAAAATTTCTGCTGTATTATGATTGTGCCACATGCCGTCATCATGTGTAAACAGGTTATACCAGTGACTTTCCGGTGTATTGTCTGTTGAGTATGACGGATTGGTCATCATAAGTGCATGAGTTGTTGTGTCGTATCTTAGCGGAAACAGGTCATGCATCTGCATAAAACTGGGAAGCTTGTCTGTGGGATATTCAAATCCGAACAGGCATGTTCTCATTTTGTTGAGTCGTTCTTCGTATGTACTACCGCCTTCATCATTGTCGTTTGAGACTTCAGGGCCCGGTGCATAATCTCTGGAATATTTGTATGTGTCGGACCAGTGTTTGATGTCATTTATGTCATTTGCGTTTCCCCAGGCGGTTCCTGCGGTAAGCCCCATTTCTTTGTATCGTACAATATCAATGTCACATCTTTCGCCAATAAAGCTGAGGCTTTCATTACCGGATTTCTTTCTTATCATAAAAATAATGTACTGCATCTGGTCGTATTCCGGAGTAGCGCCTACGCCGGTGTAATACCAGGGTTCAAATCCGTTCACATGCTTTGCTGAATCAATAAATATCGCATCAAATCCAAGTTTTATTATTTTTACCATTTCATCAATGTATAGCTCTGCATGATTCTTGTTGTTCCAGTGAAAAGCTTCATCTTCTCTGTAAGGATGGGCAATTTTTAGCTGGTCTTCAGATATAAGAGTACGAAAACCTGTTTTTAGCCCGCGAATATGCGCAAGGTCATTAAATATTTTAATCTGCTCTTCCGCGGAGACGGCTTCTTTAGCAGAGACAAGTTTTTTTGAGTAAACATTTTCACTTATCCCTGCGTTTAATTTTATCCCGTACAAAGAATTTTCTTCCCATACAGGTTTGTTATAGCCGTCTCCGTATATATTCGGAAAAATTTGAGATAATATAACACAATTTGCCCAGCTTTTTGCAGAAGGAGGGATTGCAGGCAGCAGCTTTATCGCGCTCAAAATCCCGTCAAAGCATCTGTTGTCTTTCATTTTCGCAATTGCTCTGTTATTTATCTCTATATAGTTGGCATTTCTGCCCCATTTGTCTCCGTAATCAGGAGACTGTATATTGTCAGGAACATATCTGTAAAATTTACCGTTTTCATTTAATGTTAAAATAGATTCTACAGCCTGTTTAAGCGTTCTTTTTAATAAAGTGTGGGGAGTAATTTTTGCTATCCATTTTTTCGCGGCAGCTTCGCCGACTCCTTGATACGCATGCTGTTTTGTCCATTCATCATAGTGAAGAACTGTTGAGCCGGAATCTGTTTTTAGCATTCTGTTTACCGGAGATTCCCAGAACCTTTGACTATACAGTTCTGAGACCAGTTTATTATAATCTTGTTGTATTGTATTAATTTCTTCCATATCCGGAGTATAAAATCGGATGGAGATAAAAACATTACCGTTTTCTACAGAATTAAAAAGTTTAATTGCTCGTTTTGATTACCCGAACAGGCAACTTAATAATTTCCCGATCTGAATACAAGATGGTATTTAAAAGAGCCGTAGTAAAGGATTATCAGGAACATGTTTCCTTCAATATATTCTGTTCTGATAAATGACTGTGGCGGAGGAGATTTTTTTGAAGAATTTTTAAATAATTTATAAAAACCCTCTTTTGTATTCTTGCAGAAGGTCTGCCATTTTGTGAGCTGGGGTGTCGGGATATTGGTTTCATAAAACCCTGGTTCCACAACTTCTTTTTTTACAACAGGTACAATATACTTTACTTTCCCGTTCTCTTTAAAAAATACAAAATCCCTGTCATGCATATTTCTCGGTGTCAAAATATAATATCCTGCCGGGATTGTCAGATTTTTGAACTTTATATCCAGTGCAAGTCTGAAGAGAGGGTATGGTGAGTATGCAAATTTGTAATAGTCCTCATTTTGATAAGGGTCAATTCCGTTTATGAGTTCGAAATCTGCGGGTTGTGCATTTTTATATAATTCGGCATAACTCTCGGACGCCATAGCCGGGGCGCATAAAAATAATGTAAAAATAACTAAAAACAAAAAATTTTTCAAAAACTTCTTCATACTTCAATGATAATGATTTTTTTTGAAAAATCAAATTTTTTATATTTTTGCTTATCCCCCATACAATAATGAACTCAGCACAGGTTTACAAAGAAATTATGTTTTGTATATAATTGATGTATGCTTAAAGATTATATATTGGAACTTGTTGACGGCGCTGTTCAGGACGCTGTTAAAGAGAATAAGTTAGGGAATATGACAGCGGATGACAAATATACTTTGTCTCCTGAAACGCCAAAAAATGAAGAGTTCGGAGATTTTGCAGTAAATGTTTCATCATTTGCAAGGTTTGCAAAACTTTCGCCTGCGCAGATAGCACAAAACATTGCACAATATATAAAATGCAATGATCTGGAAGTGAATACTGTAGCCGGTTTTATAAATTTCAAACTCGGCAAAAGTTTTCTTGAAACAATAGTTGCTGATATCTTGAATGAAAAAGAAGAGTTTGGAAAAAACACTTACGGTCAAGGTCAAAAGGTTATACTTGAATACGTTTCTGCCAATCCCACAGGACCTTTCCATATCGGACATGGCAGATGGGCAGCAATGGGCAGTGCGCTGGCTAATCTCTTGAGATTTTCCGGATATGATGTTTTTCAAGAATTTTATATAAATGACGCCGGAAACCAGATTAAAAATCTTGGTAAGTCTCTACATATCAGAGTTCTGCAGGAATTAGGGCACAAAATTGATTTCCCGTCAGATGAAGTTGAAAGAAAAAACTACTACCCGGGTGACTATTTGATTCCCATTGCAAAACAGTTTATTGAAGAAAAGCCTGATGATGCAAAGGCACTGGATGAGGATTTGAAACCGGAACAGTTGAAAATGCTTTCAGACTTTGCTAAAGCAAAAATGCTGCAGCTTCAAAAAGATTTACTGAACGGTTTTCATACACATTTTGACAATTTTTATTCTGAAACTGAATTGCATAAATCCGGTAAAGTTGAAAAATGTGTAAATCTGTTGAAAGAAAAAGGGCTTTTATACGAAAAAGAAGATGCTCTGTGGTTTAAATCTTCTGAATACGGCGATGACCAGGACAGAGTGATAAAAAAATCAGACGGTTCAAACACCTATCTGACAGCTGATATCGCATATCACCACGATAAAATACAGAGAGGTTTCGATAAATTAATAAACATCTGGGGTGCTGACCACCACGGTTATGTTGCAAGAATCAGAGCGTCTATTGAAGCCCTCGGCGACAATCCCGACAAACTCGAAGTTCTCCTCGGACAGCTTGTGAACCTTGTTATCAAAGGTGAACAGGTCAGAATGGGCAAAAGAAAAAATATGGTTACATTAGAAGACCTTATAAATGAAGTCGGGGTGGATGCGACAAGATACTGGATGATACTGAGAAGCATTGATACTACTCTTGACTTTGATATTGAACTGGCTAAGTCTAATACAGACGAAAATCCTGTCTTCTATGTACAGTATGCTCATGCCAGAGCCTGCTCTATTTTCAGGAATGCTGTCAATGAACGGGTCAATGTTGAAACAAAGGAAATAATACCTGCCCTGTTTGATAAAGATGAACTTGAGAAACTCATAATGGATGCTGATGTTAGTCTTTTATGGAAAGGTACGGATGAAAAATCTGCTTCGTCGATAAAAAAACTTATATTGAAGCTTGAGGAATATAAACCGTTAATCCTTTCCGCTGCGAAAAACAGAGCACCATATATGATTTGTAAGTATTTACAGGAACTGTCGGGAGCATTCCATCAGTTCTATACGTTTACGAGAGTCATTACAGATGACAAAGCTGTAACAGTTGCGAGACTAGCTCTTGTTCGTTCCGTATCCACGGTTATACGTTCGGCATTGAATATACTGGCCGTCAGTGCACCGGAAAGAATGTAGAGTTTAAAGAACTTAAAGAATACTTTTAAATCAGAATTTGTAAGACTATAATATTACTGTGTATTCAGTCAGGAAATTTGAATGGCAAACAGTTTAATGAAAACTGAAGATGGAAAGATACAGCGTATTCCTCCACAAAATTTAGAGGCGGAAGAGGCGATACTTGGTGCTGTTCTTACAAATCCTATATGTCTTAATAAAATAGCGGATTTGATTACTCCAGAAAGTTTTTACAAACCTGCTAACCGTCTGATTTATGAAGCAGTGCTGGATCTTTTCGGAAAAAATCAGGCAATAGATATCGTTACGGTTTCAGAAAGACTGAGTGAAACAGAAAAGCTGGATCTTGTAGGCGGCAGGGCTTATGTAAATGATTTAGCATTGAATGTTGTTACGACAGCAAACATAGAGTATTACGCAAAAATCGTTCAGGAAAAAGCAATAAAAAGAAATCTCATAAATGCCGGTTCTGAAATTGTAGAAATGGCTTATGAAAACAACTCTATGGAAACCACACTGGATAACGCAGAGAAGCTTATTTTTAATATAGCCCAGCAGAAGGCGACAACTGACCTTGTTCCGATTGAGGAACTCGTTTTAAAAAGCTATGAACAGATAGAATTCAGATACAATCACAGAGACGAACTAATCGGTGTGCCGACCGGATTTTATGATATAGATATGATGACCTCAGGTCTGCAAAAGTCTGACCTTATTATTCTTGCGGCACGTCCGTCTATGGGTAAGACTGCTTTTGCTTTGAATATTGCGCAGAATGTTGCGTTGAGGGCAAATAAGGCTGTCGCAATATTTTCACTTGAAATGCCTAAAGAACAGCTGGTTCAGCGTATGCTGTGTTCAGAGGCTGAGGTGGATACCCAGCGTTTGAAAACAGGTCTTATGCAGGCAAAAGACTGGGAAAAACTGACTACGACAATGAACGTTTTTGCAGAAGCTCCTATTTATATAGACGACTGCGCTGGGGCGACTGTTATGGATATTCGTGCAAAATGCAGAAGGCTTATGATGGAAACAAAAGAGCTCGGATTGATTGTAATAGACTATTTGCAGCTCATGTCCGGTTCGGAGAAGGAAGACCGATTCCAGCAGATTTCTTCTATTTCAAGAGGTCTTAAAACACTTGCAAGAGAATTAGGGGTTCCGGTTATAGCCTTGTCGCAGCTTTCACGTGCCGTGGAACAAAGAAATGACAAAAAACCTATGCTTTCTGACTTGCGAGAATCAGGCGCTATTGAGCAAGACGCGGATATAGTTATGTTTATTTACCGTGATGAATACTATAGAAAAGAAGAGAGCGACAACCGGGGTAAAGCCGAAGTTATTATCGCAAAACACAGAAACGGGCCTGTCGGCTCTGTAGATTTGCTGTTCCAGGCTAATATTACAAAATTCAAAAACGTAACCAAAACAGCTGTATTCTAATTCAGCCTGAAAATTTGATAGTTAAGATAAAGTGCGAAGGTTGTCCAGAAAAAATACGGTAAAAGCAGTAATGCTGCCATTTTAGAGTGCCTGTAAAACATCACTGTTACAACAGCTGTAAATATCCATAACATTACAAGAATAATCAATGCTGCTTCAATATTTTTCAGCCCGAAAAATACAGGACTCCAGCTTAAATTAAGAAGAAGCTGTATAACAAAGACAGCAAGCGGTGCTGACTTATCCCCTTTTTTATCCGATTCTAAAAACAGAAAAAGAGAGAGAAACATGAGTATATATAAAATACTCCAAACCGGTGCAAACACCCAGTCCGGCGGATGAAGTGACGGTTGATTGAGACTGTGATACCATTCCATATTCTGCATAAAAACAGTCTACATTACAACTTCGAAAATTATATTGTATTAACGTCTAATTTTAAACGGCAAATCTAAAATGAACAATATCCCCATCCTGCACAATATAGTCTTTGCCTTCAAGTCTTGTCAGCCCTTTTTCTTTAGCGGCAGCATAAGAACCGCATTTTACAAAGTCTTCATAGCCTGTTACTTCAGCACGAATAAACCCTTTTTCAAAATCAGTATGAATGACACCGGCAGCCTGAGGTGCTTTTGCCCCGGCTGGAATAGTCCAGGCGCGAACTTCTTTTTCACCTGCAGTAATAAAAGTTCTTAAATCAAGCAGATGATATGCAGCCTTAATCATTCTTTCTATACCGGAATTTTCCACACCGAGTTCTTGGAGATAGTCTTTTGCTTCTTCTTCACCAAGTTCGGCAAGTTCAGCTTCAATTTTTGCTGAAATGACAACAACATCTGCATTGTGGGTTTTTGCATACTCTCTGACTTCATCAACATAAGCATTTCCTGAAGCAAGGTCAGTTTCTGAAACATTAGCAGCATAGATAACAGGTTTCGTCATCATAAGATGCATATTTTTTATGATGGGAAGTTCGTCTTCATCAAAGTGGTCTTTTACATTGATAAAACGTCCTGCAGATAAAAGGTCGAGGAGTTTTGTTACAATATTATTTTCTACTACAGCTTCTTTGTCGCCTGTTTTTGCCACTTTTGATACTCTTGCCTGACGTTTTTCAAGGCTTGCAATATCAGCCAGAGCCAGCTCTGTATTTATTGTTTCTATATCATCTGTGGGGTTGACTTTCCCTGAAACGTGAATTGTGTTCGGGTCGTCAAAGCAGCGTACAACCTGAATAATCGCATCAACTTCCCTGATGTTTGCAAGGAACTGGTTACCGAGTCCTTCGCCTTTGCTTGCTCCTTTAACAAGGCCTGCAATATCGACAAACTCAATTGCTGTCGGAATTACAGTATCTGTTTTAACCATATCTTTTAAGATATAAAGTCTTTCATCAGGAACGGTAACAACACCGATGTTGGGTTCTATTGTGCAAAACGGATAGTTTGCACTTTGTGCATTGCTGGTTGAAGTCAGTGCATTAAACAATGTTGATTTTCCGACATTCGGTAGTCCTACGATACCTGCTCTTAACAATTTCTTTTCCTCTTCCTTGTTTTTTATTTCATCTTTCTAAATCATATTATAAAAAAGACTGAAATTATACAAATTTTTAAAAACACTAACAAGTACTAGTAAGAAAAAACAGAATGTGAAAATATTCCTTCTTACTAAAAACCCAACCAAAGTATAAAAAAGTTCAAACTAAAGTTCAATTCACAAAGATAGAGAGAGGTAAGATAATATAATAGAGGGAAAGAATCTCGATAAACAGGAAAGAAGAAGAAGAAGAGAGTTAGTCGCAAAGCTGCGGCGAATAGTGAAATCCCCCGTATCGTTCGTTGACAAAGGAATAGAAAAAAGGTTATGGAGTAAAGAAGGCGGATTCGGGCGGGCACGATGCGAAGCAAGTGCCCATGCGAGCAAAAACCACGCTTTTTGCGAGCGCCCGTAATCCAAGACGCGGATTTCCGTACGGGCGCCGTGTGAACGAAGTGAACCCAGCCCGGTGAGCGAAGCTCGAAGCGAGCACTGGCGAAGCCAAACGAGCGGCAGAGCTGAGCGTGAAGGAAATCCAAGAC
>CALUPY010000017.1 GCA_944322755.1 Candidatus Gastranaerophilales bacterium | reverse complement strand
AGCGCAACCTGCGCCGCCGGTAAGATGCTGAAACAGAGTCTTGGATTATTGGCAGCTCGGAATTTTTTCACTCGTTCTTTTTTGCTTTGCAAAAAATTCACTCGTATCAAATTCCTTCGCAGGACGTGCTGGGTTCACTTCGTTCACACGGCGCACTTGCCAAAATCCGCCAGCATGACATGGCGCGGCAATCCATAGAAACAAGCAACGTTGGTTGACTGGATTGCTTCGTCGTTTCACTCCTCGCAATGACGAGGAACGAAAACATGAAATGATATGTCATCCTGAAGCGCAAAATCCGGAACGCCACAACAGTCGTGTCTGTTCAGGATCTTACACACTTGACGTATAGCGCAACCTGCGCCGCCGGTAAGATGCTGAAACAGAGTCTTGGATTATTGGCAGCTCGGAATTTTTTCACTCGTTCATTTTTGCTTAGCAAAAAATTCACTCGTATCAAATTCCTTCGCAGGACGTGCGGGTGCCCTTCGGGCACACGGCGCACTTGCCAAAATCCGCCAGCATGACAATTCTTTTAAAGAATGATTGTAAGTCTGGCAATAATCCTAGCACAGACTCAACACCAACATTACCGAGATAATGGAGTCTGTATCTTTAAAAGTAAAAAACTTAGTATAAATATGCTTCAGCTTAATATTTATTACTACAAATAAGAGCCTCTTTCTGTTTTCTAGTCATTGCTTTTATACGACATTCTTCCTTCATTGCCTCCGATTTTGTCCGGAACTCTTTTGTATAAACAAATTTAACCGGTTTGTTGGCTCTGGTATATTTTGCGGCAAGACCGGCCTTGTGTTTTTCAAAACGTTTTTCTAGATCATCAGTATATCCGCAGTAGTATGTATTTCGTTCTGTTAGAATTATGTATGTAAAATAGTGTTTTTGCGTTTTATCCATTGATTGAATCCAAAATATTGATAATTTTGTCATAACTGTCTTCTGTTACAAGAGCGTGTCTTAATGCCGGCGCCCCGTGAACACCCCGAATATAAAACGGATAAAATTTTCTGGTAAATCTTATTCCGCCGAGCTCTCCGCGCAGTTTTATTTCTTCATTCAAATGTTCTTTTATTAATTCTATTCTCGTTTTTATATCAACCGAATCAATAATCTTTCCTGTTTCAAAGTAGTGTTCTATCCTGTATATGAGATCCGGATGACCGAGTACACCGCGAGCTACTGCTACTCCGTCAACATTAGAGGTTTCTATGCATTCCTTTGCTGTTTCAGGCGAGATTATGTCCCCGTTAGCAAAAACCGGTACACTAATCTCTTTTTTTATATCAGAAAGTGCTGACCAGTCTGCTTTTCCACCGTACATCTGGGAACGAGTTCTGCAATGAATCGTCATAGCGTCTGCACCCGCGTCTTGCATAAGCTTTGCAAATTCCATATAATTTTTTGTGTCTGCTGTATAACCGAGCCTGAATTTTACGCTGACAGGCAATTCAGTCGCATCTTTTACTGCTTTTACTATATCTGCGGCAAGTTCGGGTGTTTTCATTAATGCGGAACCGTCTCCGCCTTTCACTACTTTGTTTACAGGACAGCCCATATTTATATCAATTATAGATGCTCTGTCTGACAACATTTTTGCAGCTTTTGCCATCATAAAAGGTTTATGTCCTGATATCTGAAACGCCAAAGGATATTCATTCTCTTTGTATTCAAGAATTTCTCCGCCTTTTTTTTGCATAAGAGCTTCCGAGCTAATCATTTCTGTTGTCAAAAGACAATTTTTTGAATATTTTCTAATCAATTGCCTTAAAACTACATCAGTGATTCCCGCCATTGGCGCAAGCATAACCCTGCTTTTTACTTCCACACTTCCGATTTTCAGACTAGGGAGTGTCATATTGATGCAGGTCCTTTACTCTCTGCTGGGAGTATTTTGTGTATTCATTCTGCTCTTTTGTTGAAGCAAGGAATTTTTTATAGTTAACCAGAGCATTCTTGAACTGTTTCAGATAATCATAATCAATGGCCATTGCATAATAAACAATAGTCATTTCAGGATTATTTTTTAAAGCATTTGAATAATCGGCAATTGCCTCATTGTATTTTTTCTGTTCATCATAAACAAGTGCTCTGTAATAATATGCGTTTGCATCTGTTGAATCCTGCGCCAGTGCTTTGTTTATCAAATCAAGAGCTTCAGTGAGTTGTTTTTTCTCATAAAATCCCATTGCTTTATCAAGAAGAGCTATGTTTTCCTGTTCTACAGTGTATGTTAGCAAATCTTTCGCATTTTTGTTATTTTTATCGATTGCTAGTGCTTTGTTTGCGTATAGTTTTGCGTTCGCAAAATCATCGAGGTTTGAATAAGCAAGGCCGATATAATAAGCGGTATCAGCATTCGTACCATCCAGAGCGAATGCCTTTTTAAAGTATTCTATAGCCGCCTGATAATTGTTCAATGCCTGATAGCAGGCACCCAATCCCAGATTCGATTCTGCTGTTGCCGGCTGGATTTTGTTGTAGATGGCTATTGCTTCATTGTATTTTTGCTGCTGATAGAGCTTTGCTGCATCGCTGTACATAATAGAACCTGTTTCAGCTTCAACAGATGCAAGATGCTTTTTTATATCTCCATTTTCGGGGAAAAGGCTTTTTGCGTCAACCAGTATCTGTTTTGCAGCATTATAGTCGCTTTTCTGCCTGTATACCTGAGCTAGATTTATATATGCATTCGGGTAATTCGGATTAAGTTTTATTGATTGCTTATAATAAGTAATCGCGTCATCAAGTTTGTTTGCTTTGTGGAGTTCGTAAGCATAATTGTATGTAGCAAGAGCATCTCCTGGTGTTTTTTGAAGTTCTGTATACATATATGCAAGAAGTTCTTCGGGTGTCATTGTCTGTTTGTACATATCGAACAATTCGCTTTTTATATTTTCGTCGTTTGTGTCCAGATTCAAAGCAAGTTTGTAGTTTTGTATAGCTGCATCTTTTAGTCCCTGTGCTTTTAGACATTGTGCTTTGTAGTAGTATGCCATTTTGTTATTCGGGTACAGCCTTAAAATAGAATCATACGCCTGAATGGCTGCGTCAAAGTTGTTCTGCTGCTGGTATAATGTACCGAGATTCATTCTGGTCGTTACATTTGTAGGATTTATTTTTTCAGCAGTCTGATATTCTGTCAGTGCATTTGCAAAATCACCTTTTTTCTGAAGCACTGCACCGAGATTTGCGTGGGCTTCAGCGTTTTCTGGTTCTTCTGCAATTTTCTGTCTCCAGATGGTTTCCAGAGAAAGCAGAATATCCTGATTTTCATCCGACTTTGTCAATGCGCAGTTATACTCGTTTATTGCCTTATCTGTTTGACCAAGGCGTTCATATACACGGGCAAGTTTTAAATGGGTTTCGACATTTGAGGCATCACATTTTATGGCCTGTTCATAGAAATTTGCCGCCTGCTCATTCAGATTTAAAATGTAATAAATATCACCAAGAGCAATCGAAGAATCTTTTTTGAAAGAAGTGTCAAGCTGGGCTGCATGGTATTCAATAGCAGCTGCGGCAAATTCTCCCTGAGAGCGGAGGATTTTTCCTCTTTCGAAATGCGCTTTTGGCGAATTGTCAGAATCAACAGAACTCATAACTATGTTGAGGTTATTTTCAGTCGCCTGAATATTCGTCATCATCGCTGCGTCAATAGGTGAGGTCGAATAGTATTTCATATAAAACAGACCTGAACGCAAGTCGTTTGCGGATTTGTTGTACTGCTTTGCCTGATTATTGAAATATGCGGCACGGGCAAGATATGCATTTATCAGCTGAATTCTTGCTGATGTATCATTCGGATTTTCCCGTAAAGCTTTTTTGAGTTCTGTTATTGCATTCGTGTACTGATGTGATTTTAGATATTGCACGCCGGAGGTGTAATATGGAGATACTGGCTGTTGATATTCGTCATAGGCATTTGCGCGAATCCCCGCAAAAAACATTGCAACAGCTAACATTAATACCAGCTTTTTCATCTTGCTCTCCTCCGATTGTTATCTCCGGCATGCTTCCATGCCTGTTTTTATAATTCTATTTTAAAACAATTTTATTATTATGTGCAAAATTTTACAATAAACACATAGACATTTTTATGCTTTAATATTGGTATAATAAAAAATCAGAGGTGAGAATGAACAAAGTAAATATAGGTTTAATAGGATTAGGAACAGTAGGCGGCGGGGTTGTGAAAGTGCTCAGAGATTTTCCGGACGTTCACATAAAAAAAATTGCCGTAAAAAATCTTTCTAAAAAAAGAAATATAGAAGGACTTGATGAATCTATACTTACTGATGACCCTTTTGAGATAGTAAATGACAAGAATATTCAAATAGTTGTAGAGGTTATAGGCGGAACCGAGCCTGCTTATGATTTGCTAAAAACTGCGATAATGAACGGAAAACATATTGTCACAGCAAACAAAGAGCTTCTGGCCAAAAAAGGAGAAGAACTTTTCAAACTTGCCAATGAAAAAAATGTTGTAATTCTTTATGAAGCGGCTATTGCTGGCGGTATTCCGATAATTATGCCGATTAAAACGACCTTGGCAGGAAACAAAATAAAGAAAATTGCAGGTATTTTAAACGGAACAACAAATTACATTCTGACAAAAATGGAAGAAGAAAATGTTTCGTATGAGACTGTTTTAAAAGAAGCGCAAAAACTTGGATATGCAGAAACCGATCCCACCGGAGATGTGGAAGGTTTTGATTCTGCATATAAAATTGCTACTCTTGCAACTATTGCACTCCAGCAAAGAGTAGATATAAGCAAAATTTACAGAGAAGGTATAACAAAAATAAGCGCAAATGATATAAAATTTGCAAAAGAGCTGGGATACAGAATAAAGCTTATTGCCATAGCTTCACTAAATGATGAAGGAAAAACAGATGTCCGCGTTCATCCTATGCTTGTGCCTTTTACTAATACACTATCCACAATTAACAACGTAACTAATGCTGTTCTGCTTGAAGGTTCTCCGGTCGGGAAGGTAATGTTTGCGGGACCCGGAGCCGGTGAAATGCCTACAGCAAGCTCTGTGTTGGGTGATATTCTTGCTATTGTCCAGAATCTTGACTGTCCAAAGCCTCTTCCGATGATGCGCTGCAATCATACAGTGAATGCAGTTCAGCTTCATATAGAAGAAACCTTTAATAAATATTACATTTCTATTACTGCAGCTAATATTCCCGGGGTAATCGGCTGTATTGGAGAAATTTGCGGAAAATCACAAATAAACCTTTCCAGCGTGCTGCAAAAAGGTGTTGACAGTCAGAATACTGCAGAAATTGTGGTTATTACTGAAAAAAGTCTCGAAGCAAATATACAAAAAGCAATTAAAGAATTAAAAGAGAACAAAAATATTGTAAAAATTAATAATTTAATAAGAGTAATGGAGTAAAAAATGGAAAAAAATCATTATCAAGGCTTGATTAACAGATACAGGCAGTATCTTCCGGTTTCTGATTCTACACCGGTTGTAACACTTAATGAAGGTAATACACCGCTCATAAAAGCTGATAATCTTGCAAAGAAACTAGGTCTTGATTGTGAAATATATTTGAAATATGAAGGCTCTAACCCGACAGGAAGTTTCAAGGACAGAGGCATGACAATGGCTGTCTCAAAAGCTAAGGAATCGGGCGCAAAAGCAATTATTTGTGCTTCTACCGGCAATACAAGCGCTGCTGCTGCTGCCTACGGCGCAAAAGCCGGAATGAAAACATTTGTTCTCATCCCTGACGGATATATTGCACTCGGAAAGCTTTCACAGGCTATGATGTACGGTGCTGAAATTATTGCTATTAAGGGAAATTTTGATGAGGCGCTTGAGCGTGTAATAGAAATTTCAGAAAAATATCCAGTAACTCTTGTAAATTCAGTTAATCCTTTCAGAATTGAAGGTCAGAAAACAGGTGCATTTGAAATATGCGAGGCACTTGGAGATGCACCGGATTATCATTTTATACCGGTTGGAAACGCAGGAAATATCACGGCATATTTTAAAGGTTATGAAGAATTTCTTGCTCTTAGAAAAACGACTCACCTGCCCAAAATGATGGGATTTGAGGCGGAAGGAGCTGCTGCTATTGTAAAAGGCGAACGTATTTTGAAGCCGGAAACAATTGCAACTGCAATAAGAATCGGAAATCCGGCAAGCTGGAAACAGGCTGAAAACGCAAGAGACAAATCCGGCGGAATCATTAACTTTGTAAATGACGAACAGATAATCGAAGCGTACAAACTTCTCGCTTCAACAGAAGGTATACTGGCAGAACCAGCTAGTGCTGCTTCTGTAGCCGGGGTAATCAAAGCTAAAAAGCTCGGTCTGGTTGAATCAGGAAAGAAAATCGTATGTATTTTGACCGGCAACGGATTAAAAGACCCGGATTCTGCAATAAAATACTCGGGATGTGAAGTTAAAAAGACATCCAGTGAACTAAACGACATATTAAAAGCAATGCAAATATAAAGGTGATAATATGGCAATAAAGAAAATTATATCATATGGAGATGAAACGCTCAGAAAAAAATCCAAAGAAGTTTCAAAAATCTCGAAAAAAATACAGACACTTGTACATGACCTTTTGGACACAATGTACGCAAAAAACGGAGTCGGGCTTGCGGCCCCCCAAATCGGGGAAAACCTCAGAGTTTTTGTTATAGATGTTTCGACGAATAATGAACCGCTTAATCCTATAGTTTTTATTAATCCTAAAATTATTAAAAAATCCGGAGCAGTCAACAGTTATGAAGGCTGTTTGAGTTTTCCCGAGGCTTATACTAATGTACGGCGCTATAAAAATGTTATGGTAAAGGCTCTAGACATTCATGGAAAACCCTTTGTTAAAGAGGCTACTGACGGCTGTCTTCTGGCAAGAGCAATTCAGCATGAATTTGACCACCTTGACGGAATACTTTTTATTGATCATTGCAGAAATATTGAAGAAGCCAATAAAATACTTGAAGAAAAGGGTCTGCAGCATGTTGATGAGTCACGTTTAATTCAGGAAGAAGAGCTTGAAAAAGAAATACAGGAAAATCCTGTTGAGCTTCCGCAAGATGAGGAGTAATAAAGTGATAAAAGTTGTTTTTATGGGAACCCCCCTGATTGCGGTAAACAGTCTTAAAAAGCTGCTGAATTTTAATGATATTCAAATCCAGGCAGTAGTAACACAGCCGGACAGACCATCTGGCAGAGGAAATAAACTTACTCCCCCGCCGGTAAAAGAGTGTGCATTGAAAAATGCGGTTCCTGTTTTTCAAACAGAGTCCATTCGAAAGGATAATGAACTTATTCAAAAGTTAAAAGAATTAGAGCCTGATTTTTTTATAACATTTGCATTTGGACAGATTCTGACGCAGGAGGTTCTTGATATTCCGAAATTTGCGACCATAAATCTGCATGCGTCGCTTTTGCCTGAGTATCGCGGTGCGAATCCGATTCAGCGTGCAATATATGACGGAAAAACAGAAACAGGCATAACTACGATGATTACTGTGCTGGCCCTTGATGCCGGGGATATTTGCCAGCAGGAAAAAATTCCAATAACAGAAAATATGACAGATATTGAACTGTCTGAAATTATCAGCGATAAGGCGCCGTTTTTGCTCTACAAAACAATAAAGGGGCTTTATACAAAAACGCTGAATCCCAAAAAACAAGATGAAACAGGTGTAACGATTGCCAAAAAATTCCAAAAATCAGACGGCGCAATAGACTGGAACAGAAGCGTCGATGAAATTCATAATCAGATACGAGCAATGAAAAGCTGGCCGACTGCTTATACAAAATGTAACGGAAAGCTTATAAAAGTAACTGAATCCAGAGTTATTGAACACTGTACTCCCAAAGGGACTATTTGTTCAATTAATAAAATATCAAAAGATGGAATGGAGCTCTGTCTTAAAGACGGAAGTCTTCTTATCACAAAGATAAAACCTGAAGGCAAGCAGGAAATGAGTCCGTACGACTGGGCAAACGGTACAAAAATAAAATGCGGTGATATATTTGCAGATGAGGTAAGAGAATGTTCTCAAGAGGTATAAGAGGCGCTATTACAGTAGATTCGGACACTGCTGATATGATAAAAGAGGCTACAATTGAACTGCTGTCTGAAATTATAAAGAATAATGCTGTTGAATTAAAAGACATTTCACATGTTATTTTTACTCTGACAAATGACCTAAAATCCGCATTTCCAGCAAAGTTTGCACGTGAATGTCTTGATTTCGCCCGGGTTCCGATGATGTGTTTTAATGAACTTTCTGTGGAGGGTAGTCTTGAAAAATGCCTTAGAGTTCTTGTTGTTGTGAATACAGAAAAAAAACAGGAAGAAATTAAACACGTATACTTAAAAGGCGCCAGAGCTCTGAGAACTGATTTAAACAGTCAGTAATTGTTTTATTCCAATCGGAATATACTTTAATATGTCTGACGCAAGTACGCTGTATTCTGTAAGTTCTTGTGACGCAAGTTCTCCTGACAGACCGTGCAAAAATACGCCAAGTATGGCTGCCTTTTTTAATGAAAGCCCCTGTGCTGCAAAACCTGCAATCATGCCCGTCAAAACGTCGCCGCTTCCTGCTTTTGCAAGAGCTGAATTTCCTGTTGTGTTAATAAAAATTTCATCTTCTGAAACGATAACAGTTTCATGACCTTTTAAAACAACAATTGAGCCGAATTTTTGAGCGGCAAATTTTGCGTATTGGACTCGGTCATTCTGGATTTCCTCTGCAGGTATGTCAATTAACCTTGACAATTCTTTTGGATGCGGCGTTATTATTGAATTAGACGGAAGCTTTAATATCCCGAGATGAGATATTGCGTTCAGGGCATCTGCATCAAGTACAACCGGAAAATTTGTTTCATTCAGGTATTTTAATGCTTCATCAATAAATGCTATAGCAGCCGGTTTATCAGAAAGTCCTGAACCCATGGATATTATGTTATATCCGTTTATAATTTCTTTTATTTCAGAAAACGCATCACTGGCTACACACTGATTGTATGAATCTCTTAAAGGTATAAACGTTATATCGGGCGTTTTTGCAGCGACGTTGTCCGCAACCTTTTGAATTGAGGCTAATGACACATATCCTGCACCGGATTTTAGTGCAGCAATAGAAGACAAATAAGCTGCACCTTGATAATTCAGCGAACCTGCGATATTTAAGACTTTTCCAAATGTCCCCTTGTGCGAATTTTCAGGTCTTTGGGGCAGCAGAGCCGCTGCGTATTCTCTAGTTATTTTGTCAGCCATTTTGCCGTATTGCCTCATATACTACTATTGCTACAGAATTAGACAGATTCAGGCTTCTTTGACCTTCATTCATCGGGATAGTTATTGCCATATCTGCATTTTTATGTAAAAGATTTTCATCAAGCCCTCTTGTCTCCGGCCCGAAAACAAAAAAATCTCCGTCTTTAAATGTTCTTTTTGTATACAAATTTTTTGATTTAGTGGTTAAATAATAAAAATTACTCTCAGTATATTGGCTCTGCAGTTCAGATAGTGTCGGAACACGGGTGATTTCAACTGAATCCCAGTAATCAAGCCCCGCACGTTTTAAATGCCTGCTGTCAATTGAAAAACCAAGCTTACCCACAAGAAAGAGTCTGCTGTTTGTACAGGCGCACAAACGAACTATGTTCCCTGTGTTTTGGGGAATTTCCGGTTCTACCAGAACTATGTTAAAACTACTCTTTATTTTCATCTTCTACAAAAAATCTTCTGCTTTCAATTAATACAGGCAGCCCTCTCAATACACAGAAGGCAACAGCTGCATACACACAGAAATGTGCAAACGGACATATGCCTATACAAATGTTGTGAAAAATTTCCCAATTGTGAACAATAGCGTTTGACATAGCCGGATCGCTTCCGTCAAGGAACAAGACTATATTTGCAAACGGGAAATTGCACAAAATCATCAATGCAAAAGCCAGAGCTTTTGTTACAGCATAACTCCCTCTGGAAAAATTTGAGGCAACAAGGAAGTGTCCGAGTTTTGTTTTCATCATTGTTGTTGATCCGAATGCAGTATAACCTTTCTCAAAAGCAATACTTCTGACTCCATCTGTCAAAATGCCTCTTGTTACAACCACAAGCGGTACCCAGACCGGTACCCATCCGAGAACTGCAAAAACTATCCAGTAAATATTTTCGACCACACGGTCGCCCAATATGTCCAATACTGCGCCAAATCTGGAACTTTCGTTGAGCTTTCTTGCAACGTAGCCATCCAGACCGTCAAACCAAATTGCAATAGCTGTTAATATAAACGCTGTTATATAACAAGCCGCATTTTGAAAGAACAAAAGTCCTATCGCAATAAAAGCAATAATCATTCTTATAATAGTAATCAAATTTGCCATAAACTCTCTCCCGGTTACTCCCTATTGTTTACTTCTAGATAAAGCAAAGTCATGTTCATCCAGAAGCTTTCTTTTGTCTCCTAACATCATTTTTTCTGCAGTTTCCAGAATACCAACAACAAGACATCCGTTTTCGCCGTCGCTTCTGGCTTTTTGTCCATGTTCTATGCATTTTATAAAGTGTTCGCATTCCAGTTTAAGCGGTTCAATTTCAATATAATCAAGTGCTATATTGCTTACAGAATTCGGTGTACTGTTCTGGAATACCTGCAATTTGTTTTCTTTCAATGTATCATCAAAAACAGCACTGCCTTTAGTTCCTCGTATCATCAGATTGACCCTTTTCTGCGGATGTATCCAGCTGTCTGAAATATGAGCCATTGCTCCGCTTTCAAATTCAATATCAATATGAGTAATGTCCATGATTTCATTGCCCTCAGAGCTTGTTCCGACAGCAGATACTACTCTTCTGGGTCTTTCTCCGAGAATATAGCTTACCATTGAAACATCATGAGGGGCCAAATCCCACATTACACTTCTGTCGTTTTTAAAGTAATTGATATTTAGCCTGTCGCTTTGTACATATCTGATAGTTCCGAGTTCGCCTGAATCAACAATCATTTTTAGCCTGTTTACTGCCGGATGATACAAAAGCAAATGTCCGACCATAAGCACAAGATTTCTGTCATTTGCGATTTTTGTTAATTCTTCGGCTTCTGATATTGCTGTCGCTATCGGCTTTTCTACATAGACATGTTTGCCCGCCGTTAGAGCAGCTTTAACTATTTTGTAATGTGTATGGCTGGGGGTTGCAACAACAACTCCGTCAATTTCTTTATTCGATAGAACTTCGTTAAAATCTTTTGTTAAATTAACATTTTTGTATTCATTGCGAACTTTATTCAAATTTTCTTCATCCATATCACAAACAGTATGAAGATAATTCAGGTTATAAAAGTTTCTGACTAGATTTTTTCCCCATATTCCTGCTCCGAGAACAGCTACATTGTATGATTTCATTTATACCCCTGTATTCTAATAATTCCTTTTATTATTATATCAACGATAAAAATAAAAAATCAAATTAATATTATATAAAGAATTTGTATTATTCAAAATTCCCGGCTTAATTGCAACTTGTATACAAGCAAATATATAAATGTTTTTCTGAAGTAAATTTTTTAAAAACAAAATTTTTCTTGCCAAACTGCAAAAAAATCGGGATAATAAGGTTAATCGGTTAAGCGGATTTTGCCGAACCCGCAAAATATCCCGATATGGCAATAGCAAAGGAGTATTTTATGACAGAATATGTATTTTTAGACGGCAAGTATGTAGATGCAGCGACCGCCTCCATTCCGGTCAGAACACATGCCTTTTTATACGGAACATCTGTATTTGAAGGTATACGTGCATATTACAACAAAGAAGAAGACCAGCTTTATGCTTTCAGAATGAAAGAACATTTTGAAAGACTTATAAACAGCGGTAAAATTATGCGAATGGAATCCAAATATTCTGTCGAAGAATGGTGCGGACTTGTTAAAGATTTGTTAAAAAAGAACAATTACCGCACAGATGCCTATATCAGACCGCAAATTTTCAAAAGTGCATGCAAAATTGGCCCCGGTCTGATTGATAACCCTGACTCAGTACTTATTTTTTCTTTTGCAATGGGGGATTACATTGATCTTTCAAAAGGACTGAGTGTTTGTGTTTCTAACTGGAGAAGAGTAGATGACAATGCTATTCCTCCTCGAGCAAAAGTCAGCGGCTCATATGCAAACACTGCGCTTATCGTAAGCGATGCAAGACTTGCGGGATTTGATGATGCGATTGTTCTTTCCCAGCAGGGGTTTGTTACAGAAGGGTCAGCAATGAATCTGTTCCTTATTGAAGGAAATACTCTTGTTACGACTGAAACAACCGACAATATTCTGGTAGGTGTAACCAGAAATACAATAATCGAGCTTGCCCGTGATGTTCTCGGAATGGAGATAGAAGAAAGAGAAATATCCAGAACCGAACTTTATATTGCGGATGAAGCATTCTATTGCGGTACAGGCGCACAAGTCAGCCCGATAACAAAAATTGACAACAGACCGATAGGTACAGGTTCGGTTGGAGAACACACAAAAGACCTCCAAAAACTGTACTTTGATGTTGTTAAAGGAAAAGTAGAAAAATATAAAAAATGGTGCACACCGATATATGATTAGTTTTCTTGGTAAATGTGTACAAAATTTTATACGTACAATGAAATACATATTGAGCGGAAATTCACACTTCCGCTCAACTATTTCACAGGCTGCAATGATTAGCTATGATTCTCTGTCTATATCGCTGATTATTGTATTTATTGCATCTGCCGTTATTACCCTGCAGGTTTCGAAGCAGTTTCTTATGAGCGGCGCAGAAAGCTATGTAGGAGGATTTATTGCTGTTGCTCTTATTCGTGAAATTGCACCCGGATTTGCAGCTCTTGCAATCGGCGCACGTGCCGGCACTGCAATTTGTGCACAGGTTGCAAATATGCAGGTTACGGAACAAATTGATGCAATAAAGACTCTTGGTGTAGACCCTGTAGGATATTATTTCGCACCGAGATTAATAGCTGCGGCAGCTACTGTCCCGATGGTTGTTATCATTGCAGAGTTTTTAGGCATAGTCGGAGGAATTATTGTCGCTTATTTCGCAATCGATTTGCATCCGAACCGGTTTATCAATGCAATTGGGATACTCATTTCCGCAAAAGATATTTATATAAGTCTTTTAAAGGCTTTTATTTTCGGAATATTGATTACTCTTGTTTGTGCAACTCAGGGGTATATGACTAAAGGCGGTGCGAAAGATGTCGGAATATCAACAACTCAGTCTGCTATAAAATGTACTTTTTATTTGCTTGTTGCAGATTTTTTAATTAATCTTTTGTTCTATTTGTAATTACGGATTCTTTGCTTTTCCAAAAATGAAAAACAGGAATACCTGCCAGAGTAATAAGCAGTCCAGGTACTGTATACATCGGTTTAAAAACAGTAAGACAAATTATTACATATCCGGCGCAAATAATGAATGCCACAGGGAAAAAATTGTTTATTCTGAATTTGAATCTGGATATATCACACTTTTTACGATATATAAAAAGCCCTGCTGTTGTAATCAAATAAAATATCAATGAAGCATAAATTACAAAATCTAGCAGCTGCGTATAATTTCCCCATAGTATCAAAAGCGCAATCCAGGCGCATTGCGCCCAAAGTGAATTCACAGGAACTTTTGTTTTTCTGTTTATTACAGCAAGAGGTCTGAAAAAAGCTCTGTCTTTTGCCATTTTGTAATATACCCTGGAGCCGGTGAGAATCATCCCGTTTGCACATCCAAATGCGGAAATCATAATAATCAGCGCTGTGATATCCTTGCCTGCAGCGCCGAAAATATATGACATCAGTTGGGCACCGACAATATCCTCCGGTGCATTTTGTATCATGTTAACCGGCAAAACTCCCAGGTAAATTGTATTGATAAGCAGATACAGAAGAATAACAAGCCCGGTTCCGTAAGCCAGAGCACGCGGGATATTCACTGACGGATTTTTTATTTCTCCTGCAATAAATGTTATATTATTCCATGTTATAGAGGCAAAAACAGCACCAACAACGGCTGTAAATATTATATTTATATTTGAAATACCAAAGTGTGCAGGGACGAGAGCATTTAAATGTAGAGTATGAATATTAAATCCGAAAAAAAGCCCTGCCAATATAATTCCGATAATAGACAAAACCTTTGTCACCGTAAATAAATTCTGGGTAATAACGCCGTGCTTTATCCCCCGTGAATTTAAATATGTAAGAAAAGTTACTGTTGCCAGAGCGCATACCTGCTGTGTTGAAAGCTTTAAAAATCCGACTTGAAACAAATAATTATGCGCACTTATAAAAGGAACAAGAATTCCGAGAAACTTTGAAAACGCAACACAGACTGCAGCTATTGTACCTGTCTGTATGACAAGAAAAGTTGTCCATCCGTACAGAAAAGCTATTTTTTCAGAATAGATTTTTTTTAAATAAATATACTGACCGCCCTCTTCTGTAATATTTGCCGCAAGCTCTGCAAAAGACAGCGCGCCGCACATTGTTATAAAACCGGCCAGTATCCATACAAGTATAAGAAGAAAACCGGACTGAACCTGTCTTGAAATATCTGCAGATACAATAAATATTCCGCAGCCTATCATTGAACCTGAGACCACGGAAATTGCGTCCCAGAGAGATAAAGACCTTTTAAAATCCTGACTCATAGATTTTATATTAGCATAAATAATTCAGAAATCCTAAATATTTCAGCTAAATACTTGCAAGCTCATCTATATTCTCAAAATTATCCTTCATTGTCCATATACCGCACGGACAGACTCCTGCGCATATTCCGCAGCCGATACATCTCTCTTCGTTAGATACATATATAGTGTTTCCGTTTGCATCAGTGTATTTTGAAATTGCCTGCTCCGGACAAGCATTCAGGCAAAATTCACAATCCCTGCACAATCCGCAGCTCATACATCTGTCTTTTTCATCCCACGCTTCTGTTTTTTGCACGGCAGGAGCAGAAAGCCCCTGATAATACTCTGTTTTTACCCTGTCTCTAGGTAATTGGGGGGCTTTTGTAAATGTATCCAATGACTCCCCTTTAAACATGTGTACTACATTTTCTGCCGCATGATTGCCTTCTGCAATTGCATTTGTAAAAAGACCCTGTTTTATAGCATCTCCGGCAAGGAAAACCTTTGGATTTATTTCACTTCTTTTGTATTCATCAAGTTTTACAAAACCACGCTCATCTAAATATTCGGGATTTAAAAATCCAAAGTCCGGTCTGTCGCCTATTGAAATTATTACGGTATCGGCGGGCAAAAATCTTCCGTCTTTTAAATAGACGCCATCATCAGTAACTTTTTCAGTAAAGCAGGGATATAAAATCTTAGCACCCAGTGATTTTGCGTGTTCAATTTCTTTATCAAACGCCGCCGGTTTTTGAATATCTATTGCAGTTACATGCTCTGCTCCCATTTTGTATGCGCCTGTAACAACATCCATTGCTGCATTTCCTGCTCCGATTATTACTACACGCTTCCCGATTTCAGGATGCTCACCTCTGTTAATCCGTTTTAAAAACTCCAGTCCTTTAACCAGCTTTTCGTTCCCTTCAAACGGAATAACAACAGGGTTGTGTGCACCGCAGGCAATAATAACAGCATCGAAATATTCGTTTATTTTACCGAATGCTTCAGCATCAACACGATGTCCGAGTGTAAAATTTATACCGGAGGTTTTTAATCTGCCGAGTTCCTTGTCGAGATATTCTTTAGGTAGCCTTTCAACGGGTATAACCTGACGGAGTTTTCCTCCGATTTCCGTATCCTCATCAAATACCTGTACACTGTATCCCCTCATTTTTAATTGCCATGCAGCCGCAAGCCCTGCTGCACCGGCACCGATTACCGCAACTTTTTCTGCTTTTGTGGTAGGAAAAGACGGTGCAATCACATCACGGCTCATTATGCCTAAATCAGAAACTTTTATATGTTCGTCGACATATCCTCTGCTGCATTCTTCCATACACAAATTAGGACACAATTTTCCGCAAACCGACGCAGGAAACGGACTATAGTTAAAGACCAGCTCAATCGCCTCTTTAAGTTTTCCTTTTCTAATCAAATCTATTCTTTTTTGTGTGGGAATACCGATAGGACAATGGTTTTCACACGGAGCAGTCATTGCTGAATTTTCCCAGACCGGATATCTCAGACGGTGCACACCTTTTGCAACAATCGGCGCAACTTCAAAATCGTCTTCATATACATCTGAAAATATACCGCCCTCAACCCAGTTGTTTTTTCTGAAATCTTTTATGGGAATAAGATGATTTGATTTTCTTTCGTCATAAGATTTTGCAACTATTTTCATCCATTGGGAAAAATCTGAAAGACTATCCAGCAAATCCGTTCTGTCTATTTTTTCAAGAAAATCAACAAGCCCGTCAAAAAGGAACTGCTTGTCATTGTCATCTAAATCAACAATATACACATCGGATGACAGGTCTTTTACTTTACCCCTGAAATAAATAGTGCCTCCGACCATACCGACACATGAACGGCTTCCTAGCACAGATTCCAAATTTTCGCAGCCCGCACCGCAAACAACAGCCGTACCGCCGCCCATAAACTCAAACGAAAAAGAACCGGTGTTTTTTAAAACCCAGAACTCCGGTGCCGGATATTTCGGGTCATGTTTCATTAATGCGCCGGAACGTGCTCCTACACGTCCGCCTATATAAATTTTTCCGCTTGCGGCGCAGTGAGCAGTAGTGTCTCCGCCGTCTCCTTTTACTATAATTTCAGCACCGGAATTCAACCAGCCGACATCTGCAGGCGCAGAACCTTCCACAACAATCTTTGTACCGGGCATTCCCATAGAACCTACACGCTGACCGGGATTTTTTACATCAAATTCCAGAGGAGAACCGTCATTTGTCCACAATGGCCCGCCAATATTGTGCTGTCCGGACGCTGTTATCTCAAATTCCGTAAATCCTTCATTTATTTTTTCATAAATAAGCTGCAGAAGCTCCTGTGTTGAGAGCCTTTTGTTGTCCATTAAACTGTTTATTATAAATTTATTACTCATATTTAATTCCTAGCAGACATGCTGAATTTCAAGTCTTGTTGCAACATTTTTGTCAACAGTGACAAGTGCGTCCGAACGACCGACCGGCAGAGAACTATTTCCGATAGGTGCCATAAGCTTTTTCAATTCGGTATTAGTCGCAATAAAATAGTTCACAATATTTTCGGCAACTTTATCAACATCCAGCCTGTCCACAAGCGTTCTGTTCTGGGTGGTTATGCCGACAGGACACAAACCTGTATTGCAGGCATTGCATTTTCCGTAGTCATTGCCTACACAGCCTGCTATTTGAAGTATCAATTTACCGGTGAATACACCGTTTGCACCGAGACATATCATTTTAAACGCATCCGCAGCAAGCGTTCCGTTCATTCCTATACCTCCGGCAGCCCAGAGCGGGATTTGTCCCTGTTTGCCCTGATGAACTGCAGCAAGATAACAGTCACGAAGCCTTGATACAATAGGATGACCGGTATGGTCAAGAGACACTTCATGCGCAGCTCCTGTTCCGCCAGCAATACCGTCTAAGAAAAATCCGCCGACAATATTATAAGGGTCGCGCAGCAGATTGTTGTAGACGCTTACGCTGGTAGTTGAAGCTGCAACTTTAATTGCCACAGGTACTCTGAATTTAAAAGCTGAGTTCATCGAAAGAAACATCTTCTGAACGCTTTCTTCAATGGAATACAACCCCTGATGATTAGGAGGAGACAACAAGTCCGATTTTGGAACGCCTCTGATTTCCTGAATATGACGCACAACTTTTTTTGCAAGCAACAGTCCGCCGTCGCCTGGTTTTGCGCCCTGTCCAATTTTTATAAGAATACCGGCCGGATCTTCAATCATTTCCGGCATTGTATTTATAATTCTGTCCCAGCCAAAATGACCTGATGCAATCTGTAAAATCATGTATTTTAAATATCTTGATTTTAGGAGTTTTAAAGGCATTCCGCCTTCACCGCTGCACATTCTGACAGGAAGTCCGACAACTTCATTTAAATATGCAGTAGCAATCGCAACAGCCTCCCACATTCTCGTAGACAAAGCACCGATTGACATATCACCTATTATAATCGGATATATCCATCTTGTTTGGGGCCCGTTTTGCGAGATTTTAAGCTCACCGTCTTTTACCACGAAAGGAAGCTGTTCCGGAGGAAGCACCCGTCCAAACGGCGCAAGCAGGTCAAACGTATGTCTTTGTGCATCCAAAGACGGGTCAGTCATCTGGGAAATTCGTCCGATTTTTATTTTATCAAGCGTGCGGCCTTCCGTATGGAGGTTTGTGCGGCCGCCTCTTTTGGGAGAATCCGCATTTTCGGCTCTGTATTTTACATTCATACGGTGTTTATCATTATAAACAGGCTTAATCGCCTCATTCGGACAAACTTTTGCGCACATGCCGCAGCCGACACAATTTTTATTTGTTCTGACAATCTGTTTTATAACAGGCTCTGTTATCCATTTTACATTCGGTTTCGGCTCTGAACCTTCGCTGTATACCTTTCTTCGTCTTTCAACGTCAGGCTTTATAGCGTTAAATGTACAGGCAGCAGCACATTTTCCGCAGAGTGTGCACCTCTGAGGATTATATTCTATCTGCCACATCAAGTCGTCTTTTGATATGTCATTTGTTTTTACAATACGTGTATCTATTGTTGCCACCTTTCAATATTCAAATTATTGTCTATAACAACCATTTCCCGCTCATTTGGATAAATATCACAAGAGATATCACGGTTCGGAATAACTTCATTTATACCGGTGACTTCTGACGTAATAATAACCGTATCATCATCACCGCCTACAACAACCGGTCTCAGTTTTTTGGAATCGCAGACCGTAAACAGTGTACCGTCAGGAGTAACGCCTATCATTGCGTTAGGCCCGTTGATTTCAAGATGAGCTAATGAGGCTTTTATTTTCAACAAAATATCTCTGTCTGCCCTCTCTGTAATTTCATCATATGGCAGCGGAGTAATTACATGTTTAAAATACTTGAGCGGCCATTTCAATATTTTATTTATATAATGCAGTGTGTACAAAAAGCACTGTGAATCACTTTCAAAGCCTATATACCCTTTATAAAGGCTCTGCTGAAAAAGCTTATTCTTTTCATAAAAAGTATTTTCTCCGTTTACAAGAGCTGTATAGCCCTGTAAAAAGAAAGGATGAGCAGCATATCGTACAATGTCATAGTTTGTATTCTGTCGGCACTGGGCTGTAATAATTTTTGCCGTAAAGTCAGAGTTTTCTTCCCACAAACCAAAATATGTACCGATATCTCTCGGGTCGCCGATTTCTTTCAAGGTCAAAACATCCGGCCAGAAGGAATATACATATCCTTCATCAGCTTCTTCAAGTGCCTTTCTGAGTTTCAGCCTTGTATCTATCAGCAAATCTTCTTTTTCTGACTGTGGTGCATATTTGTACGAACGGGGATAATTAAACACCTCAAAAACATAATTCGGCATAGGTTTTATATTTAACCCCTCGATATCAGGATGAATATCCGGTGTCCATTGCATTACCCTGACAAATCCGATTGAATGCAAAATATCCTCAGCAATATGCATACCATCGTTTGTACATGCCATAGACAGAGTGGGTAAATCTTTATATCCTTCAAAAATTCCGCCTAAATCCTGCATTACGAAAGCAAAACCCGAATTGTCATGCCCCTTTTGCTGTGAACGCATAAGTTCGAGCGTTTTTACCGGATGAAAATATTTTTTTGATTTGATGGCACCTATTCTACACATCGGCTATTTCTTAATCTCTCCAAACACTTTGCTTTTCTAGCATATTTTTTTCAACGCATTATGTCAATAAAATTAGATAAATTTTAATAAAATCTTTATATCGTGATAAAAATATTGTTTGATATTTGCAAATATTAAGAATGAGAAAAATAGTTGCATAAGAAGCATTTATTTACTAAAATTGTGACAGTTGTTTTCTGAAAAAATAGAGTAATTTATAGATTTTAGTGCTAGAAAAGGGATCGTAAGAGGATGAGAATTTCTGCAGTTAACACGTTTTCGAATGTAACGTTCAAAAGAGCTCCAAAACCCGAAGAAGAAAAAGACTTTTATAATGACATTCAGGAGGGTAAAAAATATCTTGGCATAAAGGATTTGGCACTTATTATGCATGGTTCGTCTTTTCCGGTGTCCAAAACGGATTTATTTATTGGTTCACCCATGAATAAAAAAGCCCGAGAAGTAAATAGACTTCTAAAACTGCATGGATTTGATTCAATTCAGCTCGGACCTCCAGGGCTTATACAGCGAGACGATTTCTCACCTTACATTTCTTCAATACATTCCAGAAACTATCTTTTTACTGATATGGAAAAATTGACATCTCCTGAGTATGGAAAAATTTTGAAACTCAGTGATATAGAAGAGTTTACCGACAGTGAATATATCAATAAATCAAAAGAAACCTTGTTCGATTCTGCATTTGATGCATATGACTATCTTTTTGAGCGTGCATATGACAATATGCTTTCTCAGGCAAAAGCCGGTAATGATGACAGTGTAAATTTGTTAATTGATTTTGCAAAGTTTAAAAAAGATGAAAAAAGCTGGCTTGAAACTGATGCTCTGTTTGATGTTTTGACGAAAGTAAACGGTTCTGACCATTTCGATGAATGGAACAATCTGGATGACAATTTAATCACATACATAAAAGATGAAAAAAGTCCTATGCATGAAAAAGCTCTTAACCGCAGGGATGAGCTTATTCAAAAATATAACAGAGATATGGAGCTTTATGCATTTAAACAGTTTATTGTGAAAAAGCAGGAAAAGGAGTTTGCGCAAACCCCCGGAAAATTGAAATATAAATCCGATGCTATAATCGGCTTTTCAGCAAGAGATATATGGGCAAATCAGGATGCATTTTTGAAAAATTACAGAATAGGCTGTCCATATGGTGGAGAGGGCGGGGCTATCCAGTATTCTTCCTGGGGCAATAATCAGTTGTGGGATATTGCATTTGTCGCTCCTGATAAATTATTTAACCCTGATGGAACGATAGGTATAGGCGGAAAACTGATTCAGGATAAATTCCGTTCTCTGCTGGAAAATCATCAAAGTATCAGAATTGACCATGTTCTTGGGCTCGTCGACCCGTGGGTGTACGACAAAAACAGAGTAGAAATAATAAAAGATGGTGACAGAATAGTTCATACAATTGCCCATGGTGCAAATGTCAGTATGTTCGGCAAACCAAACGCATACAAAATCGAAGATTTCTGGAGCTGGGATCAGAAAGAAATGCAGCGAAAAATCAATGATGATATTGCGCATATGCCCAATATCGATCCCAACGGCAATTACAAACGTCTTATTCACGAAATTCTTATGCCTGTTATAAAAGAAAAAGGTCTCAAACCTTCTGATTTAGCGTGGGAAAATCTGGGCTGTCCGACAGATGTATTTAATGAAGTATGCTACGGAAACAATAACACCAGACCTCAGGGCGATACACGAGAAATTATTCCTGGCATGTCCTCTCTAAAATCATACAAAGGTCAGGATGAAGCGAAGTCTGTTCCTGACAATACTTTCCTCATACAAAGCCATGATGACGAACATACGGGAAAACTTCTGACTAATAATTTCTTTCAGGAGAAGAAAAACAGCGTAATGGATCCTTTATATTTAATAGGAACACTGTATCCAGATCTTCCAGAAAATTCAGATGAGACAAAGGGAATAAAATGGGAAGACTCCAGAGATTTTCTTATTAACAAAATGGCGCACAATACAGATTTAAGAACACTTGTAAAATGGCAGGAGCTTTTCAGATTCGGCAAAAATATACAAGTTACATTTATGGATTTCTTTGGTCTGCCTGACAGATACAATTATTCCGGCACGAATGACGCGAGAAACTGGAAACTCAGACTCCCGCTTAATTATAAAGATGAATTTTACAAGACACTCCAGCGTGCAAAACATGATGACAAAAAAGATCCGACATGGTGGCAGCATATAGCAATGAATGTGCCCGAGCTTCTTGAACGTGCTGTAATTTCAAAAGCACTAAATGAAGGCAAAAGCATAGAATCAGTCCAAAATCTTGCTGACAGATTACACCACTGGGCAGAAGTCCTGTATGCACCTGATGACAAAGATGTATAAAACTGTTATCATTTTGCAAGAGGTGTTTATATGAAGATATTTCAGGTTGTTATTCTCGGATGCTGTTTATTGTATGGAGAATTGGTTTTTGCATATTCAATGTTTGATGAAACAGGAAGATATAATTACAGCTCAGTAGAATATGAAAGAAACCGGTATATGCGCAATTCTGCAGCATCGACGGCTGCACAGTATTATAATAGTCGCAGACAGAATATGAGTATTACTCCTTACAGATATAATTCACTGAATTATACAAGGGTTAGAAAGCTTGAGTCTGAACCTGAATACTACAGCGCAAAATGCACTGATATCGGAGATGCGAGTTTTTGTCAGTAGGTAATGAATAACAAGACGAAAAATTTACAAAAAGTGTACGAGACTGTATTTTTCATAATTCCAACTCATTATAAGCCTTACTATAATTTTTATTAAATTTATTTCCTGATATGAAAAATTTATCTATTGCTTTTATATATTCGTTATTTTGTTTTCTTTGTTTTATTAACTCAAGAGAACAAACCATATCAGCACATTGCAAAAGTCTGTATTTCCCTTGAAAAACATCTTCTTTAAACCTGTAATTATGTAAATTTGAAGAAAAAGCATTATGCAATATCTTTGTTAAATAATTTTGTCCTGTATCATAATATATAACAATTTCATCAAACTTATTAAAATAAATATAGTTATCTGTTATTATTTGTTTTATGTAAAGTTCTAATTTTTGTTTTATCGCTTGTTTGCTTGTACAGTAACTTTTATCACATACAAATGTTTTATGCTTTAACTTGAGTTTTCGCATAAATTGAAATAAGTGTTTAAATAGTTTTCTTCTCGTATTACCGTCTAAATCAGAGTAAGGTTTTTGCTGTCTGATTAAGGGCATTGTATGTATAGGAAATTGTGTATCAAATCCATTTTCAACTAAAAATTTTTCAAAATTTTTTATATCTTCATCGATAGGCATAGATTTATTATGAAACAGGAATGAAACAATATACAAATCTTTTAAATTATTTTTTTGAGAATGATTTGTTTCAAAAATTCCAGATTCATCTATAAATATTCCTAATTCGCTCATTTATCCCCTATATAGAAATAGCGGGGATTTCCCCGCCTATGACAGACCTAGTATTTTAAAATACATTAGTCTAAATTTATTATAACGCATTTAATCAAAACATTCAACTGTTTGAATAAAATGTTTGTCTTAAATAATAAGATAGAAATCCCGTCTAAAAACGCTTATATAAAAATTTATCCAGATAATTTTTTATAAGTTCATCCAAATACTCAGCACTATAGTTGTTGTTTTTTTCTGCCATGGAAATACAAAAATCCTGTAATCCGACAAGATCAAGAGGCGTTTGAACCGGATTTACTTTTGAATCAGGAGAAAAAGAAGTTCTCAAATTCATTTCAAATAATAATTCCTGAATATTTGAAGCGGGAGGGGATAATATATTTTCTGATGTATCATCAAGAATATTCATACTGTTTAAAGTATTCTGTAATTCTTTATCAAAATCCGTATTTTGAACAGAGTCGTTTTTGCTGATATATTCCATAGAGTCTTTCAGCAAAGAAATGCTGTTAATCAAATTCCTTCCTCCACAAATAAATTTTTAATAATTATATTTTATTTTTTGACTCTATATATCGTCTTTTTGTTTGAAATGACATTGCCCTGTTATGCCAAAAGATGTAAAATAGCTTTATGCTACTACAAAATATAGCAGAGTATTTAGAATCTCTTGAGATTGAACGCGGATTGTCGCCTAATACGATACAGGCGTATAGACGTGATTTATATTATTTTGCTAATTTTTTACAGAGTTATTTGATAGACACACCTAACAGTGTAAAACGCAATCATATAAATTATTATATAAAAAATTTGTATGACCAAAAATATACACCGGCTTCTATAACCAGGAAGATAGCATCATTGCGCGGCTTTTTCAAATGGCTTTTTGCAAATGAAAAAATAAGCCAGGATCCTACTCTCAGTATAGAACAGCCTAAACTTAGCAAACGTCTGCCAAAAGTTATTTCTGTTTCTGACATAGAGGATATTTTACATAACCATTTGAATTTTCTGGAAAAGGTTATAATGGAGCTTTTGTATGGCGCAGGTTTAAGGGTGTCAGAGCTTGTAAATCTGAAAGTATCAGATATTGATTTGAATGCAAAATATCTGAGATGTTTCGGGAAGGGTTCAAAAGAACGTATTATCCCAATCGGCGATAAAGCTAAACACGCATTAAAAATTTATTTGAAACACCGTGAATTATATTTAAAAAGGTGTAAATCTAATGAAAAAAAACTTCTGGTTAAAGAAAACGGAAGCGTAATAAGCAGGCAGGATGTCTATGTTTTTATCAGAGCACAGGGAGAGCATCTGGCAAAACATATATCACCGCATACTTTGAGGCATAGTTTCGCAACTCATATGCTGGAAAACGGAGCTGATTTGAGGGTCGTACAGGAGCTTCTCGGACACAGCGATGTTTCCACAACTCAGCTGTATACACATGTAAGCAAAAAGCGGCTGAAAGAAATTTATTTTGCAATCAATAGTTAATACAAGTAAGGGCATTTTAATGAATCTAAAAAAAATTTATGAACAAACAGAAATTGTAATATCTTTTGAAGTCTTTCCACCAAAGGATGACGCTAACGGAGAAAAGCTGGAAAAGCTTATGAGTGAATTGGAAGTTCTAAGACGTTACCATCCTTCTCTTGTATCTGTTACATACGGAGCTGGCGGAAGCACCAGAGGAAAATCAGAAGAAATTGTCTGCCGTGTAAAAAATGAACTAAAAATTACTCCTATGCCTCATTTTACTTGTGTATCAACCAGCAGAGAGACTATAAAAAATTATTTACAGGCAATGGAAACAGCCGGTGTGGAGAACATTCTTGCGCTTAGAGGTGACTTGCCAAAAGATGGCACAATCTGCCATGATTTTTTACATGCATCTGACTTGATTGAGTTTATAAAACAAGAAAGCAGTCTGTCTGTAGCAGCAGCCGGTTATCCGGAAGGACACGCAGAGGCTGATAGTCTTCAAAAAGACATAGAATACCTGAAACTTAAAACTGACAAAGGTGCTGATGTGATTTATACTCAGTTGTTTTTCGAGAATGAAAAGTATTTTCAATTCGTTGAAAAATGTACACACGCAGGTATCAGTGTGCCTATTGTTCCCGGAATACTCCCCGTTACCGGTTATAAACAACTAGCTAAAATGACTTCACTTTGCAGGGTTAGTATTCCCGAAAAATTTCTATCAGCCTTAGAAAAACACAAAGATGACAGCGATTATGTAAAGAAATGCGGTATTGATTTTGCGATGAATCAGTGCAGAGAACTGATTGAGAGTGGACTTCCGGGACTGCATTTCTATACGTTAAATAAATCTTTTGCTGTATCAGAAATAATTGAATCAGTATGTTCTAGCCAAGCCATCTGAATATCGGAGTCTTGGTATCTATTGTGACTTTCATATCCTTTGGCGGTATATAAAAGGGAATAAACGCCTCTATTCTTTCCTGGTCATGCTCATAATCATATCTGTTGTCTCCGACATAAAGAGTATCGTACATACGGCTTGTCTGCATATTTTCGTATTCATTTTTCTGTTTAAGCAGAGATAATACCGGAACCTGTGCTTCAATAACCACAGATTTTTCTTCGTCATAATCTTTTGGAACAGATGCGGCAATGTCATATTCGGAAGATACTGACAAATACTCGCTTTGTTTGTCATAGCGTTTTATTTTGGCAATTATTCTGTCCCAGTGGCTGTCTTCAACATCCTGCTTTAAATCAAGATAATATTTTATATTTCTGATAGCCTTATCTTTATTTCGGAAGGCAGGAGCATAATTTCCGCTGTGCCTGATTTTTTCAGCAAGTTCTTCTGGTGAAATATCGTTAGCCTGAATCCCTCGATATATTGTTTCAGTTCCGAGATAATCAGAAAATTTTTGTCTTAATTCAATTGGTTTAAGTTTTTTTGTATCAATTTGATTTTTGTTAACAAATTCAGCCAGTTTTTCTATATTAAAAGCAACACCGGGGTCTACAAGCAAAATTTTATGCTTTTCATCTATTCCTGATTTATTAAATGCGTCTGTATAAATCCTTGCAAATTTATCCTCATATAATTTTTCAAGCTGTAAATCAAGTTTTTCCATATTTTTTGAATGGTAATCATAAAATTTTTCATTTTCAAACGGCGGAATATGTTTTTCTATCACGTCATTATATATTTCTTCTGCATATCTATCAGCAGATGGATTGTTATTTTTAATCTCTTCTGCCTTAACAGCTTGCATTTTTTTATCATAGTCTTTTAGTGGTTCGAATTCATTTATTCTATCTTTGATTTTGTTATAGACTTTTTCATTAAGCACCGAAAATTTATAGTGTTCTTTCAGATAAAGATTTGCAGCTTTAGTAAAAGCTCTTTTTTGTGTATCAAAATTACATCCCGGTTCACAACCTGGTATTTTTGCAGGATTCAAAACAGAGGCTATTTTGCTTAATAATTTTTCTTTTTCAAGATATTCATAATTAATATTAATATTATTTTCATGGTAAATAATATACCTGTTTTTCATACTTTGAATAACTTCATCACTGTTTTCGGAAGAATTTATTGCTTCTAACCCCGCATTAATGATATTTTTCAAAAACTTTTTATCGATTATCTCCGGTTTTATGTTTTTAATTGTGTTTGCAATAAGTTTGGATACCTCATAATCTAAAACACGCGAATATGATATTGGTTCAAAAATATCAACGTCATTGATTACCTCTTTGAGTGGTCTGTTTTCGTTTTCTTCAAAAAAAGTATCCAAATAATCTAAATATCCGTAATGCGCTGCACTTTTTTCAGGCGCAGATTTGAAGTTTACATAGTAATTAGCAGGATAAGATAAGTATGCATAACCGGAATGTGCGGCAGTTTTCTGCTGCGTTTTCTCATTCCGGTTTATTTCTGATTTTTCGTTAATGTATTTAGTAAAAATAGGGATGGAATATATTTTCATTTTAGTAAATACCTGGTATCAGTTTTTCGTAATCACTCACTGTTCCATTGTCCATACAACAGAGTATTATTGCCTTTCCTAACGGATGCAGGTCGGATTTCAGATAAAGCTGCAATTCCTGTTTGAAAAATTCTTCTAGCATTTTTGCACCCTTGTCGTATCCTTCAATACCTACTTCCGGCTGATTGCTTACATCTAAGAATTTCTGAGAAATAGCGCTTCCCTCAACATGAATGTTGCCTGGTATGTAGCCGGCAAGCGGATGTCTGGCCGGACGTAAGTTGAGCTTTTTGAAAGAAGCCTGTCCTCTTCTTGCCAGATATTCCCTTGTTACCCATTCTGCCATAAATCCTACTTCCCAGGAACCGATATGCTGGTTCGGAATAAGAATGTTTCTGGTTTTTGTGGTTTTCATAAACTGTTCGAGAAGAATATTCGCAAGGTCAACCCGTTTTCCTGTTGCAAAAGGCCAGAACGAACCGACACCTTCACTTTGTAAGGCATTTGGATTGTCTTTTGCACTGGTGATACTGGGATTTGCAAAACCTCTCGGAGCAACCAGCCTCCACAACCATGCCAGTGCAGGCGGAAGGATATGAAGCATACCAAAAATTCCATATGATGGATTTTCTTTTGTGCAAGGAGGTGTTCTCAACCCGAAACTTCTGTAATCAATTTCAACAGGCCCGTCCATAATATTTTTCATCTGGTTTCTCGGGATAATGATTCTAGGGTTCGGGCATCTTTTTCCGGGCGCATCTTCTGTATGTTCCCATATCAGGCATGTTGCGCCGGGATGAGCTTCAAGATTGAAAAATATCAAAGGCTCTTTCGGATGAAGCGTAACTTCTTCAAGATGTGGATCTGTTCCGTATTTTTTGATATGGTCAATTCTGACAAACCAGGATTTTTCCGCGTCCATAACAGCAAGTCTTCCGTTGTCTTTCTGAAACCCTGTGTGGCAAAGTGCCATATCGTCTGTTACCGGCTGTAATTTACAACCCTGAAGCGGAGGCAGATATTTTTCATCTCCTGTTACTACATTACGTCCGAGTAAAAGTCTTCCGTCTTCTTCACGGTGTGCGTATTCCAGCATCTCGCTTTTTCCGCTTCCTGATGCTCCTTCATGGAGTATGCTTACGTCATTATCATAGGGGGTAATTATGTTTACTGTCGAGGCATGTACGGTTACAAAAGCTTCTTTCAAACCTAGTGCAAGCAATACACCATAAACACCTTTTTTGGCACTTGGTCCCGGATAGAGATTGTATGAAAATACTTCATGGACTGTGTTTTGCTGATTGTGTACAACAATCTGTTTTCCGTTAAAATGCGTATGTCTGAACGGAGGAGCTACATATATAATGGCTCGTGGTTCAAAATGTCTGTCCAGTTTGTCCGGAGAAATTGCCTCCTGCAGGTCATATACACTCATTGCAAAAAATGCTGCATTTTTAGGGGCAATCATCAGAGCAGGATATCCGTACTTTGCACCGCCTGCCATAAAAGGAACCAGAATCAGTTCATTTTTTGCAAGCCAATCAAGAGTTTCTTTTCTGACATTCTCAAAAGGTTTGTTAAACCTGTCTTCGAAACGCTCTTTATCGGTCATTGCAATATTATTAACAACCATACAGTCAGGGTCGCGGCGTCTCATATATGGATCTTTATAATTTACAGCGATACCGTTTTTGCAGCGGATTACATCAGCTTCGACAACGGTTCCGTGTCCTTCAGTTTCATATGCAACGTGAAATGTTAAATTACCTTTTCCTCCGACTGAAAGGTCAACAAGTTCATCTCTTGAATCGGCAACGATTACATTTTTTGAAGAATTGAGTACGTTTTTTACATCTATTGCCAGCTTCCAGCCGTCCCATATATTAGTTGCTATATTTTCCATTGATTGATATCCCTAAAATACTGTCTGATAATTTATTATATTACAAATGAATGAATATTATATGATGAACATTATATTTGTAACAATTTTGCAATCAGTATATTAAATTTTGATATAAGTCAAATGAGCAATGTTTTTTTCATTAACCTGCATTACTTTAATAAAAACGGAGGATATTATGTTCGGAAAAAGAGATAAAATTAAAAAGAGCCTTGGTTGTGACTGTAAAAAACGTATAAACATCTGTACCCCAAAGTTTTGTGCTTGCGGATGTCTCGATGAAAAAGCTGATGCAGAAGATGTTGTTGTGCTCGAAAATGTAGATTTGGTCTACCATGACAAAGAAAACGAACCGATTCATCACGACAAAATGTGTATCTGCGACGAATATATTATTGCATTTGCACCGGCCGGAGAGCAAAGCAGAAATTAAATATTTTTAAGATTCTCTACTGCGAGTGAAGCACGGCGTTTTGTTTCATCCAGAGGAATGTCTTTGTAGAGGCATCTGCCTAGAGCAACAGCTGCTGCACCGGCTTTTAAATAGTCAACAAACGTTTCTTGGGTAATTCCGCCTGCCGGCATAAGGTTTAAAAACGGCATCGGTCTTAACAAATCCTCAAGATATGTCACCTGTCCCATAGATTTTGCCGGTGATATTTTTATTAAGGGGATTCTGGCTCTCCACGCCATATATGCTTCATTTTGTGTTGTTACCGTAGCAATATGAGGAACACCTGCCCCGACACAGTATTTAATCAGTCCGTTTTGCAAAACCGGTGATACTATAATCTGTGCGCCGTTGTCTATTGCCTCCTGTGCTCTTTTGGCTGTGATAATTCCTCCTGCAGTAACAACAATATCCTTATGTCTTGAAAGCTCTTTTACTGCGGGAAGAAGCGCACCTTTTTCAACAGTAACTTCTATTGCTTTAATTCCCCCTTGTATTATTGCCTCTGCTATTTCTATTACGTGGTCGGGGTTTTCTCCTCTGACAACAGCGTATATTTTATTTTTTGAGATAAATTCAATAGGATTCATTTTGCCAGCTTGTCGTTTTGTGTGTTTTGTTTTTTTGTTTTGATTTTTATAAAATTAAAAACAGTTCTGTTTTCCTGCTCTTCTTCTTCATCTGAATACCCGAGCAGAATTTCCAAATCATGCTTTAACAGTGTAATATCTTCATATTTTTTTAGTGTTCCGTCCAGTGCAATTGATACGTCTCCTGTTTCCTCAGAAACGACAAGACATGCAGAATCAGAAACCTCACTCATTCCGATAGCGGCTCTGTGGCGGGTTCCGTATTTCCAGCTTAGCTTCGGATCTTCTGTCAGTGGAAGGAGCACGCCAGCAGATTTGATTTTTTCTCCGGATATAACAACAGCGCCGTCATGGAGCGGGGTGTTGGGGTGAAATAAAGTCAAAATGAGTTCCGTTGAAAGCAGTCCGTCTATCAATGTGCCGACATCCGAATACGTATTTGCCTCATCAGAACGCTCAAGCACCATTAATGCACCTGTTTTGGTTTTAGAAAGATATTTAACAGATTCTATGAGCTCTTTTATTACATTAACTTTTTCAATGTGTTTGGTTTCTTTTTTGTTGAAAAAATTATTGTTAAAAAAGTTTGATTGGCCAAGATATCCGAGAAATTTTCTGATTTCCGGCTGAAAAATAATTACGGCTCCGAACATTATGATATTTATCATTGTTCTTAAAAATACACCGAGTATCTGAAGGTTTATTTTTATTAAAAATTCACTGAACAACCATGTTAAAAGCAGAATGAATATGCCTTTTACAAGTTTTTCTGACTGCGTACCTTTAATGAATTTTTTGTAAATAACAAAAAGAATCAGGAAGATAACAAAAACTTCAGTAACGTTCGTCAAAGTGAACGACCAGTTAATCGTTTGCAGTTGAGATATTAAAATATCTTTTATTTCTCCTATCACCGTAAATCCTTTTGTTTTTATATTATTTTAGCCTGTCAGGTATTCTGTCTAATGACACAAGATGTTCATAACTTTCTCTATCTATTATAATATCAGATTGTGAGTTATTTACAAGTACCGCAGCAGGTTTTAGCACTCTGTTGTAGTTGCTCGACATTGAATATCCGTAAGCGCCGGTGTTGTAAATACATAGAACATCGCCTTCTTCTAATGGAGGAAGGTCAATATCTTTTATCAAAATATCACCTGATTCACAGAACCTGCCGGCAATTGTGACCTTTTCGGAACGTTCTGCATCAGGTTTGTTAGCAGCATCTGCAGTGTAAACTGCCTGATATAAACTCGGACGGGGATTGTCTGCCATACCTCCGTCTACCGCAACATATTTTTTGCCTTTAGGAACCTGTTTTGAACTTCCTACAGTATAGAGCGAAACGCCAGCCGTTCCGACTATGCTTCTTCCGGGTTCTATATATATATGCGGTTCTTGTATTCCGTATTTTTTAGAATTTTCATGAACGCTTGAGAGAATTTTGTCCGCAATTTCATTTACTGAAGGCGGGCAGTCTGAATCAGTGTATTTTATTCCCAATCCTCCGCCAAGGTTTATGTGTTCAAGTTTTATATTATATTTTTCCTGAATTATTGAAATTTCTTTTAGTAAGACTTCTACTTCGTCGTAATATATCTGCGTTTCAAAAATCTGTGAGCCGATATGTGCATGCACTCCGACGAGTTTGAGATTTCTATATTCGTCTAAAATCAGCTCTACAGCTTCATTAACTTGAGAAAGGTCAAAGCCGAATTTTGAATCCAGATGTCCGGTCTGGATATATTCATGCGTATGGCATTCAATACCCGGGGTTACTCTTAAAAGTATTTCAACAGTATTGTTCTTTGATTTTGCAACGTTGTTTAAAAGAGCAAGTTCAAGAAAATTGTCCACTGAGATTTTTCCAATACCCAGCTCTACAGCCATTTCAAGCTCTTCATAGGATTTGTTATTTCCGTTAAAAAGACTTTTGGAAAGGTCTATTCCCGCACTGTAAACGGTATAAATTTCTCCTCCGGATACCAAATCAAAACCAAACCCTTCTGAGTCCATAATTTTTGCGATTGCTTTTGTCATAAAAGCTTTTGAGGCATAAAGCATATTAATGTTTTTGTATGCACTGAAAGCCTGTTTATATTCGTTTGCTATAGTTCTTATAGTCTGTTCGTCATAGACATAAAGCGGCGTACCGTATTTGTCAGCCAGTTCAACAAGGTCGCAGCCTCCTATTTCGATATTTCCTTTTTCGTTTATTTTTGTTGTAACAGGTTTTAGTGATTGATTTGCTGTCATACATCCCTCTTTGTTCTCTTTTTTGTCAATTGTATCACAAAACAGCTTTGTTCGAAAGAAAACCTAAAACTATTTTTGTCTGATTTTAGTACAATGGTTTACTGTAGTTGTTCGAGAAAAATTCTTGATAAGGAATAACGAGACATAAACGAATTTTTTGCGTGCCTCTTTAAAAGGTGAGTAGATTCCTGCATTGACGAACGAAATCGGGCTGGCAGGCCGTGTGAAGCAAAGCTAAACCTGTGCCCATGCTCCCCAAAACTACACTTTTGCAAACGTTTGATTTCAAGAGAGGTGGCGACAACTATGACACCAGATTAGCTTTTTCTTTTAGTTAATATAAATAATCAAAACTATTTGTCTGATTTATCAACATTTTTAATTTCTTTAGCTTCTACTTTTTTTGAATTAGAAAGGTCAACTTCCTGAAGCTTCATTGCTTTCCTTTTAGCTTCTTCTACATCCAGCTGTTTGTTAATAATAACTGTTTGTGCAACCTGAATGATGTTGCTAGATATAAGATAAAGAAGTACACCTGCAGGTATGGGAATAAACAGAAATGTTGCTGTAAGCATAACAGGCATCATTGTGCCGAGGGTTTTTTGCATAGCTTCTTGAGCCGGATCTACCTGAACATTTTTGTTTGCTGCCATCATTATTTTTTGTGTCAGGAACATTGTTGCACCAAAAATTACAACAAGTATAAGCACATCAATATTGAAAGAGGATTTTGCAGCAATGGACGGAACAGAAGCTGCAAGTATTGAACCCTGTCTTGTAAATGTAACATTCTCAACTTCCCTTGTGTTATTGTCTGTTACAGTCACTTCAGCTTTTGTAACTTTTTCCAGCTGGCTGAACTTCAAATCAAGTTCGTCAAGGCTGATTTTAAAGTCAACAGGCTGACCGGGAATGATATCACCCTGTATTTTAAGAGCTTTTTTGGGGTTAGAAAGTTTTGCACCCTGGAGTACTTCATCTCCTACATATACTTTTATATTTTTGTTTAGCATAAAAGTGTCATTTTTTGTTACGCTAAAGCTTCCGTCCTGAGAAATACCAGCATTGCCTCTAAGTGTAGCATCAAGCCTGTTTATGAATAAAAATTTTGAATGACCTGCCAGTGAGATAAACTGAGGACTCATCAATGATGAATACAAAAGAATAAATATAGGCATTTGAATTAACAACGGAAGACAGCCGGCCATTGGATTGAACTTATGCTCTTTGTAAAATTCCATCATTTTACGCTGCATTGTGGTCGGGTCATTTTTATATCTATCCTGAATTGCCTTCATTTTAGGCTGCAGCTGTTGCATTGTTTTCATAGAACGCTGCTGTGATACATTTAATGGCCACATGGCAAGTCGTATAATCACTGTAAGCGCTATAATACCGAGTCCGTAGCTTCCGAATATGTTGCTCAGCATTTTTAGAAATTTTATTGTTAATGTAACTAAATCCACCTTTAATCTCTCCTTATGTCCGAAAGTTTTACCTGCAATTTTTTGTCATTTGATTCCTGCACGTTCACCTTTTGTTTTACATGTTTAACTATCATATTGTAAAACAAAAGAAATGCTAATTTATGTAAATAAGTGTAACAATATACCTGAATATCATGCTTTGTTTATGCAAAAATAATCTTGAGGTTATTTATAAATTATCGAATATGATAGTAAACGAGATAGCATTTTGAATATTAAACTTAATGACATATCTAAATACACGGCCAACCTATCAAAGTCGAGAAATTTTATTACGGGTTTGAGAAAACCTGGAGTAATACTTCCGGTAATTTTGCTGGAATCTACAGTCACTTTGGGTAGAACCTATCAGGCTTATAAAAGAGACGGTTTTGTGGAAGCAAGAGAAAGGGTTACAGAGGAATCTCTCGGGGCCGTTTTTTGGCTTTTTGGGGCGACATTGTTCGGAAAACTTATTCAGACAATAGGTCAAAAATTTATGAACATACCCAAAACAGATGTTGATGTCGGAAAAGATGCTGTCAGACAACCTTTCAAAAATTTTGTGCTGGATAATCTCGGAAACAAATTTTTTGGTGAAAAACGTCTTGCCAGTTTCTATTTTGGCAAGGTTATATTGAGTCTTATTGCGGCATGTGCATTTATTGGTTTTGTAGTACCGAAGGTAAATCAAGCTATTACTAAATATATATTCCAGCAAGGCAAAGCAAATAAATCACAACAGCCGTCTGAAGAAAAAAATACAGTTTCAAATAACAATACACAGGCTTTGAAAGCAGCTAAGCCTATAATTATTGCCAACGGAATGCATAAAAATAATCTGGCAATGAAAGCCCAAAATGTTTCGATAAATTCTGTTAATGAATTTAAAGAAAAAGAGAACAGAAAGAATCCTTCCTTTGGTGTTTCTGCTGCTGCTTTGACCCAGATTATTCAGAAATTTGATGAAAATGCTATATATAAGCTTCTTGGTACTGATGTGGGAACAGTAGGCGGACGAACTATCAATGCAAGAAATAAAGATGAGCGTATAGAAATATTATTCAGAGATCTTGTTTCAATAATATTCTATTGCTTTAGCACAGACTGGCTGTTTAATCTTTTTAATAAGCATGATAAATACAAGGGTTTAAATACAGTTTTAAATCCTAATACTTCAGCTGATGTTCACAACCATCTGCTATCAAAAATGAAAGAAACAGGAAAAACTTCAATGAGTGTTGAAGAGTTTGAAAAATTTGCTTTAGGTAAGGCAGAAATTGATGGTGAAGATAAAGTTCTTTTTGAAAAACTCTTCCCGTCCAGACCTGCTCCTGAACGCAAAAAATTGTTCGGCATATTTGAAATAAAATCTGACAAATGGGCCAAAAGATTTGGTCTTATACCTGAGCCTGAGGTTGGGGTAATAGATTTAGAAGATTACAAGAAAATAATTACTGAAAATGTAAAAGATGAGTCAAAAGCGCAAAAACTGATTAAGCTAGGTGAAAAAATGTCAGAACTTCAGCCTGAAATAACAAAACAAAACAAAGAAACGAAACAGCTCAGCATTCATAGAGTTATTACCAGCTCGCAAACAGAAGATATATTCAAAGGCGGTGTAGCTCGTGATGCTGAGTTTATGAAAACTACATTGAATAATATATTCAAAACTTCTGATAACTGGCTTTCCAAAGGCCATCCGAACAGACTTACTGATAAATATCAATACATATCCCAAAATTCAATAGAAGCCGAACGCAAAAATATATTCGATTATATTAAGTCTGTTGTAAAAATGGCCGAAAACGGAGAGGTTAACTGGGAAACAATGCTCAAAGCAAATAAACGAAATATGCAGCGTAATGGCCTGTATATGGGTGTTGCGATGGGTATTTCTGCACTGTTCCTTTCTACAATAATTCCTAAAGTACAGTATTTAATTACAAAAATAAGAACCGGACAGGACAAATTCCCGGGAACTGAAAATTTGTCTAAATGAAAATGAAATAAACAATGATTTTCAATATATTTGATTGTTTTTATAAAGATATGTAAAATTACTACATTGGTAGTATAAAAGATAATGTTAAGAACTAAAAATAATGTTATAATATAAATGTAAGTAAGAAAATAAAAGAGGAGATTTTTTCTAAAGCCCTGATTTGAGCTGATTGAAAGGAAAATATGAGTAACGTACAATTTCACAGTGACCTTGATAGGTTAATTGAGATTCTACCCCCGAAAATTACAAAATATGTAAATGCTGACAAACTCTTTGACGTAATTGAACTGGTATTAGATTTAGGCCGTCAGGCAGAGATAAGGCATGCTGACGGTAGTATCGAATATATCGGAGACGAAAATGTTGTAGAAGAAGATATAAAATATATAACGGACAGAGTTCAGGAATTTACCAGTGACAATCGTTCAGGTATCCCGGGAACACTTCATCGAATCAGCGCAATCAGAAACAGGCAGGGAAAAATTGTCGGGCTTACTTGCAGAATAGGAAGAGTCGTCACAGGAACTATAGCTTGTATAAAAGATTTTGTTGTACAAAATAAAAGTATTTTATTCTTAGGACGTCCTGGTGTTGGAAAAACAACAAAATTAAGAGAAATATCAAGGCTTGTTGCTGATGACCTGCATAAAAGAGTAGTTGTTGTTGATACATCTAATGAAATTGCAGGTGATGGCGATACACCCCATCCTGCTATAGGGCATGCAAGAAGAATGCAGGTTACGCAGCCGGAATTTCAAAAAGACGTGATGATAGAAGCTGTTGAAAACCATACGCCGGAGGTTATTGTTGTTGATGAAATCGGCACAGAAGCAGAAGCACAGGCAGCAAGAACAATTGCAGAACGTGGTGTTATGCTTATTGCAACAGCACATGGAAATACTCTTGAGAATTTGATTAAAAACCCGGTTCTTTCTGATTTGGTCGGAGGTATTCAGTCTGTTACACTTGGCGATGATGAAGCAAAACGCAGAGCATGCCAGAAAACTGTTCTTGAGCGTGAAAAACAGCCTACATTTGATATAGTGATAGAAATTATTGACAGAAATACTCTTGCTGTCTATCCGGATACTGCAGAAGCCGTTGACTGTATATTAAGAGGATGGCCGATAAAACCTGAAATCAGAAAAGTTGACCAGAGCATGCCATCGGCTATTGTTGATAAAATAAATAAGCTTGATGAAAAAGTTAATCAGGCATCAGATAGTCTAAAGTTTAGTTTTTCCCGTCAGCAATATGTTAAACAAGCTAAAGGCTACAAAAAAATATACATATATGCAGTAAGCCGTTCGATCGTGGATAAAGCTATAGAACGTCTCAATCTTGATGCTGAGTTGACAAAAAATATAGACGATGCGGATATAATTATTGCGCATAAAAATTTTGCCAAAGGCGGCAATAAAATTTTAAGCATAGCAAATGAATACAGACTGCCTGTGTATTATGTCCGTTCTAATTCTACATCACAGGTGCAAAAAGTTCTCAAAGAGGCTTTGAACATAGAAGATGACAATGTCTGTGTGTTTCACGATGAAACAGAAGAAGCACTGGATGAAGCAAAAGAAGCAATAAAGAAGGTGCTCGAAGATGGTGAGGATGTTGAACTTTCTCCTCAAAATACACAAATTAGGAAAATGCAGCATGAGCTTGTTGAGCAGCATAATTTGTCATCAGAAAGTGTCGGCGAAGGCAGTGAACGTCATTTGAAAATTGTCAGCGGTAAACAATTTAAAAAGAATATAGGCTAGTTTTTCGGATTGTAATATTAAAGCACTTAGATAAGACAAGACACGTCGCTGTTTTCAGCGGCGCGTCTTGAGTTTTCAATCAAAACTCACATTTACTTTGTGAGAAGTTTGTTGGCAGCAATTGTGAGTCTTGATTTTTTTCTTGAAGCTGTATTTCTGTGCAAAATACCTTTTGAAACAGCCTTATCGCACAGTTTATATAAATGGCTTAGTGCCGGTTTCAAAGCTTCTTCGTTTTTGGCCTGTGCTAATTCAAGAACTTTTCTTGATGCAGTTTTAATAGCAGATTTTGCAGCAACATTTCTTAATCTGTTTCTTTCTGCAACAAGTATTCTCTTTTTAGCGGATTTAATATTTGCCATTATTTTTTCCTTTCTTAATGCATTTTAATCTGCATTGAGGATGGTGAGTAACTTGATTATAAAACACAAAATAATGAAATTCAAGTTATATTAACTTTTTAGAAGCAATATATTCATCAATTACCTTAAAAACTTCTTGCAGTCTGCTTTTGTCCTTCAGGTACCAGTAACCTATCAGTACTTCAAATCCGGTCGCAATACGGTGCAATGACTGATTTATTCGTCTGGCGGAAGAAGTCTGGATATTTCTGCCTCTTCTTAGCAAATCTTTTTCTTTGCTATCAAGATACTGTTCTATATATTCAACCAGTTCACACTGAAATGAAGCACAGACTAAAGATGTGTTAAGTTTATGAAGTTTTGCAAGATTTGAAGTAATATGAATGATTTTCTCTCTTATGTATACCTCATAAACAGCATCACCTAAATGCGCATAACATTTTAAATTTAAATCTTCCATACCATGATTATACAGTAATGACTGGAGTTTTCTTTGGATATATTAAGATATGTTACACAAAACATAAAAGATATATACAAAAGTGGCAATTTTTATTTCTGTAATGTGTTTATATAAATACGAGAGACATAAAGAGAGATTAATTAAGCCACAGGAGGAAAATATGTCAAGAGTACTTATTTCAATGCCAGAAAAATTTTTAGACGAAATCGACAAAGTTGCAGGTGCAGAAAATCGTTCCCGCAGTGAACTTATTCGTGAAGCACTGAGAACTTACATTCACAGAAACAGAATTCGTGAAAATACAATCGCAACGAAAAATGCAGCTATCCTTGAAGCACTGCTGGATTAGCGAAAAAAGCGGTTACAGATTTGGGGAAATCAAATTACCAATAAAAAAACACACGGCAAAACTAGACTAGCCAAGGGATATCGAGAGAAAGAGTAAAACGGATAAAATTTCAGTGCAAAACTAGACTAAATACAAATTTACTATAAAAGCGTTTGGTAAAAACTAAACGCTTTTTTATTTTTTCTATATGAGTGACTATCTGATAGAAAGTCTTTCCACTCTTCGTACAAAACGTGTCAGAGGAGGTTCTTCGTCTTTACTTATAGAATCCACAAGAACAGTTGTTGACCCGAGCAGTTTTCCGACAAGAATATCAGTAAGCGGTCTGTCTCCTATCATTGCTGCATCTTTAGGCGGTATTGCATTCTCTTCGAGAAAAGATTTTATTACAGCAGGCGAAGGTTTGTTTGCATGTCCGATTACCGGAAAGTTCACCTGGGCTCTGACTTTGTTAATATAATCAATATTTTTATTGTTGCTTGCTATTGTGAGCATAAAATCTTTTGAAAGATTGTCAAACATTTTAAGAACATCAACAGAAAAAACTCCGGCTTTTGATTTCATAACAGTACTGTCCAAATCAAAAATCAGAACCTTTATCCCCTGTTCTTTAAGTTCATCGAAATTTACTTCAAATACATTTTTTACATTGTAATCCGGTTTTAATATCATCTTTTATTTTTTATCCCTATTGTTCTTCCGAGTGCATATTTGTAATTTTTTGGAATTATAGAAAATTCGACGTAAATATCGTCGTTTGTGTTTCCGACTTCCTGCTCTTCCATATCAAAATTATAAATTTTTAGAATTTTTGTTTTAAACATCTCATCAGGCGAAATCATTTCTATTTCATCACCTGTCTTTATTTTGTTTTTAATTTTCACCTGAAGTAAATTATCTTTTTTGTCTCTTACCTCAAACAAAAAGTCCGCTCCGGCAAGCCCTTTTGATATATCATAGCTGTAGCCGTTTCCGTCAGGTTTGTTCAAATAGAATCCTGTTGTGTATCCTCTGTTTCCTACTTTAAGCAGTTCATCAAAAAGCGAGTCGTCTTGTATGCCGCTGTAATAATTGTCAATAGCTTTTCTGTAAGTTTTTGCAACCGCTGAAACATAATAAAGACTTTTGGTTCTTCCTTCGACCTTTAATGAGTCCACACCTGCTTCAATTAACTGAGGAATGTAATTTATCAGAGCCAAATCTTTCGGGCTCAAAATATGAGTGCCCCGTTCATTCTGTACTATTTCAAAATATTCGCCGGGACGGGTTTCTTCGAGAAGTTTATAGCTCCATCTGCAGGGCTGTGCGCATCCGCCATGATTTGCCTGACGCTCGCCATTAGTCATATAATCGCTCAATAAGCATCTGCCTGAGAACGATACACACTGTGAGCCATGAACAAATGACTCCAGCTCAATATCCGGAACTTTTTCACGTATGGTTCTGATTTGTTCAATAGAAAGTTCACGTGCAAGAATTACCCTTTTTGCTCCGAAATCACGCCAGTATTTTACAGCTTCGTAGTTAAGTGTGTTTGCCTGTGTACTGATATGGAGTGCAATTTCAGGAAGCTCTCTTTTTATTACATTCAAAATACCGAAATCGCTCACAATAACAGCATCCGGCTTTGCATCTTTTATGATATCCAGCGTCTTATACAGATTATCAATGTCCTCATTGAATGCATAAATATTCAATGTCATATGGACTTTTTTTCCATAGGAATGCGCCAATTCAACAGCGTTTTTTAAATTTTCTGCTGTAATAATTTCACCCTTACGCATAGACCTGAGGCTGAAATCTACCATCCCTAGATATACTGCATCTGCGCCGTAATTTATTGCGTAATCAAGTTTTTCAATATTCCCTGCAGGTAGTAATAATTCAACTTTGTTCATAACATTTATTTTATTATAAAAAAAATAAAAATGTATGCTTTAAATAAAAAGAATCGGTTAAATGAATAAAACCCTAAAACTGTTTTTTCATTAGGCTTTAGGGCTCTTTTTATTTAATTCTGTAAAGTTAGTTTCAAATTGTCAGCAAAGCGTGTTTTCTGCTTTTCTCAATGTTATTCCTCGTTTTGATTCACGTATAAACTGAACGAATTTTTTTACATACTCATCCTGTTCCACATTCTGTTCAATAACATCACACGCTTTCGTTATTGTATATTCACCGGATTTAAGAATTTTCAGAGCTTCTTTCAAATGAGCCCGGACATCTGCATCAATGCCGCGGCGTTTCAAACCTATTGAATTGATACCATGAGGTATTGGCGGTCTTCCTTCGCCTTTGCAATAAGGAAGTACATCCATTCTCGCAGCAGAAAAACCGCTGACTATGCACATTTCTCCAATGCGAACATTCTGATGGAAAACACTCATACCTCCTAAAAATGCCCCAAAACCTACATGGCAGTGTCCGCCGATTGTTGCAAGGTTCGCCATAATAACTTCATCCTCAAGAACACAGTTGTGAGCAACATGTGAGCTGGTCATGAGCATGCATTTATTGCCTACTACAGTAGCATTGCCTTCACCGGACGCACGGTTTACTGTCGCATATTCTTTAATTATGCAATTTTTACCGATGATAGATTTTGTCGGTTCATTTTTATATCCAAGATCCTGAGGCGCCGTGCCTATACTTGCAAAAGGGGAGATTATTGTGCCATCACCTATTTCGCAATACTCAAGATAAGCATTAGGCATAATTATTACATTATCACCAAGTTTTACATTTTTTCCGATAACCGCATTTGCACCGATTGAGACATTCTTTCCTATTTGTGCGTCATCTGCGATTATTGCTCTGTTATCTATCATTTTTAAGCTCCAATTCCAGTTCTATGCTTTTTCTATAATACAGTTTACACAACTGAAAAAATCATGTCCGCTGACACAGCAAGTTTGTCACCGACATATGCTTCTCCGTGAGCTTTTACAACAGGACCTTTGGCTTTGATGAGTTCAACTTTCATATCCAGTCTGTCTCCCGGACGAACCATACTTTTGAAACGGCAGTTGTCAATACCTGCATATACAAAGAGTTTTCCTTTATATTCAGGCAATGTCAAAAGAACACCGGCACCAACCTGCGCAAGAGCTTCTGCCTGCAATACTCCCGGCATTATCGGATTGCCAGGGAAGTGTCCCTGGAAAAATGCTTCGTTCATTGTGAGGTTTTTGTATCCTTTACAGTATTTACCCGGAACGCATTCTGTAATACGGTCAACGAGCAGGAAAGGATAGCGGTGCGGAAGCATTTCCATAATCTGCATTACGTCAAACTGAAGTGTTTCTGCGGATGTGTTTTCCATCTATATATCTCCTCTTTCTTAGTCTATTTTAAATTGTTTTTTAGTATTTTTGCCGTTTTAACATGAACAGTATGACCGGCTTCTTTTGCAATAAATTGTGCACCCATTGTTAACGGATTTATGCCTGTAAGGTAAAAATCGCCTATCAGGTCAAGAATTTTATGTTTTGCAGGTTCATATGCACTGCGAAGTTCTGTAGTGTAACCATCGTCTGTCATTCCGACTGTATTGTCAATCGTGGCTCCTCTGCCAAAACCGGCCGCCTGCATCATTTCAAGCTCTTTTAAATACCCGAATGTTCTGGCTTCTATAATTTCATTAAGATTTTCACAAGTTAATTCAACCCATCTGTTCGAGAGCTCCGGATGACGGTAATTTACACTGTATGAAACTCTGAACTCATCAGACGGAAGTACTGCGAGATGCGTTTTCCCATTGAGGTAAACAGCTGGTTCAAATTGCATTTTTTGCTTGTTTTTTAAAATTTCTTCAGCTCCCATCGGGTTATAGCCCAGTTTTTTAAATAATTCGATCCATTCTTTTGAGCTGCCGTCCAGTATCGGCATTTCGTTGTGGCTCAGGAAAACATCAATTGCTGTAATATTGCAGATAGCACAAGCTGCCATAAAATGTTCAATAAGTATAATCTGAACATCTTTATTTCCTATGACAGTACAGTGCTCTGTAGATACCACATTATCCAGAGAAGCTTCTACCGTATGACCGTTAAAATGGAATCTAATTCCTTTCTCTGTAGACGGAACAATCCTTGCTGTACATTCGATGCCTGACATGAGGCTTACTGATGATATTTCAATTTCTTTCAATGCTGTTTCCATAATTAGTCTTCCTGATTAACAAGCGAGTCGAGAAGGTGTTCGTATTTTTTAAATTTTTGAACCATCTCTTCTGCCATTTTCATTGTTTTTAACTGTTTGATAAAATCTTTTCTCGGCACAGCAGGAGCTCCGATGATTATTGATTTTTCAGGGAAGCTTTTTGTAACTCCGGCTTTTGCCATAATAATAGAATCACTTCCGATTTCTAAGTGATCAGCCAGACCTGCCTGACCTGCAATTACAACCCTGTCACCGATTTTGCAGCTGCCTGCGATACCGACCTGTGATACAATCATGCAGGCTTTTCCGATTTTACAGTTATGTCCTATCATAACAAGGTCATCAATTTTTGTCTGCGCACCGACTACGGTGTTTTCTATAGTACCTTTGTCTACACAGCTGTTTGCGCCTATTTCGACATCATCTTCGATTACGACACCGCCGATTGACGGAATTTTATAAACTTTTTGTTTTGTATTTTGTTCAACAACAGCACCTTCTTTTCTAGCCTGCTCAATGACATCGGGATTCTCTGTCACAAAGCTGAATCCGTCTGCACCGATAGAAACATTGTGCTGGAAAATAACCCGGTTTCCGATTGTTGAATTATCGCCGATTTTGCAGCCGGGATGGAAAAGACAATTTTCCCCGACAGTGCAGTCTCTGCCTACATAGCAGTTTGCGAGAAGTTTGGAGTTGTTGCCGATTTTTGAACCTCTGCCCACAACTACATTCGGTCCAATTGAAACGTTTTCTCCGAGAGTTGCTTCCGGATGAATATATGCACTCGGATGAATACCTACCGGAGCATCGGGTGCATTGTAGAACAGATGGAGCAGTTTCATCATTGCGAGTCTTGGTCTTTCTACTTCAATTGTTGAAATATGCTCCATATTTACACCAAGAGGAACAAGTGCCGCTTTTGCTTTTGTTTTTGCAAGATTTTCTATTTCTTCCTCAGATAGTGCAAGTGCAAGCGTATTTTCATCAGCAAGGAGGGGCGGCATAAGTTTTTTTATTTCAGCATCAGAAACTTTTGTTAAAATTCCGCCGACTATTTCTGTTATTTCCTCCACTCTGTAAGTTCTCATTTCGATACTCCTATTTTAAATCTTTTTCATTATTTTAATACGCATATGGAAAATTATCAAAAAAGTTACACATTATTTTACAATCCGGTGCTGTTAAAAATGAGTAAACTTTTGAAATACTGTAACAAAAATTTAACATATTTCAAGATAAAGTCATTTTTTTTACCCAAGCTGTTTTTAATAATATATTAGCGTGAAGGAGGTTTACTATGGTAGAAGGAACAGGTAGAATTGGTAGTTATGCAAACGGAAATTTAACAGCAGATCAAATCAGATCAGAAATGAAATTCAGAGATTATTCAACAGATCAAAAAATGGTAACGGTTCACCATGACATTGTTGAATTGAGCAACAAACTCGATGTAGTTACAGAGCAGAATAATATCATTATGGATGCACTTGTAAAAGTGATGAATTACATAAACGGACGAAACAGTTATTCAAATGAATATAACAATGTTGCTTAAAGAATAATTCATTTTATGTTTTAAAAAGCGGTCTGCAAAATAATTTGGACTGCTTTTTTATTTATGCAAAAATAACCGACAGCCTTCATCATCTGAATCAATTTTTCCGTCAAAATCATTATCAATTCCATCGTAACAAGAATTTATTGAATTGAATGATTCTGCATTAGGTGTTGAGTACAGCCATTTTTCAGGAATACTGTTCCAAAGATGCATAAAATGTTTTCTGTATACAGCTGGTATTTTTTTGTCTTGTATTACAACAATATTTTCATCATTGTAATTTTCTCCGCTTTTTGAAAAATTCATTGAACCGACAACTAAATATTCATCATCAATTACAATAGATTTTGAATGCATTTTTCCTGCTCTGTTTTCTACTTTGACTTTAAGACCGGATTTTCTCATGTCATTAACAGGAGAGTATTTGTTAGCAGCACCGGTTGCATCAGTCAGAATTTTTACATCCACTCCGCGGGCATATGCGTTTTTAAGCTCCTGCACAAGACTTTTTTCGGTAATCACAAACACCGGAATATAAATATATTTCTTTGCATTTTTTATAAGTGGAATTATACGGTTTTGTATTGGTTTGTCCTGAGGTGAAAAGTACACAGAAACTACAGACTGTCCGAGTTTTATATTTTCGTTATTTTCTGTTTTTTGTTTGTCCTTATGAAAACTGCCTGAGTACATCTGCTCAAATTCTTTTCTGTATAAAGCTGCAATCTTTGGCGATTTTATTAAAGTTACAGTATTTGCATTAAATCCGGAAAGGTCAGTATCGCTTACATTTGCAGAACCGAGCCATACAGATTTATTATCAAAGATAAAAAATTTGTTATGCATAATTGAATTTGCATATTTATTGTCGATATCAGAACGGGCATTAGAAAGGATAATAACAGTGTTTTTTGTATGAGAATATATGGAGTTTCCTGACGAATCCAAATCATAGACCCAGCGAATTTTTACGCCTCGCTGTTTTGCTTTTTTCAGGGCATTAATGATTTCAGGTTCATTGTAGATTCCGTATACTGCAAAATCTATAGTTTCTTTTGCTTTTGTTATATTGTAAACGAGCGATTTACAAACTGTTGTATTGCAGTGATTTACAGGATAAAAATATTTTGTAAAATCAGTTGCGAACAATTCAATATAATCATCGACATATAAGGGTGCGTATTTTTCAGGAACAAATTTCGGGTATGTTAATTTTTTTATTTTTTTATGGTGGCATAATTTGCATTTTATTGCTGTTTTTTCTATATCTTTTTCCTCAAGAATTGAAAAATTTGTGACCTTTAGTGCATGTTCACAATTCAATTCATGATAAATATTAGAAAATTTGTTGTAGCTTACGAGTTTTAATTTGCTCGCTTTACTTAAATTATTAGAAATTTGTATTCTGTTTTTTAATTCCGCATACGGATTATTTTGAATTGATTTGTTTGGAAGAGCAAACCCTTCTTCTATAAGTTTTTTGGAATAATCTTCGCCGTCAATAATAAGTGTTTGTAATCTGTGTTTTTCATCATATTGAAGCACCGGACGTTTGTTAAGAAGTTCTTTTTTTGCAAATTTGTCAGCTAGGTAGGAGAGTTTTGCACAATCAATTGCTGAGTAATTCTCTTTTTTCTCCGGTTTAAAACTCCTTGCATAGTACAAAACCTGCAATTCTGTTTCATCCGGAAAATTATTGTTATTGTAGTCAATGTAAAATTCATCCGCTGAATTAATTTTTATAATTTTGGGAGCTTCAGGCTTTTTTTCAACAGAAAAAATAAGCACAATAAACATAACTATTAAAATTATGATTATATAAATCTTTTTCATGAAAATAATTATAGACTAAATTTTTTATTATGAAGCGCAATGATTCGTAAATTTAAATTACAATTTTGCAAGAATTTGTTCCATTGACTAAAATATATAGCATGAAGAAAAAAGTGTATGCATATATTCACACACACTGGGACCGGGAGTGGTACAGAGAGTTTGAAGAATTTCGAATACGTCTGAGAGAAGTTTTTGATAATGTATTAAAAAAACTGCATTCCCAAGAACTGGATTGTTTTTATTTTGACGGTCAGACAGCAGCACTGGAGGATTATCTGGAAATTAATCCGGAAAAAGTCGGGGAAATTCAGAAGTTAATCTCTGAAAAAAAGCTGTATATAGGTCCGTACTACTGTTCTACAGACAGCCTGCTTGTTGATTCTGAATCACTGATAAGAAATTTGCAGCACGGAATAAATTATTCAAAAAAATTTGGCTGCAATGATTTTATTGCATACCATGCAGATACCTTCGGACATAGTAAGGATATTCCAAGAATTATTGACTATTTCAATATTGATTACGGTATTTTCTGGCGTGGATGCGGACATAATCCATCTGAATTTAACTTTAACGGATTGAAATCTACCTATCTTGTTGAAGGATATTTTCACGATGAGCTTTCCCAAAATGTGTCATATGAAAAAAAAGCAGCTGCGCTAAAGCGAACTTTAGACAGAATTTCAGAATACAGCTCTGATTATATTCTTCTTCCTCTCGGAGCAGACCATCTCGGGGTTGCTGATAATATAAAAGAACAGCTTAATGAGATATCTAAATATTTAAAAGATTATGAATTCATTTTGTCGACTCCTTTTGAGTATTTTAAAAAAGTACAAAATAATTTTAACAAGTTTGTTTCAAATGAGCAGAGAAGCTGTGAAAGAAATTTTATTCTTCCTGGTGTTTATTCATCAAGAATCGATTTAAAACAAAAAAACGCGAAAGCGCAGTGGACTTTGTCAAAAAAAGTTGAACCGTTGCAGGCGTTAACATCCTATCTTGGAAAATCAGAAAATTTTCAAAGAGAAATTGATTATGCATACAAAACTCTTATGCAAAACCATGCACATGACAGCATATACGGCTGCAGCATTGATGCAGTTCACAGAGAAAATTTAACAAGATATGAAAAAGTTTTTCAAACAGCTCATGCTGTTGAAAAAAGTGTTTTTGGAAACATATCGGGTGAGAATCTTGCTGTTTTTAATTTTTCGGACTATCCGTTTTCTGGCGCTTTAAAATTTTATTCAACAAAAAAATTTGAAGCTTTTCCTGTTCAGCTGTCGTCTGTTAACAAAGGTTTTCCTGATGAAAAAGTTTATCCTGTGGATAAAATTCCTGTTACGGAAGATTTCTGCAATATTTATGAGTATCTTATTGATGTAAAAAATATTTCCTGTTTTTCAGTAAGGAATATTGATAAAAATCTTCTTTGCACAGAATCAACCCTAAAAATTACTGACACGTCCATTGAAAATGAAAAAATAAGTTTATTTATTAAAAACGGAAAAATTTCGCTGAAAGATAAAATTAACGGCAAAGAGTATAATGATTTTATCCGTATTATAGACCGTGCGGATATCGGAGACAGCTACAATTTCGGTGCATTAAAAAATGATAAAAAAATTAAAGCAAAAATCTTGAACTCCAAAATCATTGAACATGGAACTGTCAGATGCACTCTAAAAATAACTGCAGAAATTGATATACCATACTCATCAAGTGAAAAAGGAAGGACAAAAAAAGCTTATAAACATAAATTAAATATTTTTGTGTCACTTGAAAATCAAAATGAGTATGCGGAATTTAAAATCGAGTGGGTAAACAAATCTGAAAATCATATTTTGCAGATTGAATTTAATTTTGATGAAAAAATAACAAAGACTGTTTCAGATGATTTGATTTCAGAAGTTGAGCGTGAATTTGATGCGGACTACGATATTTACAAATTTGTTCCTGCCGCCCGCGGGGTTGAACTCAAGTACAACACTGCTCCTCTTCAAAAATATGTTATAGCGCAGAATGCGGGTATAATTACCGAGGGCTTAACGGAATATGAAATCTTTAAAAATAATTTGAGGCTTACTATTTTACGTTCTACCGGAACTATTTCAAATCCCAAAAACCCGACAAGAGGAACTCCTGCGGGACCTCCTTTGCCTACTCCTGATTTGCAAATGAAAGGTCTGAATAAGGCGAGATTTGCTGTCATTTTTAATATCGAAAAAATTCAGGAAAATGTAGACAAGTTTTTTGGAAAAACTTTCTGTGTATTTTCTGATGTCAAAAATATTCAATTTTTGAAAAATTGCAATTTAAAAATTTCTGCAATAAAAACGGATGAAAAAAACAATCTTATTGTTCGATTTTTGAATACATCAAAAACACCGCAGAGTCTTGATTTTTCAACTGAACTTCCATATTCAAAAATTATGCTTTTAAATGCAATGGAAGAAAATATTTGTGAAATTTCTGTTTCTTCTGGTTTGAAAAAAATAAAAGTTGAGCCCGAAAGATTTATTACAGTAAAAATGATTAAAAAATAAAATTTATAATAAAACACAAAGAGAATAAAAACAAAAAGTTCTGCTTAAAATACAGAACTTTTGTTTTTAACTATTTTATTGTGACCTTTTCTAATATCCATTCCATGATTTTATTAGGCCTTGCCCGTCTATAATCTCCATCCTGCGGGCTTTTCTCCACCCATTGTGCTAATAGCCAACCTGTCTAATTCTTACTTTTTTAAAATTAAAATTTAAATTTTAATTTGTCTTTTGAATTTAATTTTTTACTTAAAAAAATTTAGTCTTTCCAATTCCTTCTCTTTTTCTTAATCCCCGATGCTGTACCATCACCCCTCTCTTAATTTCAATAAAAAAATCATACAAAAATATGATTTTTTTTACAAGAGGAAATTTGAAAAATTTTTTTTTAAATATTCAAAATTTGACCATGCCTATCGGTATCATTGAACAAAAAATTTTTTTACATTCTTAATGAAATTTTTTGTTTACATTTTAAAATTTTTGTGAAAAATTTTTTATTCCTCTATAGGGCTAATCCTGTGTTATTTCAGAAAAAACAAGTATGACAAATTACGAAAATTTTAAAAAACTTTTATAAAAAAACAAGTTAAAAATTTTATGAAGATATAAAACAATAAAAAAATTAAGTAATTTTTAAAAAGTGAAAAAAATAAAAGCCGTGCCACTGCCTATCGACAAACAGAAAAATATTTCGCCGTCATATTTCCCTCCTTCACAGAGTTCCAACACCCGAAAGTTGAATCTTAGTGCTGCTGCATTCCTGCTCTGACACGGTTCGACTGCTTTCGCCGTAAGAATCTGTAATATCAACGGAAAATATTCCGCCTCCATACTCCTCCATAAGCCTCACAGCAGGCTCTTCACCCCGCATAAGCGTTCGGGTCGAGAGATCCGCTACGTCCCCGTGGAGCACGGCACTTATTATTGTAACGTAAAAAGTTTTTATTTGCAAAATTTCCGATTTACTAGGATAATATTATTGTCTGGTAATTTATTATTAGGAGATAATATGAAAAAATTATTAGGTACAATTTTATTAGCGGGTATTTTTATTATTCCGGGTATTGCTAATGCGAACGCAAATGAAGAAGAATTCTATGAACATTTGAAAACTTGTACTCCGTACAATGCCTATTATCCTAATAACGGTGCCGGAAAAATTATCACAGGCGGAACGGTGGACAGTTGCGAAGTTACTGTTGTGAATTATCCTGACAAATATTATAAATGCGTGATGACAAAAAATGATATAGAAAGAGCAGTGTCAGCGTTTGATGAAGGGCCGTCCAAAAACAGAGCTATAATCATTAAACGAAAAGACGGTACTATCGGAAAATATAACGGATGGTCAGGTGCCGGAGTTTTCTGGAATGAACTGACAGAATATGATACAGTATGTAAAAAAGTTGATAAACAGGAGATAACTAATGAATAAACATTTTTTGTGGCTGCTAGCTGCATCTATTTTTTTTCTTTCGGCTAATGCATCTAATGCGACTGATGAAGAAAGATTTTACAAATACTTAAAAACCTGCAGAACTTTTAATTCTGTAAAAACTAATTCCGAAAATTTTAAATCAGGAAGAATTATATACGGTCCGGATGGACAGAATTGCAAAATCAGAGTCGTCATCTCTCCGGGATATGACATGACTTGCAACCTTACAGAAGCAGAAAGAAAAGTAGGACTGGATGCATATTACGAAAGAAAATATGATGGTTATCGTTCAGAAGATTACACAAACTGGGCGCCAAAACATATTTTCTGGAAAGAGCTTTTGCATTCACAGGCTTGTACCTATAACTACGAACATATCGGTTTATAAAAACCGGTATGTTTTTGTAAATATTAAGCTCTCCTGAATAATTCTTTTTGTATAAAATTTTTTATTTACCATTCAACAGTAAATCCATCAAACAAACCTTTCAAACCTTTTTCTTTGGGTTCTGCCGGCTGTTGGTTATTTTTTATATCAACCTCGTCTTTTGAGGAAGACATTTGTTGAATTGCAGAATTTGTGTAGGAATTTTTTTCTATATTGTATAGCGGGCGTGTTGTCTCAGGCTGAAAAATGCTCTGATTTACCGGTAATGAGGCCGGCATTCCTTCCGCAAAAACACGCAACGGGCACATTAGCAAAAAGAAAACAAAAAACTTTTTCATTATAAATCATCCTCTACCTTGTAATTTTCTTTGAATTTTCTCTGGCTGAGAATCGTTCCTATGTCAGGAGTGCAGGTTATTTCAAAATGGAAACGTCCTGCCTGCTGATCATATTCATACCGGTTGTTCAATCCAAAGCCCCAGTAAAAACGTGCGCCAAGATTCTGGCTAAGCTGCATTCTCAAACCGACACCCCAACTCATCAAAAAGTCTCCGCTGTCCACAGCTTCACCGTATTTGTAGGGGAATACCATACCATTGTCCATAAATATAGCACCTTTAATCATGTCACGAGGTCTGATATATCCGAGTCTTTCCGAGCCGATTTTTCTAGGCAGGAAAGGCAGAGGGGTCAGAATTTCCGCGCTGGCAAAGTATCCGCTTTTTCCCAGCAGCAATGCTTCTGAGTATCCTCTTACTGTAGAAATACCTCCGAGCTGGAACTGTTCCATCCAGGGAAGATTTTTGTCAGGAGAATATTGACCGGAAATACGGAATTCTCCTATAATTCCGTGTCCGAAATCATGGAGTCTTGTCAGGTTACCTTCATATTTAAGAAATTCATCATCTCCGGAAAATGCCTTAAATCCGGCAGAGCCGAAATGTCCTGTATACCAGATACCGCGTTCTGTATCTTTTCGTGCAGTGAATCCCTGGGTAATAGAAAATGTATCATTCTCAAGAATTTTGATTCCGGTTAAATCTGTGCTGGAATGTTTTATATTTGCGGATGTGTAGGAATTAAGATTGAAATCCGGATTGTTAACAAGAGGGTGAGTCAAATATGCTGAATAAACCTGGGATTTTCCACCGATTCCCCAGGGACGCATCGGCCCTTTTACTATATCGATGTTGTTAGCTGATACAGAAAGTCCGAATCTTGTTCCGTATTTATTAATAGGTATATTATAATCAGCAAATCCTATGCGAGTTCCCTTGCCGAGGTATCCGCCCAATGTTAATTTGTCGCGCAATCCCAATACACTGTCATAAGTAATCATTGCTCCGACTCTGTTTTTGCCGGTGGATTCTCTTCCGGCATTGTCAGTCATAACAGACACTTTGAAAGGAAACGGTTCTTCTGTTTTTAGAACGATGTCTGTTTCACCCTGATTTTCTCCTGCATAAAGTTCAATTTTTAATTTTGCGGTATTAAGATTGTTGAACTTTATGACATCTTTTTGCAGCTTTCCGAGCTGTACAACGCTGCCTTCTTCAATTGGAACACGGCTGGTTATGTAAGTTGTCCTTGTCCACTCGTTGTCTTCAACCCGGACTTTTCCTACCGTACCTTCCATGAGGCCGATTTTTAAAACTCCATCTTCTATTGTCTGCGGCGGCAGATATGCACGTGATGTCGTGTAATCCCCAAGTACATAGCATCTCGTGATTCCGTCGACTACTTTTTTAATATCATCAAGTGAAACAGGTTTGCCGAACAATGGTTCTACCAGCCGTTGAAGTTCTTCCTGTGTAAATATTTTCGACTCTGGAAATTCGACCTGTGTGATAGTCGTACGTACTTCTTCGAAAATAGGTTCGATGGGCTTTTCAATATCATCGCCGCCTGCATGTTGATCTACAAAATACGGAATCGGCGGTTTTTGCTCTGCCTGCTCTGATACGGAATCTGAAATTACTTGCGGAATATTATTATAATCTGGAATAGTGGAAGGGGAGACAAGACCCGCATTAGAGTAGTCAGACTGAGGAATAAAGTTTTCCTGTGCTGTTGTTTCTGAATTTTCTCCGGCATTATTTAGCGCAGGCTGCGGAGTTGGCTGAGCTGCTTGCGTATTTTGCGGAGGCAGAGGCGTAATCTGTTCTGATACTGGAGAAGTCGGCACAGGCAACGGTGCTGTTTCTTGAGAAACAGACATTTCCGATTCTTCTGCTTCGGTATTCACAGAAGGTGTAACTGCTCCCACCGGTACGGGTGCTGCTGAATAAACCTGACCCGCAGTGCTTTCCTGAGCACTTACCGGAATCGGTGGATTCATTACCATCCTCTCTCCCGCCGAAGCTGAAACGATACTACATTGTTGACTTAACAGGAACAAGCCTATTAAGAGCAATAGTTTTTTCATACTTTATTCCTACAAGTAATTACAGTGTACTTTAGCCAAAAGTGTAAAGTCAACAAATTATAAAGAAAATTAAGCGTTTTTTATCAATTATTTACTTAATATTTTTTGATACTTTAAATACATAGACTCTTTTATATCAATTAATTAAAGCAAAGTTTAACAATAGATAAAACCGCCCCGGTGTTACAAATCCAAAGAGGCGGTTTAATAAATCATATATAGTTTTTTATTTTATAAATCGAACTGCAGTGTTTTTGAATAATCCGGAACAACAAAAGGTGTATTGTTCGCATCTTTGTCTGTAAATTCTGCATACGATTTCAGTGATTTTTCTTTTGCACTGTTGTACAAATCCAAATCCACATTTTTTTCATAAACGGCATTCAAGTCTCCTGAATAATTTCCCATTATACGAGCATATTCTTTTATATTATTTTTATCTGCACCTGCGCCGTAAGATTTTGTTTTTGCATCTGTACCTGATGGTCTTATCTCTATAAATTTGTCATCAAATTCCATATATGTCCCGTCTCCGACAAATTTTACATCCGCCAAATTAGAAAAATCCAATTCTGGAAATGTAGAAGAAAGAATTTCTTTTATCTGGGAAATATTGAGCTTGCCTTCTTCTTTTGCGACAGCCATTGTCAGATAGAACAGGTCGTTTTTAGTTCTCTTTTGTTCTCCTGCTTTTTTGTCGGCTTTGAGCTTTTCGATATCAGGTTCACTTTCATTGTAGTATGAGATATCTTCTCTTATATCAAATTTTGAGACAATCCCGTTGTTTTCAAAAACCTCGTTTAAATAATCAGAAAGCAGCTTTTCTTGTTTTTCCAAATATGAAACGAGAGCAGAAGCCACAACTATCGCTTCGGTTGCGCTCTTTTCTCTCATTGCTATAGCGATTCTGCCTGACTTGGATTTTATAAGGCTTTCAGAACCGATAATCATTCCGCCGGATTCTTCACCGCCGAAAATAAGCTTGGGATTAACACCAAGATTTACATCTCTGTTAAAAATGTCTGTTATAACAACATCTTTTTCGGGCGAGTCTGATATCTTTTTTTCAACTTTTTTCATTATGTTCGCTATTTCTTTAAATCCTACAGGCACATTCACAACTTTAACACCGTTGTTCTTTGCCCATTCATCCCAGGAACGCGCAGAAGCTGTTGTTTTTATTATAAATCTGGGGTGTTTTTCAAACAAACCTTCTCTTTTAAGCTGGTTTGTCCAGAAATCCATTATCATAAGGAAAGACTGGTTTGCCGTATAAACAGTGAGAATTCTGTCCCCGTCCAGCTCTGTGAAGTCAAGTCCGAGTTTTTGAATTTTTTCAAGATTAGATTTTGTCTCTATCTGACAAACAGTGAGCCTGTCATGGTCGGGGTCTGTTATCAAAACGACTGTTCCTACAGGATAGTTTTTGAGTTTTTCTTCATAATGCATTGATTTTATTACAGGGAAATAAGCTTTTCCGTTTTTATCTTTTGATATGACTGTAGCGTCAACTGAATAGTCATAAAAAGTTTTGTTTCCTTTGGGGTCAGTGTCGTATTTGCCGATTGAATGGAAGAACGGATCTTCTTCGGTATTGAACCAGTCGTATTTTAAATCCACTTTGAGTTCTTTTAGTATTCTGCCCAAAGTTCTGTAAGCAGAGCCGCCCACATTCTCTATAACAATTTTTTCCTTCAAATCCTTTATAAGACTAAGGTTTGCATCTTTTGCAACACCGTCTTTCAAATATTCAACATAAAGCTTAACACCGTCATTGAGCTTTTGCATAAGCTCTTCTGATATAAGTGGGCTGTTGTCTGCTGCTATTTTTATTTCATAGCTGCCGTTTTTTTCCACCTGTGAAAATATCCATCTGATTTTGTTAACAAACAGCATTGACTCTTCCGGCAAATACTGGCTTCCCTGTGAATTAAGATCTTTTGTTGCATTTTTTACGGATATACCATGGCTTGATGTAATATATTCTCCGCCGAGAAGATCGAGCTTAAAGGCAAGAAAAGATGCCATCCAGATGGGAATTGTTTTTCTTTCAACAGGAACGATTGTTTTTATGCCGTGCGCTGCTTGTATTCTTGCGATTAGGTCTAAAAACTCAGAAGAATTGTACCTGACTTCACGTCCCGCAAGTTTCATAACCTGCTTGTCTCCGTACAAATCTTTTGCTACAAGAGCTTTTGCTTCTGTTGCAAGCATTATACCTATCAGGTTTATCGGAAAACGCGTATCGTGCGGATACATAATATTCTGCGGGCCTCGAATTCCGGCAGTGGAAACTTCTGCTTCTTTTGCATATGCATCAAGCCAGTCATTTAACCCCAATCCTTCCGGATTGTTTTTTTCATCATATGGCAGCAGGTGTTCTTTTTTCAGAATAAAAGTAAATTCGTCTTTATTATCGAGATTAATAAGTCTGTTTTCTTTAATATATATAGGAGTTTTTTCATCAATCGCGCTGAAAAGCTCTCTTTCGAGAGCACAAGATGCATTTTGTAACTTCATGTTCGGCCTCTATTCTCTTTTTTACTGTAATAATATTTATTATACTAACAAGTTGCCAGAGTGCAAGACAATAAAACATGACAAAAACAATGGAAAATTTTTCCAACCAAAGTATAAAAAAGTTCAAACTAAAGTTCAATTCACAAAGATAGAGAGAGGTAAGATAATATAATAGAGGGAAAGAATCTCGATAAACAGGAAAGAAGAAGAAGAAGAGAGTTAGTCGCAAAGCTGCGGCGAATAGTGAAATCCCCCGTATCGTTCGTTGACAAAGGAATAGAAAAAAAGGTTATGGAGTAAAGAAGGCGGATTCGGGCCGAAGGTATGCGTGGCAAACCAAAAAAACATGCAACGCGGGTTGACTGGATTGCTTCGGTCGTCTACCGGACTCCCTCGCAATGACGTATAGTTTTGTGTTTACGAGTTTAGCCATTCCGCCGACCTCTGTGAAGCGAATTACAGAAAGTTGATTAAACAACAATTAGTCTCATCTGTGTGAGCAGCCCGTAGTTATAATCAATGATGCTGTAAAAATGCGAAAATTTAAGCGGAAATATGGGCTGTGAGTTATGAGACTTTGGTTTAATTTAGTTTCTGTATGAGCGAAACAACAGGTCGGCAAGTTTCTTAGGCTCCACCCGTTCTTTGCGTCAAAGAATGGGTGGAACAAAAAGCAAAAACGTATTTTTTTACACAAAGTCCATGTCATCCTGAAGCGCAAAATCCGGAACGCAACAACAGTCGTGTCTGTTCAGGATCTTATCCACCCCGCAAATCACACAAAACCCCGAGCCGGTAAGATGCTGAACACAGACGATGATAATGGAGCTCCAAAATTATCGCTTCAGCATGACATGGCGCGTAATTAAAGAAACATTCAACGTCGATTGACTGGATTGCTTCGGTCGTCTACCGGACTCCCTCGCAATGACGTATAGTTTTGTGTTTACGAGTTTAGCCATTC
>CALUPY010000016.1 GCA_944322755.1 Candidatus Gastranaerophilales bacterium | reverse complement strand
TGTCACTTTTGAGGAGAGGGGAGAACCTTGGTTCGATTCCGGCTAACATTTTTGCCCAAAAAAAATTGCCGCGTCTCACTCTGCCGACGAAAAAGTGACTAAATGTCACTTTTGAGGAGAGGGGAGAACCTTGGTTCGATTCCGGCTAACATTTTTGCCCAAAAAAAATTGCCGCGTCTCGGAATCGAACCAAGGACACAGGGATTTTCAGTCCCTTGCTCTACCAACTGAGCTAACGCGGCATATTATTAAATTTTCGGCTGCATCTGCAAACAAGCCACACAGCATCGTCTTTTAAACCCGGGAGACTCCAATCACTTGTAACCTCCGCATTTATAAAGTTAACATCAACAAACGGCATGGTCAAGCATTTGTTTTTAATTTTTTAAAATATCCCTAAAAATCCGGCTAAACAATTGACTTTTTAGCAGAATTAGTCTATAAATTAATAGATAACATGGAGGAGCATAAATATGTCTAATGCAATTGATATCAACGACAACTCATTTAAAGACGAAGTTATTGATTCTGACAAATTAACTATTGTAGACTTTTGGGCACCGTGGTGCGGCCCGTGCAGAAAACTGGGCCCGGTTCTTGATGAAGTAGTTTCTGAGTATGCAGAAAATATAAAAGTTGTTAAGTTGAATACAGATGAAAACCTGAAAACAGCTAAAGAATTTTCAATAAGCGGACTGCCTACACTTTTGATTTTCAAAAATGGTCAACCGGTAGAACGCCTTGTGGGATTGCTTCCAAAATCATCTATTGTTTCAAATATAGAAAAGCATTTATAAAAAACACAAAAAGTCTCCTGAATAACCGGCATAAAAGACATAGAAAAGCTTTTTTAATGCTGATTTTCATCAGGGGACTTTTTATTTTTAGTTATCTTTATTTTGTTTTAAAAACTCCTGAACATTTTTTACATATTTATTTACAAGAGATCTGTATGTCCCGAAATAATAGAATTTCGGTTCTTTTGTGTGTGCTTCCTTATTACCTTGAATAATTCTGGCCCGGGCTGCAGCTTTAAGGAAATCTTTCTGATTTGGTTCGTTGCGATATTTTTGCGCATCCTCTTTTACGGTATCTTCACTGAAGTAATCATCATATTCAGGAAACCATTCTGTTTTTGTATAAGTTTCGTATTCAGTATCTATAAAATGATAATCAGGATTGTCCGGATAACGGTCGTATTCAACTTTTTCCGTGTATTCGACATCAACCCATTTTTTAAAATTTGTTTTCTGAGTGTTGTTACTAAAAACATACGGTAGTATTCGCATTAGTTCAAAATCCTATTTGTTATCCCTTTGAGTAAGTACTTTTTTGCCTGTCAATCTCGACATAAATCTGAAGAATTTACCTTTAATACCCTTATCAGCGTAATGTGCATGTTCTTTTTCAAGAATTTCAGCCTGAGAGTGTTCTGTAACAGGCATTCCGATTGCAGCTCTTGCTGTGTATTCTCCTGCTACAGTGCAAGCACCGGTAACAGCAGACATTCCGAGCAGACTGTTGTTGTAAGCTTTCCTAAAGGTATTATTAAACAGATTTATAAACATTGTTGCATAGAAAATTCTGGACAATTCCTGAACAAAACGTTCTTTAGCTTTAAGTTTTGCTGTTTGCTTATCATCACCGTTTGATTTAAGCATAACCATGTTGTAATTATCAGCAATGAGGAACCATATTGTTGCAACTTTGGAAGTGAATCTTGTCAAATTAGATAGTTCAGCATTTGAAACACCGGACATCGAAATGGAGTTGAAAGAAGTTTTGAGTTTCTTTGCAAATTCTTGCTTAAACTCTTCGTCCGGCATATTCACTTTGGGCATTAATTTTTGAACGCAATTTGTAAGCGCAGATATACCATTATCATATTTAGGCAGTTTTTTAGGCTCAAAGAATTTACCGATAAGCCTTGTGCAGTAATAAGGGAATTTGATTGTGTTCCACAAAAAGTTAAAAGGTTCTTTCAGAAAATCGACACCCTGTTTTATAAGATATCTGTCTTTGTTGTTCAGGATTATTGTTTTGGGATTTTTTAATTCATCAAGGAACTTAGTAAGTATTTCACCGATGCTTTTTTTGTTTTCAGGAAGGTTTTGAATAACTTTTTTAAGCTCAGCTTCATAGTAAAAAGCATCATTTGTCTTAAAGATATTATCAAACATTCTTGAGTAATCATTGCAATGCGTTTTTATAAATTTATTAAGTTCAGTATACAGCTTAAGAAGGTCTTCTTTGTCATCAAAGCCTTTTGTCATACCATCGCCTTTGAAGAAAAGCAGTCTCAATTCCTGCGTCAGGTTTTCACCTATGACCGGTTTTATTTTTTCTGTAAATGTATTAAATCTTTCAACATAAATCGCATTTCTATTATATTTGATAACACTTCTCATTTCATTTTCAAGACCGGCATTATACAGAAGTTTTCCGAGCGCTGTTTTTGCTTTACGTCCAAGTTTAACGTCTTCCACCAGTCTAGCAATAGAAGTCATTTTTGTGTAATCGTTTGCGACTTTCCGGTATGTTTCAGAAAGCTCTTTAAATCCGTTACGCTCTAATTTGGTAATGAGTTTGTTAAACTCATCCGTAGAAATCGTAAACTCTTTTTCTGTAATCTTTTTATAGATTTTATCGAAAAATTTATCAACGGGTTTCAAAATATCCTTGAAATATTTTACATCAGGATCTTTAGGTTTAAGAGATTTAAATATTTCAAAGAATTTAGACGACTGCACTTTTAATTTTGCGAGATATTTTAAGCCGTATCCCGCAGAAATAATTGCAATGCTTGCGCCAAGAATAGTATTAAAGCTCAACAGAGGTTTTAATTCTTTATCTTTCATGTCTACATGCGGTGCGACTGCAGGTTTTATGCTAAATGCATCAGGACTAAGCCCCATAGACTGTTCAAAACTTTTAAAAATTTCTGTCCGATGTGTGTTTATCGGAATACCTGCAGCATTCTTAAAGCTTGGATTTTTTAATATAGAAAGGACCTGCTGGGGAACTTCTCGGTGAGAAGCAGCCTGTTTTGTATCTTCCGGTGCTTTGTCTTCAGAATGCGATTTATCGGCAAGTTTTTTACGCAGCTTTTCATTCTGTTCTTTTGCCTGTTCAGAAGAAATCGGTATTATATTTTTTCCGCTCGATAAACGGGAGAACATTTCTGTAAACAGCACTGTACCGGTAAGCGTACCGACTATCCATCCTTTACTTTTCTGGATATATTTTTGCAGTGCGCCGAGTGTTATGAGCTGAATGTAGGCATTCAGTGTAACTCGTTTTATTTCCTGATTAAAACGGATATTCTTTTCTTTTTTAGCAGCCTTAGGGTCATTATCACAAAGGCTGGATAGGTTGTAAGCATCATTAGCCAGGAAAAATGCCGGAATATATCCGGAAACTATTCTGTTCAGAGAACGTTCATGAACACTGTTGTAATTTCCTGTTTTCGGACTGTACATTTTTGCCTGATTGCTAAAGAAGGAAAGTTTTCTGAGTTCAGGCGAATCATTTCTGTATTTATAAGTAGTTTCAAGAAGTCCCTGAAGCTCATGCAGATTAGCCTTATTCTGTGTTTTAATGCGGTTATTCTGTATAAATTTTGTATTAATAATACCGTTTAAAAGGGAATTATTTTTAAGCGGTTTAATTTTTTGAAGCGACGTAACCACCCAATCTATAATGTCCGCAGGCATTTCCGTAAAAGGAAATTTTAAACCGCTAAGGATAAGTTTTAGCGGAGTTTCTTCCTGAAACTGAACAAACTGTTCTTTTGTTTCAGGGTCAACAATCCGCTTTATATGTTTAGAAATCCAACTGTCACTTAAAAGTGTCTCCAGGTGGAGTTTTTCGGATGAACCAATTCCTTCGGAAATGGTTTTTTGAGCCATACTCAAGTTGATTGCGATTTTTCCAGGTTTATACATAGAAAAAACGCCCTTAAAGGATGGTTTTTCTGACTTTCTCTCTAAAGGCGTTTTACTTATATTTTTTGATGGGTATGCTGTGTTCACACGTTTCTTCTTTTTAGTGAACCCTTTCGTCTCCTGTTGAATTGTTCCAAGATGGCTTAGTTTCATAGCTACCCTAAAATTCTCTATATTATTTTTCACATACATAACAAATTTTTTCAATTATTAAACCAAGAATGTTTACTTAATTTAATATTAAAAATTTATCATGTGCTTGTTACCTGCAAAAAGTTTGTAAAGAAATAAATTTGCTATTAAAAAACTATCTTGCAACATATTTTAACAAAAAGTCAAAAGAAGCATATTATCGGTAATTCTGGAACTGAAGAGGTATGTTGTAGCTGTCTTCTTTTTCTTTGAGAAGTCTGATTGCCGCCTGCAAATCATCTTTGCTTTTTCCGGAAACTCTGACTTGTTCTCCCTGAATAGAAGCCTGTATTTTCATTTTCGATGATTTTATATCAGCAACAATTTTTTTTGCAAGCTCCTGTGTCAAACCTTTTTTCAGCTTAAACATCTGTCTCACATTACCCCCGAGCGCATTTTCCACAGGCTGCGGGTCAAGTATTTTCAGGCTCAGATTTCTCTTTGACATTTTTGTATGCAGGATATCCAGAATGTTTCTTAGTTTCATATCATCACTTGTTGTGATGGTAATGGACTTGTCCGCATCGAGTTCTACCTGCGAATTTGTGTTTTTTAAGTCAAATCTGCTGTTCAATTCTCTTTGCACCTGATCAACAGCATTCAATAGCTCCTGTCTGTCAAATTCAGATACAACATCAAAACTAAAATCTTTAGACATAATAACCCTCCTGTCTGACCATGCCAGATATACCGGCCTGGTATAAATTTTTGTAAGAATATTTGTTAATTATACCAGAGAAATAACTAATTAAAATACTTTTTGTCTTTTAATTCATCCGGAAGAAACTGCTGATATGCCTGCGGATTGTCATGAGTATAGATATATCCTTTCCCGAATCCGTATTTTTTTGCGTCTTTGTAATGTGCATCTCTTAAATGCATCGGCGGCGGGTAGTCAAGTCCGCTCATAATATCCGAAAGAGCAGAATCCACAGCCATTATAGCCCTGTTAGATTTCGGTGCATCAGCAACATACTCTACAGCCTGCGCAAGAGGAATCCTGCCTTCGGGCATGCCGACAAGCTCAACTGCCTTGTATGCATTCATTGCGATAATAAGAGCCTGAGGGTCTGCATTTCCGACATCTTCCGCAGCACATACAATAAGCCTTCTTGCAATAAAACGCGGGTCTTCACCACCGGCAATCATTTTAGCAAGCCAGTATATTGCGCCGTTTTTATCACTGCCGCGAAGACTCTTTTGAAAAGCCGACGCGCAGTCATAGTGTTCCTGTCTTGCATAACCTATACGTTTTTCCTGTGCAAGGTTTTCAATAATATCCATAGAAAGAGTGCGTTTTTTCCCGTCAAAATCCGACGCAAAAAACGCATTTTCAACCAGATTTAGCGCAAGTCTGGCATCTCCGTTAGCATATTTTACAATATAGTCCAGAATACCGGCTTTCATATCTATAGGCCCGTATTTGTTCGAAAGAAAAGTAAAACCTTTTGCCACGATATTCTGTATGTTTTCGTCGTCAATGGGTTTTAGCATAACTACCTGAACTCTCGAAAGCAAAGCCGGTACAACCTGAAATGACGGATTCTCCGTAGTAGAGCCTATCATAAAGAATGTGCCGTTCTCCAGATATGGAAGCAGTGCATCCTGCTGTGTTTTGCTGTATCTATGAATTTCGTCTATAAACAGAATAGTTTTTTTCTGATATCTTAAATTCTCTTTTGAACGCTCAACACAGTCTTTTATATCTTTCACACCTGATGAAACCGCGCTAAGTTCAATAAAATCAGAGCTGGTTTTTGTTGCAATAAGGCGTGCAAGCGTTGTTTTTCCGCACCCCGGAGGTCCCCAGAAAATGCAGGAAAAAAGCCTCCCCGACTTCAACAAATTCAAAAATGCAGAATTTTCACCGACAACCTGAGTCTGCCCGAGATACTCTTCAAGAGTTTTCGGTCGAAGAAGTTCGGCGAGAGGCACCTGTTTGTTTGCATTTTCCATTGCTTGAAATAAATCCATAAAAACATAATAATCTCGACAGAAAAATATGACAAGATAAAAAATAGCAACTTATATAGAAGTTTACTCCGGATATTTTCAAAAACAGTCTTAATGTCATTCCAAACTGGTTTTTGAATCTTACTATTTATAATCTCCTGAATCGGCTTTAATGTGACGATTTTAGTTATTTTAGTGTAAATTTGTATGTAAATCGAAAAAAATAAGTTATAATAATAATTATGAAAAAGATTTTGCCTGTAATTGCGTTCTCTATTTTTATTTGCTCAGGTGCCGGATACAAAGGCCAGCTGCCTGACATAAAAAGTGAATTTCAGTATCACCAGAATGAACCGCAAATGACCAGACCTCTTTACAACCACAATCATGAAGAATTGAAAAATCTGAAACTGGCTCCGGCGCCAAAAGACAATAAGACCTATATAGATATAATTATGAAAAAGGAGCCTAACAGCCCCTATATAAATGACATAAACGATGTCATAAAAATACTTGAAAAAATGCAGGAGTGCATAGCCACAGACAATGAAGTACAGCGTTTTAACGCTCTTGCCAGTGCACTTATCGACAATGCGGATTTTATGCAGGCACGATACAAGGACAAACCCGAGGAACATTATGTTTCATTTAAACGGGTTATACAAATATCATCAAGAGCACGTGCTGTTGCATCCCTGCGCTGCGAGGCTGAAATATATGTGAAATATCTCCCGTACCAGAATGAGGGGCAAGCATACAGCAAGGAGAATATCCAAAAACAGGTTGATTATTTTTCTAAGGAGATTGAGGAGACTCTGAAAGTACTGAGAGCAGCAAATTAAATCACGCATAATACCTATATTTATATGCAAAAAAGAGAGCTTTTGGGCTCTCTTCTTGTTTTATAATTTCTGTTTTTCAGCATAACTCCGAACCGTCAGCAGGGATGAGTCTTCCTGTCAAAATCAGAACCAAATCCACAATCAGCCATATACCGACTATAACAAGCGGAACAAATCCGACTACAACTATCATAGTAGCCCATCCGAGTATAGTCATAATCAACTGCGCAGCAGCAGAACCATTATATCCGAGATAGAATCTGTGCGCACCGAGCGAGCCAAGAAAGAACCACAATACAAGTGTGAGAACCAAACTTTTTTTATTTTCCATAAAAAACTCCTGAATATTTACTACCACACTGAATAATAGCATATTTTATCAAAAAAGTATATTTTTATGAAACAAAACAGTTCGTTGATGCATGCATAAATTCAATAATCTGTGAGAAATAGTCCAAAGACGCAGCGCCATTTATAACTATATCTGCATCAGATTTGGAGGGGATAATATACTTTTCCGCAGCAACTTTTACATATCCCCAGTGTTTCAATGCATTTTCTTCATCCTGATTACGTTTTGCAGCACGGGCCATAAACCATTTTTTCTGGATTTTTCGGTCAATGTCTATATAGACCTTAACGTCGAACAAATCTTTTATATCACCGTACATAGCAGCCATGCCTTCAACGACAATCATCTTTTGTGCTTTTATCGGAATTGCATTTTTTACACTAATACCTGTACCGTTGATAAGATACTGCGGTGCCATAATATCCTCGCCTGCCGCAAGTTTTGTAAGATGCTCTTTCAAAAGTTCAAGCTGAAAACTCTGAGGAGAGTCGACGTCATAGCCGTTGTCTCTGAGATTGTCAAAAGTTCCGTATTTTTTAATCAAATCAGAAATATCATTAAAATAATTGTCAATACTCAGGTACTCCAGCGGAAAATCGAGCTTTTGGCTGGTTTCTTTTATTGTACGGCAAATTGTGGTTTTGCCGCTTGCGGACTCTCCGGTTACGCCAATGAGAATCTTTTTTGTCGGATTTTCAATTATACGTCTTGAAAATCTGCTGATAAAACTAGGATTTACATCAAGAAATATAGGATTTTCCGATTTTTTGTCGTGCGCCAGAACCTGTTTAAATTTTGTTTGCAGATAAAATGCGAGAAACTCTCTGCCTGTTTTTGTTGAAAAATCAGGTTTTATAATTTTATCTGTACTGTTTTGTTCTTTTTCTATCAATACTTGCATACCCTACTCAATACCAGTCAATAAAAAAAATTGCTACTTAATTTTCAAACGTGAACAAAAAGTAACAATTTTTTAATTTCTATACATCGGGCAAATCACCCATAACTACCGCAACTTCTTTTGCATCAAGATTAAACGCGCTGTGGAGAGCCTGAATCGCCTTGTGGGCATCGTTCTTTTCAACGAGACAGCTGATTTTAATCTCACTCGTTGAAATCATTTTTATGTTTATGCCTTCTTCAGCGAGTGCCTTGAACATCGACGCTGCGATACCAGGTCTGTCAACCATGCCCGCACCGACTATCGAAACTTTGGCAATATCTTCATCCACAAGTACTGACGTAGCATGAATTTCTTTAATAACTTCTTTTACAATTTCCATTGTCCTGTCATAGTCAGACTTTGAAACAGTGAACGCAACGTCGTTTGTGCCGTCATTTCGTCCGTATGACTGAATAATCATATCAACGCTGACATCGGATTTTGACAGAGCTTCAAAAATCTTTGCCGCACTGCCCGGTTCATCCGGAACGTCGCAGATTACCACTCTGATTTGAGACAAATCAGCTGCAACGCCTGCCACGGGTTTGTAAATTTCCATATTGTCAACTCCTGTTATATAAGTTCCTAAATCATCGAGTTTAAAAGTACTTCTGACCCTTAAAGGCACATTGTACTGTTTTGCGGTTTCAACAGAGCGCGGATGGAGAACATTCGCTCCGACGTGCGCAAGTTCAAGCATTTCTTCGTAAGAAATTTCAGACAGCTTTGTTGCATTCGGAACGATTCTCGGGTCTGTTGTATAAACGCCTTCAACATCAGTATAGATATCGCATCTGTCCGCATGCATTGCCCCGGCAATAGCAACAGCAGATGTATCAGAGCCTCCGCGTCCAAGTGTCGTGATTTCGCCATCAGGTGTAACCCCCTGAAAACCGGCGACTACAATAATTTCACCATTATCAAGATGTGATTTTAATTTATCTGTTTTTATATCAACAATTCTTGCTTTCGTGTGTATGCATTCTGTAATAATCCCAACCTGCATAGCATTCATGCTGACAGCAGCATGCCCCTGCGCCTGAATTGCCATTGTTAAAAGAGCGATAGAAACTTGTTCTCCTGTAGTGAGAAGCATATCCAGCTCTCTGGGGTCAGGATTTTCACATATTTCATTCGCCATTTTTACAAGATAGTCTGTAGTATGCCCCATTGCAGAGACTACTACTATAACCTGATTTCCGTTATTTTTTTCTCTTATTACTGCTTTGGCTACATTTTTTATTTTTTCGACATCTGCGACCGATGTTCCGCCAAATTTTTGAACAATTATTCCCACGGTTGCCTCTTATTTGGTATTTTTTTCGACCAGTGTATCCCTAATATCAGATACTTTATTGTTATTATATCGCTCTAAAAATTTATTACAATATTTTATTGCAAAATCTACTTCACAATACGTATCATCCTGTACAATTTTTTCAAGCACGCTTTCCTGTATTTTCAAGAAATCCGCCTCCTGCGCAAGTTCATCCATCGCGCTGTCCAATGCATTCAAAGAGTCAGAATATTTTCCCATATAAAAATTGCATTCAGCAATTCCCAGTTTTGCAATAGAATAGTGTTCATCCAGAGAAAGAGAGGCTTTGAACTTTTCCATTGCATCATCCAGCATTCCGGATTTCATAAGCACAACCCCGTAGGCAAAATTTGCCGCCGCGGATTCTTTATTCATTGTGTAAACAGTTCTGACTTTTCGCAGTGCGTCTTTATAGTCATTTGTTTCAAGAAGCAGGTTTGCAAGGCTCAAATACGCCTGCATATGTTTCGGAACATATTCTATACATTTTTTATAATATTTTTTGGCTTCATCAACATCTCCGAGCCTGTTGTAACATTCTGCCATGTTATAATACAGTGCATAGTTTCTCGGCGACAGTGAAAAGGCGGTTTGATACAATCGCAGTGCTTCGTCATAACATTTTTCCTCGAATCTTATGAGAGCAAGATTGTAATGTGCATGTGCATTTTTAGGATTTATATCAATCAATTTTTTCAGGTATTTTTCAGCATCCTCATATTCTTTCGTCAATATGTAGTTTGACGCAAGACTGGACAAAAGAAGTTCATCATTAGGAGAAAGCACAAGAGCGCTGAAAAACTTTTCTCTTGCTTCCTCATATTTTTTAAACTTTTGAAGAGCAATACCCCATCCCACATATAAAGCAGGAGTTTCCGGAGAATTTTTTGCAGCTGTCTCATAAGTCTCGAGACTAAGTTTTTCATTTCCCGCATTCATATATGCTTCGCCGAGAATCAAATATGGCTCTGTCATTTTAGGACGTAATTCATTGGCAGTTTTTGCATATTCTACAGAATTTTTCAAATCACCTTTTTTCAAATAGCAAAGAGCCGTATAGTAGCTTGCGTCGTATTTATCAGGGCTGTAGAGTGCACTATGGGCAAACTGTGCAATAGCTTCATCATATTTTTGTCTTTCAAACAGCAGCACCCCCCATAAAAGAGGAATAAGAGGACTGCCGGGGTCAAGCCTTGAGGCAGTTTTAAATTTCTCTTCCGCTTCATCTTTTTTGTTAAATTTTGCAAGTGAAATCGCCCAGTTCAAATATATTTCAGGATTTCTCGGATCGTATTTTTTTGCCAGTTCATATACTTCTTCAGAACCTTCGCAATCTCCTATTTCCGCAAGACACGTACCCCATAGGGAATAAGCCTTTGAATTATATTTATCCAGTTTTACAGCTTTCCTGAAATTCTTCACTGCTTCCGGGAAATCCTTCTGCTGCATACATACAATGCCCAGATTCACATATGCAGTAGGATTTTGCTGAATCATCATTGCTGCTGTATTGAACTTTTCAACAGCTGCAGCAAATTCACCCTTATTTGCCATATAGACACCCCAGTTCACATAAGCAGAAGAGGGCATTTCAATTGTGTGCGAAAGATTTTTGTATTCGTTAACAAAGTTGTCCGCACGTATTATCTTATTCAATATTTCCTTAATTTTTCCACCCATAATTATTATCAGCTATTTTTTTAATTCAACAATATTATCCACAACTTCTCTGAACAATCCGTCTCCGGCCGGAGATTGTGCAGTTTGCACGCCCGAAGCCGCCTTTACTTTGTAATTTGCATGTCCTGGTATAACAGCGTATTTCATAAATTCCAAACTCGCAATATCGTTTATATCGTCTCCGAGATAAACAGCCTCTGCCGGTAACAAATTGTATTTTTCGAGAATACTCTTCACCACAGGAAGTTTTTCGCGTATTCCCTGATGGACATCATCAAGAGAAAATCTCTGCGCAAGAAAATCAATAGACGGGCTTACATCACCTGAGACTATCGCAACTTTTATATCATTTTTCTTTGCTATTGAAACAGCCATAATATCTTTGTAGCTGAGCCTTTTAGAGGTTAGGCCGTTATCTGAAATGAGTATTGAGTTGTCAGTAAAAATTCCGTCAAAATCCGAAATAATTATCTTTATCTCAGATGACAAATCCAGGGTCTTATACATTTACTGTTTTAACCTTTCTCAGTTTTTTTATTATCGGCTTTTCTGATTCGTAAACTACTATCTTTCCGTCTCCTACTATACGCGGCATATTTCTGATATCACGCACCATTCTCCTAAGCCCCTCAGGCTCAAGGCTCGCAGCCTGGTCAGAGCCCCACAGGGTTCTGTCCGTCGTAATATGTCTTTCTACAGAACACGCGCCGAATGCAGGTGCAAGCGAAGACGCAAATATTCCCTTCTCATGCCCGCTGAAACCGACAGGGCAGGAGAACATATTTTTTAAGGTTTGGATACCCAAAAGATTTATTTCATCAAGCTCTGTAGGATAAGTAGAAGTGCAATGATACAGAATCAAATCCTCCTCACCCAGGACAGCTACAGCATGCCGGATTTCCTCAACCGTACTCATTCCCGTTGAAAGAAGCACCGGTCTGCCCTTTGAACGGATATAGCGCAACAGTACGTCATCAGTCAGGCTTGCTGATGAAATTTTGTGGCAGGGTGGATTGTACCTTTCAATAAAATCAACAGACTGTACATCCCAGCATGATGCAAACCACATTATGCGTTTTTTTCTGCAATATTCATCAATCTCGCAGTATTCATCAAACCCGAACTCAAGTCCGTGCTTCAAATCTCCGTTTGTTTCTCCGAAAACACTGGAGCGCGGCATGGAAAGCTCTTCTTTTGAATATACAACATCGACTGTTCTTTTCTGGAATTTAACAGCGTCACATCCGGAGCTCACTGCCGCATCAATCATTTTTTTAGCAAGACTCACAGAACCGTTATGGTTTATGCCTATTTCTGCGATTATAAAGCATGGATGCCCGTCGCCTACGATTTTATTTCCAATCCTAACTTCTTTTCTCACGGATGCCTCTGATTTCTGTTTATTATTATACTATTTTTTTCAAAATCAGCTTCTGTATTTTTTATAAATCGAGCTGATATCATTGAGATTTTTGTCTAAATCTTCAAAATCAATTTTTTTTGCCTGACCGGATTCTTTTTTTACGGAAGTGCTCTCCGGCAAAACTTTTTTTACTTCATTTTCCGTATTTTTATCGTTTTTATCAAATTCTTTTAAAAGAGTGATATTCTGCTGGGTTGCCCCAATAACAAGAATTTTGTTGTTAACTTCAACGGAATAAAGATTTTTGTTCTGCCCTAGCGGGAGTGATGAAAGAATGGTGAATCTGTGTTTTTCAATGTCATCCGAGGATTTTAGACCGAGTTTAAATTTGTCTGAGCGGCTGAGTTTTGCATAAACAAACCCGGTTGCATAAATAAGCCCGATGACAACCACCATCGCAACAACAAGATTAAGCAGGCTGGGCATACCTGCGACCTCTGTCTGCATGGCATCTTTCATTGATTCCGGAATAACGGATGCACCTGCATACAGACCGGAATTAAAGAAAGCTGCTGCACAGAAAACATAAAACATATTTTTTTTATTAATCATATAGACTCCTCTGCCCTGTTTGAATTTAAACATTTACAGGTTTTACCTGATTCTGCATTTTGCCGGACATTAAAATTTTACCATAATAATTATATAATCAATAGGATAGTTAACTAATATTAAACTAATATTAAAATTTTATTGCGCCAAATGCGGGTATACAGAAACCCTCTAACATAATTATTTTGGATAAAAAAGCCTCCGGCGCGGGAGGCTTTTTTATTATTAAAACCAGCTACTATTTCAAAATCAATGACTCTCCTGTCATTTCTTTTGGCTTTTCAATACCAAGAATATCCAGTACTGTCGGTGCAACGTCGCATAATGCGCCAGACGATCTCAACTCCTTAACGTCTTTGTCGTTTATGACAAGAAACGGTACAGGGTTGGTTGTATGAGCAGTGAAGGGTTTATGAGTAACCGGATCTTCCATACACTCCGCATTTCCGTGATCTGCAGTAAGGAGCATTGTTACACCCATTTCTTTTGCCTTGTCAGCAATTTTTCCAACGCATTTGTCTACTGTTGCAATTGCTTTAACAGCCGCATCAAACACTCCTGTATGACCTACCATGTCAGGGTTTGCAAAGTTTACAAGAATAAACCCGTATTCAGGATTTTCTAATGCTTTCAATACATTTTCACAAACTTCTTCAGCACTCATCTCTGGCTGTAAATCGTATGTTGCAACCTTTGGCGATGCAACAAGCACTCTTGTTTCAAGTTTGTTCGGTTCTTCAACACCGCCGTTAAAGAAGAATGTAACATGAGCATATTTTTCTGTTTCTGCTGTTCTGAACTGCTTAATTCCATGCCGGTCAAGTACATCGCCCAGAATATTTGTTAAGGTTTCGGGCTTAAACGCAACAGGCAGCGGGAAAGTTTCATCATACTGTGTAAAGCATACATAGTAAAGATTTTTTCTGACAGCTTTTCTGTTAAAACCGTCAAAGTTTTCAAAAGTCATTGCTCTTGTTATTTCACGTGCTCTGTCCGGTCTGAAATTGAAGAATATAATTGAATCATTATCATGAATTCTTGTTTCTTCACCGCCAATTACTGTAGGAATAACAAATTCGTCATTCACTCCGGCTTCATATGAAGCTTTAATAGCCTCAGCAGAGTTTTCAGCCTTGTTTCCTTCGCCGAGCAGCAGCGCATTATAAGCTTTTTCAACTCTGTCCCAGCGATTGTCTCTATCCATTGCATAATATCTGCCAGAAATCGTAGCTATCGGAGGAAGATTGTATTTTTTCAGCTCTTCTTCAACCTGTGCAAGGAATCCGGCTGCACTCTGAGGCGGAGTGTCTCTGCCGTCCAGAAATGCATGGACATAGACTTTTTTGAGTCCGTTATCTGCAGCAAGTTTTATGAGGGCAAAAATATGGTTCAAAGAGCTGTGAACACCGCCTGTGCTTACCAGACCATAAAGGTGGAGAGCAGAATCATTTTCTTTAACATGTTTTATTGCATTTAAAAATTCTTCGTTTTCAAAGAAAGTCCCCTCTTTTATAGCCTTATTAATTCTGGTCAGTTCCTGATAAACAACACGTCCTGCGCCGAGATTCAGGTGCCCTACTTCTGAATTGCCCATCTGGCCTTCGGGCAGTCCGACATGTTCTCCGTCAGCAAAAATCTGTGTATATTTTTCTTCTTTTTTAAGTCTGTCAAAATTAGGTGTATCAGCGGTTTTTGTTGCATCTTCAGGGCTGTCTTTGCTTATTCCCCAGCCGTCCATTATGCATAATAAAACTCTGTTATTCATGTTTTCTCCCCCTTTTGGCTTGTGTTATTTTTTTATATTTTAATTATCCACGCTGAACAAAAAAGTTAAAGTCCTGAAATTTGAGAGTTATGATATTATTGAAGAGGCGGATACAAAGGATAGAATATGAAAATATCAGAAGCGTTTCAAAAGCTCTCAGAGTTTCTCAGAACAGACGGCAAGCCGTCACTCGATTATTTGGAAAACCTGCAGGAAAAATTCAACACAGGCAACAGCAGAAAACTCGTCAATATTGTTTTTTTTATCATTTTTTTAGCAAACATCTTTATACTTTTAAAATTCCCTTCCGCATTCATCGCTTCGGCGCTTTTGTCAGGTCTGTACCTATATGGTGTATATGGAAAATTTAAGACACAATTTAGAACTCATGTGCCTGCGGGAAAAATATTTTTTGACAATATGATAAATTACGTTTTCCCGGGATTCAGAGTAAATGCAATAAATCTGGTCGATGACGAAGAAATAAAGAACTCAAAAATTTTCCCGAAATATTATGCATATCTTGCAGATGACTTTTTGTTCGGCAAAGTAGACGATGTTGAAATCAATATTTCGGAGACAAAGCTTGGATACTTCCCGTACTGTCCTACCCCGACACCGGGAGACGAAGATTACAGTGTAAATACGCTCCGCGCACAGGGGGTTGATTCGGAAATAGCGATTATTGCGCTGTTTATAGTCTTTGTCGGGATATTGATTCCATTTTGCCTGTTTAAAGATTTTTTTATGGAAACCAATATAGGTATAGATTTAGCAGTGACTTTATGCTACTGGGTGTTTGCCGCGGCTTTTCTGTTATGGTGGAGATTTCAGGGTGTTGTTGTCGATTTAAAGTTCAACAAATCCTTTGCAGGGCACACGATTATTGTTCCTAAGAAGGGAAAGCAGCCAAGACTCAATAAACGATATGAAAAAGTTAAACTCGAAGATGTCGAATTTATGAAAAAGTACAATGTATATTCCACAGACCAGATTGAAGCCAGATATATTCTTACAACTGCTTTTATAAAACGTTTTAACGATATCGGCGTGTCGTTTGAGGTAAAAGAAATAAAATGTTCTTTTTTAAGAAACAGAATGCTGATAGCAATTTCTACAAAGCAAGACCTTTTCTGTATAATACCAGACGTGTATTCAAACCTGACAATAAGAGACAAATGCGTCCGTGCATTCAGAGAAATCTTTTCTGTTCTTTCAATTGTCGAGCAACTGAAATTGAATAAGCAAATCGGGCTCTAATCCGACATCTATTCAACTAACACTGACAAAACCTGATTGCACCTTAAAATAACGGGACACGTTTTGTTTTTCCGTGCCCCGCATAAGTGATGGGTTATTGGTTGTATTTTGTTTCAGCAAGTTTAACCGGCATAAGCTCCTGACATTTTCAGGAACATTTCATACTCATTTACCAGTCTTTCAAATGCTGCATACATGCCTGTGGAAACGTTCCATGCGCCGTGATTGTTTGATTCGGCATAAATCATATCGCCAAGCTCTGGATTTAACTTACGTGCGCGCTCGTACAGTGATCTAATCTGATTTTCTGATGTGTAAGATTCGTTAGCTATCCAGGGCTTGCCTTCAAGCGCATTCATCAAAGCCTTGCCGTTAGATGGTTTTCTTGCATATTTTTCAGTGACCTGCGCAAGCGCATCAAGCATTTCAGGCGATGCTTTTTCGTCAAAGTACATTGTTATAGGATCGTGTCTTTCCAGCCAGCCGTTGGCATCCGGCGGCGTTTTGTAATAGCCTTTTGTAAATACATCATCATCCAGTTTTACTAGTTTTCCGTTTTTATCTATAAACTCGCCTTTTGACATAAGTCTGTCGAGCTCCTCAATAAGACGTTTGTCTCCGACTACGTTTAAAGAGACTCTGTCTCTGGAGTATCCTTTAGCGCCGTTTTGGGGTTTACGCCATATCCAGCCATTGCGGAATGACAGATCAATACCCGTATCAGAAGTCATCAGGGCATCTTCAAAGTCTGCAATATTTCCACGGAAAGAAGATTCTTCAGTATAATTTGCAATTCTTAAATCTTCGTAATTTCTATTGTATTCTTTATAGAAATTGTTGTAATTGTCTCTGCCGTTGCCGAATTTGTTATGCAATTCACGGGGTTTGAATTTTGCCGCAAAATCAGGTTTGGTTGTATTCAATATGGTGCCGTTTGTAGAGCCGACATCAGTGATTACAATTTTTCCGTTGACTTTTTCGATTTTCAGATGAGTTCCGGAAACATACGGATCCGGAACCCGTATATCATTAGCTCCGTTAACTGTTCTGCCGATATAGAAGCTGTCACCGTCTTTCATTGCGGCTAATTTGTCTTTAAAGTCAGCAAGGTCAATATCAACTCTGTTGCCGAGGCGGATTTTTGTGTCAGGAGAGACTTCGACAGGTTCGCCTTTATTCATTCTTACATCCTGTGTTGATGAATCAACTTTTCTCGCAGCTCCCGAGCCCTGCTGTGCTTTTCTGGCCCGTTCTGCCTCTTGCGCTCTGCGAGCTTCTTCTGCTCGTTTAGCCTCCTCTGCTTTTCGGGCTTCTTCAGCTTTTTTCGCTTCTTCGGCTTTACGAGCTTCTTCTGCACGTTTTGCCTCTTCGTCGGCTTTAGCTTTTGCGTCATCTGCTTTATTTGCACCGCCGCTGCTGTCAGCTGCACCTGCATTGTCGGCTGCTGACTGAGCTTTCAAGTTATTGAGTTCTGTTTTGTTTGCATTGAGTTTGTTCGAATAGCCATCAAGCATTTTTGTGAAGTTTTCGCGTGCTGTATTGAATTTGTACAGTGAACCGCTCTCAAGAGCCTGGCCTATATCATTTACAGCTTTAAACAAATCTTCATATCCCTCACCGAGTCGGTCAGGATGGGTCATCAAAGACAGTCTTCTCAGGAAGGTTTTTCTAAATTTGGCAATTTCAGCTTTGTCCATAGTTGCAAAGTCAATTTTTGCTAAATCATCGAGAAGACTCTGGTACTTTTCTTTGATTTCATTAGCTGTTTCACCGTACTTGACTTCTTTTTCAAGCTGTTCAATTCGTTCCTGGCGTTGTTTTTGAGCATTAGCTGCTTCCTGTGCCTTTTTAGCCTCTTCTGCCTTTTTAGCTTCCTCAGCACGTTTAGCTTCTTCTGCTCGACGAGCATCTTCTGCACGTTTTGCATCGTCAGCGGCACCTGCGTCATCAGCTTCCGAACTTTCATCAGGACGTTCTTTACGTTTTGAGCCCTTCGCGCCGTCTGCATTGTTTCCGGCATCAGCACCTTCGGCTCTGCCCGCACCGGTACTGCCGTCAGCTGCACCTGCACTGCTGCCGCCATCAGGGCCTTTTGAACCGCCCGCATTACCAGTACCGTCAGCGCCGCCTGTGCTGCCGGTATTTCCAGAGCCGTCAGCAGGTCTTCCGACACCTTTAGACGGAAGTTCGCCTTTTGGGCCTTTGGGAGCTTCCAATGCGCCCTTAGGCTGAGCCGGTGCTTTACCCATATTTTTCAATGCAACCAAGTTACCGGCTGCACTGAATACACACTGGAACAGTACGCCATTGAGTGTAATTTCACCGGTTTGCATTTTTTCAGCAGCAGCACCGGTTGCAGCGTCACCGAGTATCTGACCGCCCATTTTGAGGAAACCTTTAACGTTGGACAGCATTTTTGCAATTGCGCCGCCGGCGTATACTGTTGCACCGTCTATAGCCGCATCTTTAAGAATGTTACTTATTTGTTCTTCTTTTAATCCTTCATCAGAGGAAATTCTGTCTGTTGCTTCAACTCCGGCACTGATTAATGCTGTACCGAGAGCTGCTCCGACCAGCCCGACGCCAGGAATCAATACTAATCCTATTGCAGCTCCTGCTTTAATTACACCTTTTGTAATCATCTCGCCGGTCTGCTGAGAGGTATTGTATTCAGAAACACGTCTTGCAATATCATTCTTAACACCAAAAGCAGCGTTATACGCATGTTCCGCTTCTGCCTTAAAGGCTTCATAGCCCTTACCGTTTGTTGCTTTCATAGTATTGTCGTGCATTGTTGACTGATACTGTTTGGCAATTTTATGAAGAGCTGCGTATTTTTCTTCAAGACTGGCGTTTTCAGGTACGCCCATTTCTTTAAACAATGCATTCAAATCTTTTGTGCCCTGTTCACGGTTACCCTGGGAAACAAAGTCAGCCATTTTGTTAAATGCATCCCTGTATTCTTCCAGACCGCCGTCAAGTTCACTGTTTTTAAGCAAATCTTTCATCTGCGTATTGAACTGGTTTTCCATTATGTAAGCAGCCTGTGCACCGGCAAATTCAGTTTGCGTTTTCTGATATGCTTTAATAAGTGCAGGGTCATAGTTAACGCCAAAGATTTCTTTAAATTTCGCTTTAAATTCTTCGGGTGTTTTTGCGGCTTTTAGTTCTGAAATCTGATCTTTATACTTGCCAATATCCTCTTTAACCTTTTCATCAAGGTTATCTGAGCCGACAAGCCATTTCATGCCTTCCCACAAATCAGCAACCCAGCCGTCGTGTTTCAGCTGTGTATCGAGAGCTTCTTGTGCCCCATTTACGGTATCTTCAAGAATACCTACGGTTTCTTCCTGCAGTTTTGTTTCAGGAGTATTCTTAATTTCACGCTGTTCAGCTTTTGTTATATTACCTTTGCCCGTAATACTCGCGGCAAGAGCGTTAAATATAACATCAAAGTCTTCGTTGTTAAATTGCGGGCCGCTAATATTTTCCATGGCCTTTTTAAATTCTTCTTCTGATTGAGAAGTGTCAATTCCCATTTCTTTGGCTTTTTCAATAAGTTTGTTAAAAATATGAGATATAGCAGATTTTCTCTTGCTCATTCTCATACCATCCTCATCAAGTATAGCTTCTGCAATTGATTCATCAGGAGACTTTTCAGCATATCCGAGCACGACACCCGCAACATTGTCTTTGTCAATCTCCTGGATATGCCCTTCAAAGGTAGAACTTGTACCGAGTCCGTCGATGTCGTCAAAAATTTTACCGGCAAGTTTTTTGCCCTCTTCAAAGTTCTTTTTGTTTTCTTCCGCTTTTTTAGCGTCGGCAGCTGCATCAGCTTCTTCCTGCTGACGGGCTTCTTCAGCCTGTCTGGCTTCTTCTGCCTGTCTAGCCTCTTCAGCTTTTCGTTCTTCTTCGGCTTTTCTTGCTGCTTCAGCTTCTTCATATTCTTTTATAGCTTCTTCTTTGGAAGCTCTGCCTTGAAGAGCTTTGTCGTCCGCTTCGAGTTCGCGCGGGATTTTTATTTCAGCACCGACTTCAAAATAAGCACCGCTGCCACTACCCCTTACTGCGTCCGGATTGGCTTTAATGAGAGCTTCTTTTGAGACGCCGAATCTTTTGGCTATAGCATCAATAGATTCACCGTTTTGGACAATAATACCTTTTGTATTGCCCTGCCCGTCATAGTCAAGATGGTAGTTTTTGCCGTTCACATTTTTGTCCTGTGTAAGCCTGTGACCGTCTGAATTCAAAATGTTTTCGGTAAAAGAATTTTCATCTCTTATGAGCTGTCTTATTGTATTGTCTTTCTGGGTAATATTTACAATAGTCGGTTTTCCGTCTTCTTTTATGGTTTCGACAGGTTCTCCGTCTGCGGTTTTCGAGTATTCGGTTCTTCTTGTTACACCATTTCCCAGTCTTTCGACAACTGAACGTTTAACATCATTGCCGTCTATTACGTCGTAATTTGTAGTTTTTGAGCCGTTAATTACCTGTTTTGCATACGGTTCACCGTTTTTATAGTCAATAAAAGTCTTAGGATTTCCGCTTTCCGGAGTTATGGATTTATTTGTGATTACGGGTTTTCCGTCTTTTGTCTGGTAGTGCTCTGCGACAGCATTGCCGTTTTCATCATAATATTCTTTTTGGATAAGATTTCCGTTCTCATCTTTATGAACAAAGACAGGTCTTCCGTTTTCGTCTTTTGACTCAATTACAGAAGAGCCATCCTTATTAACTGTCTCAACTGTACCGTCTTCGTATGTAATAACTTCTTGGTCTGCACTATTTACGGATGAACCGGCAAGGTCTTTTGCGTCCGAAACACGGGCGAGTGTGCTCGTAAACTCCCAGACATCAGAAGCTTTTGCTTCGCCTTTGCCGATTTCTTTTTTTGCAAATCTTCTGGCTTCCAGTCTTGAGAAAACAGAATTTTTGGCTGAGGCTTTTACATCTTTTATAAACTCCTGTGCCTCTTTGCTGCTCAGAATGTCATTGTCGTCAGTATCGTATTTATCAAATATATTTTTTAACTTCTCATCCTTAATATCGTCACGACGAATACCGCCTTTAATCTTGGAAAGGTCGACATTTTCACCTTTTTTTCCTAATCTTAATTCGTCAGACATACCTTTACTTCACTCCTTTAACTATTTGTACACAAATTAGCTATCGGAATGATTTTCAGCGGACTTTAAAAAAAATGTTTTGTTTATTTATCCTATATAGGATAAAAGGCTTGCTATGCAAGCCTTTTGATGATTGTAAAAATTTGTAAATAAGAATTTTATTGTAACGGATTCTTTACATAAAGCAGTTATCAGAGTCATATTTTTCATTTTTCTAGGTATTACAAATTAATTCAATGCCGTACACGGAACTCATGACATTTTTTAGCGCATTATTATTGTATTCAATTATCTCAGAATACTTTTCATCAATACTTTTCTTGTATTTATAACCGTCAGAATATTCCGGAACGTGGAGTTTCGATATCATAGAATAGAGAGAATTCAGAGCAGAGAGACGTTCTTTTGCACTCTCCAAATCTTCATTTGTCTTTTCTTTTATCCCTGACTGCAGAGAAGTCATTGCGGTCATAAAAAGAGAGTATTTTGAAAGCCCAGGATTCTGGACTACATCGTCTTTCACCATATCCAGCGAAGAAAGAACCATTTTTACCAGTTCAGGACGTTCAAAATCCTTTGTCTTTTCTATAATACTTTTTCTGGTTGCTTCAAGGCGCTGTATGAAATTTTCATCATTGTCACATGATTGGTCATATTTTTTCATTTCATCAAGAAGAATATTATTTAGCGAATTAGTCGCCATAAAAATCCCGACCATTTTATCTATGTCTTTTTTGTACTCATCTATTTCAAAAAGTTCATCTTCCGCCCCAAGGAACTTATCAGTAAGACCGAGTGTTTCAATAAAATTCACGGCAGAGTCACTGTCGTTTTCCAGCAGCAATGATCTGCAGATGTAGTCTATTGCCCTGTTATCGTTCATAGAAAGAGGAAGTCCGGTAACATTATCTACCAAATCCGTGTCATAATTTTTAAATTTTTCCGACACCAAAGAAGGATTACCGATAGATACAGCCTCCATCAAAAGTTCCTGCATATCCACAACTGACGCAAGATTCATCGCAATATCAAGATAATCTCTCGCTCTTGCAAGTTCATGATTATGTTCATTTTTTTCCTGTTCAGATGCATTTTCTGCAGGTTTTGAGTCTTTTGCCGCAAGAACAAGGAATCTTTCCAGTATTTCTGACGGATATTTAAGAATATGGTATTTCTCAGCATCTGTGCGTAATTTTTCCTCCCAGTATTCAGCATTAGCCTTTTGGATATTATTTGAAGAAGGAGTCGAAAGAGAGTGTTTTATATATTCGGAAATATTTGTGTATACTGCCTGTTTGTAGTCCTGTTTTATATTTTTTTCAACAAATGACGATATTTTTTGACTAAAATTCTGTTTTAGCTTTTCAATGTTATTTTGATATATCATACATAGTTTATGCGCATATCCGTATTGCATAATATTTTCAACTAAGTTAGTGAAAGCGGGATTGTTACGAAGATTCATTTTATCGTTTAAGACCAGAGCTTCTATAACTTCTGCGCTTTTTTGTTTTGTGAATTCTTCCGCTTCAACAGTTTCGTTTATCTTTTCCCATAGTTCATTAATATCAACGCCGGATTCAGAAGAAAATTCAGAAGCCGCATTCACAAGATTTTCATGGACAAAGGACTTTTTGTACTGATTTTCGGAATATACAACTTTTGCCCTTTTCATATTCTGTATGAGTGCATCAAGCGCATTGAAAAATGCGGTTTTTGTCTCGAGGGAAACATCTTTTTCTGCGCAGTTAGTGATTTTTGTTTCAAGTTTGCGAAGTTCAAGCATTGAGTCATATAGATTTTTTCCGGATTTTACGGTATTTTGCAAAATCTTATTCAAATCTTCTTTTATCATATTCTGATATTTTTCAGGATATTCCATTTTTACAACAGTATCCAGATTTTTCATACCTGTAGAAAGCGTCATTTTCATTGCCGCACGGACATTTTCAGGAGGATTGTTCCTTTTCAGGGCTTCACATTCACTCTGCCATGGGGCAAATTTTTCTTTATAATCGGAGAGTAATGCATCCGGCTTAAGAGACAGCATATCAAGAGCGGCAGAAACAGAACGTTTCAGACTATTGTCATTAAAAAATTCAGTAGTAAACGAGCCTGCGATATTGTTCACAATACTGCGTTCATCCTCTGTGAGTGTTCTGTTTTCCGGTATTTGTTCAAAGAGATGATTCAGACGATCTGTCATAGAATAAAATGCGAGATTGAGCTTGCAGTTAAATGTATCAGTAGAAACAGCATTTACGACATCCAGCAGAGCGTCAACCTTCTGGTTAATATCTTCGCCATTTAACACATCGACCTTTGGATAACCGGGCAGAACTTTGTATTTTCTGAATGCGTCGTCTTTTGCGCTGTTGAACATTTTTTCATAATTCAGACTCATGAGTGAATTTCTGAAAGAAAGATACAAATCATCAAACGTTCTGCCATTGTTATATATAACACCTGATAATTTTTTCTGCAGTTTTTTGTATTTATAAGACGGAGTGGTTTCTGATAAATCGAGATTATTCAGAAGGTGTTTTTGGTACACAAGATTTGAGACAACAGATTCAGCCTCTGAATTTGCCGCGTTATACATTTTCAGGACATCAAAGGCCGTGTAATTTTTAAGCCCCATATCCTTATCTGTAACATCCTGTGTTTCTTTTTTAAATTCTTCAAGCGTCATATCCTGAAGTTTTTGGTATATTTTTACAAAATCAGCGTTGGTTTGAGGGTTGTACTTTTTGTCTATGTAGTTTCTGATTGCGATATTATATTTTGTATCTTTTTTAAGGTCATTTACATTAAAATACAATGCGTCAGCAACATCTTTTGTCAATTTTTCTTTTATTTCAGACTTAGCTTTTCTTGCATTTTCAGAATCAGCAACAACATTGTCAAACTGTTTTAAGAGTTTATTTACAAGAAAATCTATTGTGTGCTTTAAACTACCGTCAAACTCTTTTTGCTCATCATTTTCATACATTGCAGTGCGGGAAATAATTTTTGCCTTTTCTTCATCAGACAGGTTTAGGCCGTTATTTTTCAAAGCTGCATTAACAATATCAACCACATGAGCTTTTGACTTATTCAGTGCGTATGCATAAAGGATTTTCGGCTCTTTGGCAAAAGCATAATCAAACCCTTCTCTGGCTTGCTTTCTCAGTTCTTCTTTTATTTTTTCAACTTCGCCGACATTTTTAGCCTTTGCAATTTCTTTCCATTTTGAACTATACTCTCCGGACAACTCCATAGCAGCCTTTTCAAAAGTCAGCCGGACAATATCATCTTCAGGCAGTGCATTGAATTCTTCTGCTGTTGAAATTGTTTTATTAAACGGAGTATCTTTTATTCTTTCCTTTATTTCCCTCAGTTCTGTGCGATAGGAATTTAAGAAACCATCGATTTTTATCTTTTGATTTTTGATTTCCTGTACTGTTTTGGCAGATGCGTAGTTTTCAAGGTCTTCAATAAAAACAGAATCAGGAAGAAAGACATTTTCTTTGATACCGGCAGCAATCGTTTCTGCTTTCGGGGTTTTTCCCTGCAGGATAGTATCCCAATAGAGCGGAAATTTGTATTCTTCACGGTCTCTTCTCATATTTTTAAGATATTTTCTGTTGTATTCTTTTGGAATAAATTTGCCGCTTTTTTCAGTCAAATTTTGTATATAATTTCCGTTTCTCCATTTTTCATCAGTAATATACCCGAGCTCTCCGCCTCTTCTGTTGCTGTAATCAGTACGCATCAGCCCTTCCGAATCAATCCAGACATTTTCATGTTCAGAACCTCCCCAGGTATTGTCGTTAAACAAAATATCCTTTCCGTTCTTTTCTGCAATTTCTGCAATATACTGTGCATGCAAGCCTATTCTGTCGTGAAAAACACTGGAATCAGATATGCCGGAATGAGGGGTATTTTTGATAATTTCAGCAGCATCATTAATATTTTCAACTGTTTTATAAGGTTCGTCCGTCAGCTGCTGCAATATTCTCGTCTGCTGTTCGTCAGACAATCCGCTTCGGCCTTCGGGACCGACCCAGTAATTTCCTGTTATGACGCCGTTTTTTCTTGCATACTCTTCCAATGGTTCTTTGATTTCTTTATATATGGAAGCCAGTTCTTTATTAATATCAGAATACATAAAATTAACGGATTTTTGTATCTTTTTAAGAGTTTCTTTTTCTTCCTTTGTATATTTATACAAAGACGGGTCAGCTATTCTTCCGCGTCTTGAAGAAAACTCGTCAGCAGAGCGGAGTTTGTCTATTGCGTTGTATCTGGTGCGCAATTTTAACAGTTCTTTTCCGGAAATAATTTTTCCCTCGTTTTCCATTAATTTTACAAGATAGAAACTTGGATTTGCGCTGTCAATGACGTCTCCGTTTTCATCAAGAATATCAAATCCGGAAATAGTGTTTGTAACGCCTTCTGAGAGCTCATTAAACACAGCGCCTATAATTTCAAGCTGTTTTTTCAAATCAAAAATCGGAGTATTTTCCGGCATATCGTTAGCCTTTTTGAAGTTTTCAATTATCGCTGCATTATAATAGTCATTCGGATTATCAAGAGCCACTGCCAATATTTGATAAGCATCGGTAAATGATTTCAGCTGGCTTTTATAGCCGAGATTGTTGTAAATTTTGATGTAATCATCATATGAGGGGTTATTTTCCAGAGTTTCAATATAGTCTGAAAGAATTTTTACAAACTGTTTTTTGTCAGGTTTTGTTTTTAGAGTTTGGGCTAAAAGGTCAATTGCATTTTTGTCATTTGATTCAATCTTGTTTTTAAGTTCTTTTACCTGATTTGTCAACGAGTAGACCCTGTCATTTATTCCGAGCATATAGAATAAAGAATCAAGCTGCTCTGTCAATGCGTCAAATATCTCGCTTCTTATCCCATCCAAAACCTCAAGAACAGATTCTTTGTCGGGATTAACATCGAACTTCTGCGCAAAAGCCCTGAGATAAAGCTCATCGCCATTTTCTATTCTCTGTTTTACTTCTCCGATTTTGTTAAACAACAACGATTCAGTATCAGGAAGACTGTAATAAATCATAGAATCAGTTAAAAGGTCACTGTCGTTCAGCGCAAAAATGTTCGCTGTTCTGTACGAAGCTGCTGCCTCATAGAGCATTCTGTCTTTTGCAATCTTTTCTGACATAGTACTTTTTATATGAGTCCCGTCCACAACAGAAAGATACATCTCGAGCAGGTCTTTTACATCTTTTATATTTTTATCAAGTTCTGCTTTATCGAGATTTTGTCCGTAAAAATCGATTATAAAGTTTTTAATTTTTTGCTGTTTAACAGAATCTTCTTCATTCGGAATAAAATGATATTTTCTCATTTTTTCAGGAAGTTTATCAATTTTTTCAGACAATTCGACTTGAAGTCCTGACAAATCAGAAAACAGCGAAGTTAATTCCCGAGAAGAAAGAGTAGGAAGGATAGTCTGCAATTTATTTTTAACCAGACCGTTAATATCCGAAAGCATATTCATATCAGAGTTTAGACGGTTCTTATTTTCAAAATACCTGTCAATTTTCATTATGTTAGAAATTTTTACGGCATCGACATTTTCTTTAGCTTTCAAAAGAGCCTGATAATAGACATGTTTGTCCCCCCATTCGTTTGGGATTGTTCTTAAAAAGAAGGTATCAGCAAATGTGTCAAAGTGATTTGAATCAAACGGGGTATAAACGGATACAATTTTATTTTCCGCGCCATACATGCCAGCAATCTGCATCCAGTTAGTAGTGGACGCGTCGACAATCCTGTATCCCTTTGCAAGAGCATCATCATAATCCACAAAGGTTTTGCGAACCGGAACTTTTTTACCGGAACGCGGTTTTGTAAGGTCATACGCCATTATAAATTCATTGTCGTCCAGTTCAGACAGCAGCATATCAACGTACTTTGCCTTATACTCGTATGACATCAGTTTTCTTGCAATCGATATTGCAGCACACATGCCGTGCTGTTTCTGGTTTATTGCTTTTGTATTCGGAACACTGTTATGTCCCGTATTCAAAGCCAAATCATTCAGCATTTCCGCAAGAACCAGAGTCTTTTTGTCCTCCAGCTGGGGATTTATGTGGTAGTCAGGGCTTAAAAAATAATCAAAACGGTTCAGAATATATTTTTTCTGCTTTAACGGTGTTTCTGACGAAATAATAAAATAGTTCAGGTTGCGTTCAATATCTTTTATATTAGGATTTTTCACATCAGAAAGCTGGCTTTTGTCAATATTTTTCAGAATATTATCCCTAAATGCAAGGATATCTTTTTCATCAGGAGACAGCGGCTTTTTAGAATCAAAAACTTTATGCAGTCTGGGGGTAAGTTTTTCTTTGGTAACTGGGTCTGACGCAGCAAGCGATTTTTCAGCTGCGTATTTCAATTTGGATTTCCAGTCCTGTTTCGGTTTTAAACCTGTATCTATCCCTGTCGCATAGGTCAGATTTTCGGCAACATCCATAAGAAAATTGACATTGCTCTCACCTTTTTCTCTGGATAGATTTTCAATTGCTTTATTTATTCTGGTTTGATTATTTTCCGTCAAAGAATAGTCATTGTTGGTTTTGAGCTGATTTACTGCATTTCTGTCTTCTCTTCTTCCTTTAAAATTTATATTTATTATTCCGACTTTCATTATATTATTCCCCTGTGAAACTGTTTTTTGTTGTAAAAAGCGAAATAATTATTTTTTGTTAATTTTAAAGGTTTTATGAAGATAATTTTACACAACAGCTGATTTTTCAATATCTGATGATTTTTTGTTTTTCAAAAGTTCATTGTACAGAGTCTGCCCTCCTGCAAGGCTGTATACCTCTTTGAGTCCTTTTTGAAGAAGTATTCTCGAGGCAACATAAGTCTGAAATCCGGTATTGCAAATCAGAACTATTTTCTTATCCGCAGGAAGAGCGCCATAGCATTCTCTTAGCTGGCCGGGAGAAATATTTACTGCACCCGGCAAGGTCGCTGTATTAAACTCTTCAGGAGAACGAACGTCCACAAGATAAATGTTTTCGCCGTTTTCTATATCTTCAAAGAATGCCGGTTTTACAAATCCTTTGAGAATATTGTCAGCATGCATTCCAAGTATATTCACAGGATCTTTGGCTGACGAATACGGAGGTGCATAACATAATTCAAGATCAATCAAATCACGCACACTAAGCCCCGAACGCAAGGCAGCAGCCATTACATCAACCCTTTTTTCAACATTTTCATATCCGGCAGACTGCATACCGAGAATTTTTCCCGATTTGTCGAAAAGAAGCTTGTGCATAGTTCTTGTGGCACCCGGATAATAACTCGCATGAGAAAAGCCCATAGTAAATGTTTTAAGATAATCAACTCCGGCATTTTTTAACTGCGCTTCATTTGCACCTGTGCATGCAATTGTGAGGTCAAATACCTTCACAACAGCAGAACCCTGAGTCTTTTTATATACAGAATCAAGTCCCGCTATATTATCAGCAATTATGCGTCCCTGCCTGTTTGCAGGCCCTGCCATAGGAACAAGGCATTCTGTTCCGGTCACAAAATCAAAAACCTCAACGCTGTCTCCGCCTGCATAAATATCGGAATCAGAAGTCTGCAAGTGCTCATTAACCTTAATACCTCCTGTTTTACCGATTTCAAGCCCGCATTTTTTCGCAAGTTCAGTATCCGGCTTCACGCCTATACCCAGTATTGCAATATCATACGGTATTTCTCTGCCCGATGCGAGAACAACAGTGTCTTTTCTGAAAGCCTTAACTCCGTCCTTCAAAATCAGATTAATCCCGCGTTTTCTCAGTTCATTCTGGGCATAAGCAGCTGTTTCTTCATCAATCGGTGGAAGTATATGAGAAGCCGCTTCTATAAGAGTCGTCTTTATTCCGTCGATTTCAGCAAGATTCTCGGCCATCTCAACACCGATAAATCCGCCTCCTACGACAACAGCATTTTGAACTTTGTTGTGCCTTATATAATATTTAATTTTCTCGGCATCCTGCAGCATACGAACAGTAAATATATTCGGATTTCGTACTCCTTCAATATCAGGCACAAAAGGATATGCCCCCGGAGTGAGTACAAGTTTGTCATAACTGATTTTTTGCGAACCGTTAACAGTGACGGTCTTTGAGTTTCTGTCAATATCAGTCACACACGCACCCATTTTTATATCTACATTCAAAAGATTTTTGAATTTTTCCGGGCTTGAAACGTGCATTACACTTTCACTCTCAATTACCTCAGAACAGTAATAAGGGAGTCCGCAGTTTGCGATAGATATTTCATTTGTTTTTTCAAGTATAATTATTTCCGCTTCATCATCCAGTCTTCTGAGTCTGGCAGCCGCACTTGCGCCGCACGCACCTCCGCCTATAATTACTGCTTTCATAAACGCCCCTTCTTTTTCTAACTCTTACTAACAGACTGCAATTAACCTGCTATACATCCATAAATTTTAAATTTCTGCTTACTCTGAAATCAGCTGTCACTGAAGATTTTATGTCATCTATAGAAAACATCGGATTTATTTCAATCAGTTCAAGTCCTTCATTATCCACATTAAACACACATCTTTCAGTAATAATCAAATCAACTTCTCTGTATGCTGTAAGAGGAAGAGAGCATTTTTTCACAATTTTAACAGTACCTTTGGAGAGGTGTTCCATTGCGACAATAACTTTTTTCGCGCCGACAACCAAATCCATGGAACCGCCCATACCGGGAACAAACTTGCCCGGAATAAGCCAGCTTGCAAGGCTTCCTTCCTCGTCCACCTGCAAAGCGCCAAGCACTGTAGCATCAATATGCCCGCCTCTCATCATTGTAAAAGCCATCTGGGAATCATAAAAACAGGCACCGTATTTAGCTTCGACAAAACCGCCGCCGGCATTTGTTATTCTGGTATCTGGATTTTCTTTGGGCTGTGATTTGCCAACGCCGAGGAGTCCGTTTTCTGACTGAAAAATAACGTGTTTGTCTTCTGAGACGTAATCAGCAACCGCAGTAGGCAAACCGATTCCGAGAGTAACAACATCACCCTCTTTAAATTCTTTTGCCGCACGTTTTGCCACAATTTCCCTTATTTGCTCTTTTGTGAGTTCATGTCCGTGCGAAATAGGATTCGTAGCCAAATGAGAGTCTTTTACCAGTGTTTTTTCCGCTGTCAGTTCCATTTATCTGCCTTCATTATCTCTTTTATCTTTTACAACAATATAATCTATAAACAACCCCGGGATAACAACTTCATTAGGGTCAATACAGTCAACAAACTCTTCCGCTTCGACGATAACTGTGTCGGCAGCTGTTGCCATTATTGTATTCAGATTTCTGGTAGTTCCGTAATAAGACACATTTCCAAACTTGTCGACTTTAGAACCGTAAATCAAAGCAAAATCAGCACCTATAGGTTTTTCAAAAATAAATTTCTTACCGTCCACGACCATTGTCTGTTTGTTTTCTTCAATAACAGTTCCGACTCCGGTAGGCGTAAGAATCCCGCCCAGCCCTGTTCCTTTGGCTCTTATTCTTTCAATTAATGTTCCCATCGGAACGAGTTCAACATCCAGCTCTCCTGTATGCATTTGTTTACCGGTTTCAGGATTTGTGCCGATATGCGAGGTTATAAGTTTTTTAACCTGTTTATTGACGATAAGTTTTCCCTTATCCGCATCAGGATATGTTGTATCATTAGAAATCATTGTAAGATTGGATATTTTGCTGTTTACAAGTTCATCAATCAGTGTCGACGGCGCGCCGCAGCTTAAAAAACCTCCGACCATAATGGTTGCGCCGTCTTTTATAAGTTTTATTGCTTCTTTTGCGGATATTTTACTTTTCATATTGCTTCCAAGTCTGTAAAAATCGGTTTATTCACACTCTGTTATTGCGCAGAGCCGTCAAAATATATTTTTTATTATTCTATTACAAATATTTTTTTTGTGCAGGGTTGTTACATAATTTTCATTTTATACAAGATGATTAATTTGTTATTTTTTAAATTCTTTTTCTATTTTGTTCTGCAAATAATTTGCGCGCACAATATGATTTGCCAGTGCCTGATATCGTTCTTCGCCTTCTCCGAAAGGAATATCCATCGATATAAGCTCATCAACGGATTTGTTAATTTTGTCGAGTCTGCTCAGAGTGTCTTTTATTTTAAAAAAGTTTTTTACCGGCTGAAAAGGTTTTGTAATACCGGAATTTTTTACAAAATTTTGAACTTTTGTTTTCAAATCTTTTTTAATATTCCCCGGTACCCCGAAGACATTCACCAAACCCTGTGCAATTTTTGCATCAAAGCCTTTTTCCTTGTACTCATTTTGAAGTTTTTCGAGTTCTTTCTCAAGCATTAATTTTTGGATAAAAATCTTTTTTGTCAGCATTGTATCCTGTACTGATTCCGCAACTACAAGTTTTTCTTCGAGCACGGAAATCATTTCTTCTGTTTTTTCTATTTTCGTTTCTAGTTTCAGACCGGGATCTTCAATTTTCTGTACGGATGTTTCCTCAAATAGCGAGGAATCATAATCATTCAGGCGTTTTTGTAAAACAGAATTATCGTTTCTGACAGGTAAAGTATGATGTTTGGACATAAGAAAATTTTCTGCCATATGATTTTCAGACAAAAATTTTTCAATATTTAATCTTTTTTCTGTTTCATCCATATTTATATTATGAATTAATTAAAGTTAAATTTTGCCCTGCAAATAGGGTATTTTCGTTTTTAGAATATTAAATGATTTTTGAAGATAATTAAATATTGCGCTCCTTTTGCAAAAAAGCGCCAGAGCACCTCCTGTCAGTGCAAAGAAAAGAAGTACGTTTTGTTTTGTGTTTTTGTTTTTCTTAACCGGATGTTTATGCAGTGATTCCATAAGCATATTCATATAATTTTTTGCAAATTCCGTATCAAGTTTCGATTCTCTTCTCACTGAAAATTTGTAGAAATGCTGAGGCGGATTTATGACGATATTTTTCTTTGCGAGCGTAAAATTTGCAGCCCCGCCAAGACCGGCAGCAGCAGACGGAACAGCTATAGCCTGAGGAGTTTGAATATTTACATTTGATAAAGAACTTGTCATGACTTCACCTTCACAGATATAGTAAAACATACGGATTTTTGTTTTTGACAAAAAATATTAATATTGTTACAAATATCAATTCTCTATATAATTTTTCTCCCGATTTGAGTACAATTGAATTACAAAAGACGAAAAAGTTAGGATGGAAAGATGGAAAGATTTACGGGTGTTATAGGTATAGTTTTGATTTTAGGTATTGCATATGCATTTTCAAACAACAGAAAAGCAATATCTCTGAAAACAATAATCCCCGGTTTCATTCTCCAAATACTGCTCGCGATATTTGTATTAAAAGTACCGCTCGGGAAAACAATATTCCACGCAATCGGTATGTTCATCCAGAAAATTCTTGATTTTTCCGATATGGGCGGAAATTTTGTATTCGGTGTACTTACGGGCAAACCTGAAAAAATGATTGAACTTTTCGGAGAAGGGGCGAATTTTATTTTCGCACTGAAACTTATCCCGACCATCATTTTCATTTTGATTCTTGTAAATATACTGTATTACTACGGTATAATGCAGAGAGTCGTCTCATTTTTTGCAAAAATCATGTACAAAATTATGAATGTAAGCGGTGCAGAGTCGCTGTCTAATATTGCGAGCGCATTCGTCGGTCAGGTAGAAGCACAGATTATGATTAAGCCTTATCTTGCAACAATGACCATGTCTGAACTTCTTGCATCTATGACAGGAAGTATGGCCTGTATAGCAGGCGGGGTTATGGCAATGTATATCGGGATGGGAATTCCTGCAGAATACCTGCTGGCTGCATCTATAATGGCTGCACCAGGAGCGCTTATTATATCGAAAATAGTTTACCCGGAAACAGAAGAATCCCAGACAAAAAATGAAGTCAAAGTTGAAATAAAGCGAAATCATGTAAACCTGATAGACGCAATAGCACACGGGGCAAGCGACGGTATGAAGGTTTCAATAAATGTTATCGCAATGCTGATTGCGCTCATTGCTTTGATTTCTATGATAGACTGGTTTCTTGGCGGAATCGGAAGTTTTATATACAACACTTTCCACTTTAATCTGACATTTATCGGCATTGACCTTGCGCATTTGTCACTCAAAGAGATTCTTGGCAGCATATTCTCTCTGTTTTCTCTTGCAATGGGTGTACCGTTCAAAGAAGCCGGTGCTGTTGGTTCATTGATGGGAACAAAGCTTGTTTTCAACGAATTTATTGCCTACCTTGATTTGTCAATGCTAAAAGACACACTAAGCCCCAAAAGCGTTATCATCGCAAGTTTTGCGCTTTGCGGTTTTGCAAATCTCGGTTCAATCGCCATTCAAATCGGAGGAATAGGAGAGCTCGCGCCTAACAGAAGAAAAGATCTTGCGAAACTCGGAGTGAAAGCACTGTTTTGCGGAACACTTGCTTCTTACCTTTCTGCTTGTATAGCAGGTATTTTGATGTAAATCATTCTCTGATATAAACACTCTGCTAATTGAAATATCCTAAAAAATCCCTTATTTTTATTAAATCAAGAGGGATATGTAATTATGAAAAAAATATGCGCGTTTATATTCGTGTTCTTTTTCTTTGTTAACACGGCCGGTGCACAATGCAGCTACAGAATACAGAAAAAAATGCTGAAAAATCACAGAAGCGTCAAGAAAAAAGTAATTAATGCCCAGATAAAAGGGAAATTGCAGGCAATACAGGAACTTTCCGCACAAGAACCATGCAACAGTGCTGAAACAAAAAAGAAAATTCTGCTCTACCAGCAGCAAATAGAAAAACTTACCAATGAAAAAAGCTGCATTAAGCAGGAATACAAAACCTCTCTGAGAGCACTAAAAGCTTCTGACTAAACAACCCTTTTAAAAATCAAAGATGTATTTATTCCGCCAAAAGCAAAATTGTTAGACATAACTATATCAGTGTTTATTTCTCTGGCTTCACCACTAATATAATCGAGTTTTGCGCAGTTTTCATCGATATTATGCAGGTTAAGAGTCGGTGCATACAGGTTATTCTGCATCATTTTAACGGATAATATTGCCTCAATTGCGCCGCAGGCTCCCAGTGTATGTCCTGTATAGCTTTTTATAGAACTTATAGGCACATTCCTTTTAAATATATCATAAGTAGCGAGACTCTCCGCAATATCACCGTGCTGAGTCGCTGTACCGTGTGCGTTAACATAACCGATTTCATCAGGAGAGATACCTGCATCTTTCAGTGCAAGTGCAAGAGCAGAGCCCATTGTTTCATGATTTGGATTGGTGATATGCGTTCCGTCTGTAGATGTGCCGAAACCGATTATTTCCGCATAAATTTTTGCATTGCGTTTTTTCGCATGCCCGTATTCTTCAAGTATAAGCGTACCCGCCCCCTCGCCGAGCACCAGCCCGTCTCTGTCTCTGTCAAACGGAGCCGGAGTAAGTTCCGGTGTGTCATTTTTAAGACTTGTTGCATAAAGTGTGTCAAAAATGGCAATATGCGATGGATGAAGCTCATCTGCACCGCCTGCTATCATAACTGTCTGATACCCGTTTTTTATAGCCTCATACGCATATCCAATTCCCATAGAACCTGAGGTGCAGGCCGTAGAAGTCGGAATAAGCCTGCCTTTTGTTTTAAAATACAAAGAAATATTGACAGTCGTAGTCTGAGGCATCATTTTTATGTAGGAGCCGGAATTTACACAGCGGACTTTCTTTTCCACCTGCATGGTGTAAAAATCAATTATAGACTCTAAAGACCCTGAAGAAGAGCCGTAGCTTACGCCGGTTTCTCGGTTTGAAATTACATCATCTCCGAGAAGCCCTGAATCCATTAAAGCTTCTTCTGTCACTGCCGTACTCATAAGTGCGACTCTGCCCATAGTTCTTGTGATTTTTCTGTTAAAATGAGAAGGTGTCACAAAATCACGAACAGGAGCGGCAAGACGGGTGTTCATATTCTCAAACTCATCCAGCTCTTCCCATTTTTCAACGCAGTTTTTATATTTATAGAGATTTTCAAATGCTCCGTCTACACTGCAGCCAAGCGGACTTGCCAGTGCCATGCCGGTTACGACTACTCTTTTCACAGATACAAACCTCCGTTAACGGAAATAACCTGTCCTGTAATATAAGAAGCATCCTCGCTGAAAAGGTAGTTTACGAGGCTCGCAACCTCTTTTGCCTTACCCGTTCGCTTCATCGGAATCATTTTTTTCACTTCTTCAACAGGCACATCTTTTATCATATCTGTCTCTATAATCCCTGGTGCAACACAGTTTACGGTAATTCCTCTTTTTGCAAGTTCAAGACTCAATGCCTTTGTCGCACCGATAATACCAGCTTTAGACGCACTGTAATTGACCTGTCCTCTGTTACCGGCAAGTCCTGAAATAGAGGACATTGTAACAATTCTGCCCTTCACTCTTTTTTCTATCATAGGCATCACAACAGGTTTTAAGACATTGTAAAATCCGCCTAAATTTGTATCAATAACATCATCCCATTCATCTTCATCCATAACAGGAAAAACATTGTCTCTGGCAATGCCGGCATTCAGCACAACTCCAAAATATACACCATTTTCTTCTATATCTTTTGAGATAATATCAAAGCATTGTTTTCTGTCTTTCACATCGAACTGTAAAATCCGAGTATTCACGCCGTATGACTTTACTTCCTCTTCTGTTTCACGGGCTTTTTGAATATTACTGTTGCAGTGCAAAACTATATCAAATCCGTTTTTTGCCAGATACAAAGCTGTTTCTTTGCCGATTCCTCTGCTTGAGCCGGTGATTAAAACATATTTACCCATATTATCCCCGCAATTGTTTTATCTATAATTCCATATTTATGATGTCTGCAGGCTGATACACATTGACAGTAGCACGTGCACACTCCATATCATCATTATAGATAAAACAGTTAAACGAGACAAGTTCATTGTCTGAAAAAGCCATCGAAGCATTTATAGTGTATGTTTTTCCGAGTTCAAATTTTTCAATATAATTTTTATACAGCCTGCTGCCCAACAAAAACCCTATTTTAGGCTCTATGCCGCCGTTTCTGAAATATGCGTAACAACCTACAGTCTGTGCCATAAACTCTATGCCCGCAAGAGGAGAAATGCCCCCGAGATTTTTGTCATAGAATATTTTATCCTCTGTGATTGTGACAGAAGCTTTTACAATATTATTGTCCAAATCAATATCCAAAAGCTCGTCTATCAAAATCATCGGCGGATTGTGCGGAAGAATTTTTTCAAGATTGTATTCAGCCATTTACCCTCCCCAGTATCATCGCAGCATTAGACCCGCCAAAGCCGAAAGAATTGTTAAGCACATATTTAAGTTTTTCTGCTTTTTGATTTTTTTGTACAAGTTTTATGCAGGGCAGAGATTCATCATACAAGCCGTCATAGAAATGGGGAAGCAGATAATTTTCAGGATTTATGCGGCAGTCAAGCATTGCACAGCATAATGCAGTCTCTATTCCCCCGGCAGCCCCGAGACAGTGTCCGGTCAAGGATTTTGTGGAACTTGACGGTGTTTTTTGCTCAAATATTTTGTATACTGCATGCGACTCCATAATGTCATTGCTGATTGTGCCGGTGCCGTGCAAGTTTATGTAATCTATATTAGAGCTTTTTAAGCATGCGTCATTTATAGCAAGCTCAATTGCTCTCGCCGCTTCAATTCCTTGCGGGTCAGGGGTTGCACAGTGATATGCATCTGACGTTTCACCTATTGCGCAAACTTTTATTGCATATTCAGCCGGCTGTTTTTCAAGTACAAACAAAGCAGCACCTTCTCCTATGTTTATACCGTCTCTGTTTCTGCTAAAAGGCAGACAAGGCCTTTCAGACAGAACTTCAAGCGAATGAAAACCGAATACAGGTGTTTTCGAAACAGCATCAGCCGCTCCTGCAATCACGGCATCGCAGACACCTGATGAGATAAGATTTTTTGCTAAAGAAAAGGTTTTTATTCCAGAGGTGCAGGCAGTAGAAATTCCGCTGCAGTAACCGGAAAGCCCGAGATAATTTTTCACAAACCCCGCAGGATTTCCTATCTGCGCATGTCTTATATCTCCAGATTTTTCGTACTCATCAGCACCGGAGTTTGTTGTACCTATGACCACAGCTATTCTGTTTTTGCCGTATTTTTCAATAAGCCCTTTTGTATCTATACATTTTAAGCAGTGCAAAAGCAGCCTGTTGCAGCGCAGGTTATACACAAAGTCATCAATCACAGGCAGTTCTGTTTTTACTTTGCCTAGCGGAAAAGTTTTGCCCTTAACTATATCTGAGTCAAAAGTAAAGAAATCGTTTCTGCACAGAAGCGCATTATGAAAAATTTCATCAATGCCGGTTCCGAGGTTGCATACAGCAGCATATTCATTTACATAAATTTCAGACATAGCCTGACAAATACTCCTCTTTGATTTACTCAAAAATTTATAATAAAATTTATATTAACACAAACATGGTTTAGAAAAATGTCAGGAATTAAAGAAATAACATTTTTTGTAAAAAAATATGCTTTCATAAAAGAGGAGAATATAGACCTTTCGTTTATGCCTGCCCTGTCAAGAAGAAAACTCTCGCTTGTTGACAAACTTTCGCTCTGTGCAATGCATAAATGCTATGAAAATCCTGAGGTGAAGATAGTTTTTGCCTCGCAATACGGAGAACTCGAGAGACTGGACAAAATAATTGAACAGTACACAACAGAAAACGAAGTTTCGCCCGCCGCCTTCAGCGGTTCTGTACACAACAGTGCCCCCGGAGTATTTTCACTTTTGAACAAAATTACAAACAGCTATAATGCCGTATCCGCAGAATACAATACATTCTCAAACGGACTTCTTGAGGCAATAATCACAGAAGGGGATGTACTCTTCTGCTGCACGGACACAATAAATTCAGTTTACGGATTTTCCTGCTTAATCTCAAAAAAAGACGGCAGCGGCAAAAAATTTTTTATGAAGATGAAAGAACAGCCGGAACGCAAAACAGATGATGAACCGGAAAAATTTCTTGCAGTCTTAAACGGCAGCGCAAAATCATATGACAGCGGACTTTACACAATAGAGGGTTAAAAATGAAACGTGCAGCAACAAAATTTTTACGCAGCTGTATAGTCCTTTTTCTGTTCGGCTTTTTTGGCTGCGGAGCATTGATTATAAATTATATAGTTTTTCCGCTCGGGGCTGTTTTTATAAAAAAAGAAAAAAGAAAAGCGTTTTACTGCAATGTAGTGCACGGAACCTGGAAGTTCTTCAACAGAATGATGGAAAAAACCGGTACAATAAAAATAATGATTCAAAATCCGCAAAGCCTGTTGTCCGTTAAAGGAAAAATCATTGTTGCAAACCACCCGAGTTTTATAGATATAGTTATTTTAATAGGCACTGTGCCCGATACAATATGTATTGCGAAAAAAGAACTGAAAAAGAATATTTTTATGGGCAATATTGTAAAATCCCTGTTTTTAATAAATGATGAAAATCAGGAGGATATGCTAAAAGAATCTGCGCTTCTGCTTAACAAAGGATACAATCTTATTATCTTCCCGACAGGAACAAGAACCCTTGAAAATGAAAAGCTCAAACTCCACAAAGGTGCAGCAATGCTGGCACTGCATACAAAAACTGATATAGTACCGGTATACATCCACTGTGACTATAAATTTCTTGCAAAAAACGAAAAAATATACGACGCCAGAGAAAAGACTGTCACTTACACAATTACAGTAAACGACCCGATACAAATCGAAGATTTTTCAAAACAAGACCTGACAGAAATCCAGCTTAGAAACAGGGTAAACAACGCAATAAAAGAAAAGATATCAGCACCTTTGAAAAATTGACAATAATTTGTTATTAAGCTATATATTTATTATAATAACAATGTACTGGAATTTATTTTAATTTAGGATTGGAATTTTGGACAAATCAGCATTAGAAACAGAACTGAAAAAGTTCATAATAGACACACTGGAGCTTGAGGATATTACACCCGGGGACATTGACACGGAAGAGGCTCTTTTCATTGACGGTCTCGGACTGGATTCTATTGATGCTCTTGAACTCGGTATGGCAGTCAAGAAAAAATATAATCTCAAAATGAGTGAAGACAAAGAAGAAAACAAAAAACATTTCTACTCAATAAAAACTCTTGCGGATTTTATAGAATCCCAAAAAGCAGAGTAATAGAAAAAAGACAAATCAAGAGCAGAGTATTACTTGATTAAAAATAAGATAAGGGTAATAAATTGAACACAAAATACACCAGAGACGAAATATTTAACGAACTTAAAAACATACTGGTCAATGATTTTGAAATTGACGAAGAAAAAATATTGCCCGAAGCAAATTTGTTTGAAGATTTAGAGTTTGACAGCATAGATGCCGTGGATTTGGCTGTTCGTTTGCAGGATTTTACAAAACAAAAAATCTCGCCGGAAAACTTTAAACAAATCCGAACGGTAAACGATGTTGTTGACGCAGTAGAAAGCCTTTTAAAGTAGATAAGGTAAGTGTATGAAAAAATACGGATTTGTTTTTTCGACACTGTTTACTGTTTTTATAATCCTGCTATTTCATTTTACCCGTTTCGGAGGGCTGAAACTCTATCCGGTTGTGGTTAATTTCGCTATTTTCTGGATTTTTTTATCCTCTTTGTTTACAGAAGAAACGATTATTCAAAAATTTGCAAAGATGACAGAAGGCGAGCTGACTGAACCAGTAAAGATTTATACAAAAAACCTGACTTACATCTGGTGTGTTTATTTATTTTTACAGTTTGTATGCTCTGTTGTGACGTGCTTTTTGTCCGACAAAATATGGATGATTTACAACGGCTGCCTGTCATATATTTTTCTCGGCTGCTTTTTTGCGATAGAATATACAGTCAGGATAGTGTTTAGAAGAAAAAAACTTTTGTAGTATGAATTTTTTTGACATATACGATAAAAACGGCAGTACAAAACTGATAAAAGACAGAGAAAAAATTTATTCAATCAAAGAAATTATGGATTGTGTAAAACCTGTGCTCCATAAGCTGAAAAATAACCCGAACAAAAACGCTGTCATAATTTCTGAAAACAATTTTGATTTTATTATAAATTTTCTTGCTTCGGTATTTGCAAAAAAAGAAATATTTCTGATGTCAGACAGAAAAAAACTTTTTCTTCTAGATTTTGAATATATCCTGCTTTCTGACTCTTCCCTTGAAGGGGGTAATACTAAAACTGATATAGAAACAGAGACACCGGATTTTAACAACACATTCATAAACCTTTTTACCTCAGGGTCAAGCGGAAAACCCAAACATATAAGAAAAACTTTAAAAAATCTTTTTTCAGAAGCAGAAGATATCTATGAAGAGTTCAATAAATATTTGCAACCCCAAACTGAAATAATAACCTCAACCTCGCCCAGACACATGTTTGCACTCGCAAACTATGTTATGCTTCCGCTCCTGTATTGTGACAGATTTGTTATAAACACAGATGAGGTCATTTACCCCGACAGTACGGATTTAGGCAGAAAACTTTTTATCTCTACACCGTCATTTCTTGAACAGTTTAAAAAACATGGTGTAAAATTAGGGAAAAAGCCGTGCTTGATTTTCACTGCAGGAGACAAATTGAAAAAAGAAATATATGAATATTTTTCAAATACTCCTGTGTGCGAAATCTACGGCAGCACGGAGACAGGTACAATTGCATACAAATTCTCATATGACAGCCCGTACCGGTGTATGAAAGGGGCAGAGGTGTCGACGGATGATGCTTCACAAATTGTCATCAAATCACCGTATTTTATGGAAAAACAGATAACTTTATGTGACATTATAGAAAACCACGGAGAGAAATTTTACCTAAAAAAACGTTCGGACAGAATAATCAAAATTCAGGAAAAAAGAATTAACGCAATGGAAATAGAAGAATATATAAACAAATCGGAATATGTGGATAGCTGCTACTGTGTAAAAAGCGGAGACAAACTCGGCTGTGCTGCTGTTTTGAACGAAAAAGGAAAACTGTTTTACCTTGAGAAAACAGGCGGAAGAACAAAACTCATAAAACACCTAAAATCTCTAGTAAAAGACAAATCAGAAATTATACCCCAGAAATGGAAGTTTCTTCCTGAAATTCCGAAAAATAAAACAGGGAAAGTGGACAAAGAAAAAATAGAATCTCTTTTCGCAAAAAATCTTTCGTTTCCTCTTATTCTTGATGTAAAACAGGAAGATGAAAAATGTACGATAAAAATGGTATTTTCTAACACCTGCAACTTTTTCTGCGGGCATTTTGACGAATTTCCAGTTTTACCCGGTGTTGTGCAGCTATATTTTGCGCATCTTTTTGCTGAAGAAATGTTTAAAACAGAGATTTCTAAAGATACAGTGAAAAAAGTCAAATTTTCTCACATCATAAAGCCGGACGAAGAACTTGAACTTGTGCTGGAAAAATCAGGAAAAAACATCGGATATACATACAGAACAAAAGAAACAGTCTGCTCTTCAGGCACGTTCAATATTCAGGAATAAACAATGAAAAAAATCAAATCAGAATCAAACATAACAGTGGAATTCTATGACCTTGACCCGATGAACGTGGTCTGGCACGGAAATTACGTAAAATATCTGGAAAAAGCCAGATGCGACTTGCTGGAGAAAATCGGCTACACATACGATGATATGAGACAAGACGGCGTTATGTATCCTGTTGCGACAGTTGAACTAAAGTTCGTAAAATCAGCTTTCTTTAAGCAAAAACTGATTGCAGAAGCAGTTCTCGAAGAATATCAGCCGGCTATGGTTATAAAATACAGAATTCTCGATTCTGAAACAAAAGAAGTTCTCTGCAAAGCCAAAACAATGCAAATCTGCGTAAACATAAACACTGGAGAGTCTGTCTACAGTGCACCGGAAAATTTTGTAAAAAAGCTTGACAGGATAGAAGAATGATGAAAAAGATTATTATACTTACTGCAGCAATATTGATGCCCTGTATATGCGCAAACGCTGACGACATTTTTTCCTCAAAAGTCACGGCGCAGAAAGCAGCATCGCTTATGCCGGATTTTCAAAATGAAGTTTGCAGATTCGACCAGACAAAATACCTGAAAGTCTCAGAGATTTCGCTTAAATCAGGCGGTGATTTCAAATTTATAAAAGACAAAGGCGTAATATTTGAAACGACATACCCCATAAAATCCACTACAACATACACATCCTCTCAGAACAAACGGGTCAGCTCTATAATAAAATCTGTTATTAACAGAAATTACACATACCTTGAAAAGAACTTTGAAATTTACTACCGGAAAGCCGGAGCGCAAAACTGGATACTCGCACTCAAACCCCTCTCCACAGGGCAGCTTAAGGGAGAACTGGGTTCAATTATAATCTACGGCACCACCGCCCAAAAAACAGGCAGAATAACTAAAATGATTATAGACACAACAAATACAAAAACCACAATAAATTTCACTGAATGCAAGGCTGCGCAATGAACAGAGAAAAGACTATAAATATACTGAGAATAGTGTTTATTGCCGTTGTTTTTACAATGGCGGTTTTTGTTTATTTGAATCCGCCAAAAACAGAAACAAACATTCTGCGGGCAATTCTGTCAAACTCAAACACAGACGAAATTCTCGTCACTCTCAGTGAAAAACATTCCGGCAGGCTGAACGTAATTTTTGAAGCAGATGAACCTGAAAAAATATCAGCAGCAAAAAATGATTTTCTTGAAAAACTTCCCTCCGGAACTTTTAAACCCGACCTTGCCGCCTCAGGAGATTTTAAGCAGATTTTGAACACCTACAAGGATTATCACAGGAACCTGCTCTCGCCTGATACAAGAAATGAACTTGCAAGAGAGGATTTTGAAGCAGTGAAACTTGAGGGTATAGAACGGGTTTACAATCCTTTGAGCGTGAACATCATCCCTCTGGAAAAAGACCCGTTTTATCTTTTCAATGATTTTCTGACAAGCCTTTCTGACGGCGACAACACGGGAATAACAGAAAAAGACGGAAAATTTTATGAAATTCTTGCGCTTAATCTTTATGAAAAAACAGCTCTTTCTCCGACTCTTTTAAATGAACAGATGAAAAAAGTGGTTGAAGCAAAAAATGAGATTGAAGAGGCAAGTCCCGATACGAAAATTTACCTTGCAGGCCCGCCTGTTCATACGTATTTTGCAAGTTCTAAATCAATGCTCGAGATTAACATAATCTGTATTCTGTCGACAATTTTCATCATACTTCTTTGCAAACTGTATTTTAAATCGCTGAAAATGCTGATTCCGGTGTCATTGAGTCTGGCTCTGGGGTTTTTAAGCGGTTATCTTGTGACATCACTTGTGTTTAAGACTATACACATTTTGACATTTGTGTTTTCAACAACCCTGATAGGCATATGCATTGACTATTCGCTTCATTACTTTGCACATGAAAACAATCTCAAATCCATCTTCAAAAGCCTTACGGCAAGCATGCTAACAACCGTATGCGCATTTTTAATACTTCTTTTTTCGGATATAGAACTTTTAAAACAAATTGCGATTTACACAGCCACAGGGCTTTTTAGCGTTTATCTTTTTGTTGTGCTGTTTTATCCCGTGCTCTGCAAAAAAATAGGCTGCGAAATACAAAACACTGCTGATATTTCAAAGCTCTTTTCATTGAAATTATCACTCCGACAGAAACGCATTTTCATATGCACAATAGTGTTTTTAAGTATAATCGGGCTTTTCAGACTAAACTTCAACGACGACATAAGAAACATGTACAAACCCTCAAAACCGCTTATTGAAGCGGAAAAAATCTATTCTGACCTCACAGGCGGTACCCAAAGTACGAAATTTATAATAGCAGACGCCCCTGATACACAGTCACTGCTCGAAAAAGAAGAGGATTTGACCCGAAACCTAAAACAGGAGGACTATATTGCCCTGAGCAAATTTGTTCCCTCAATAAAACAACAAAAACAAAACCTGAAGCTGAGAAGAATTTTATACAAAAAAGAATTAAACAACTATGCATCATTTTTGCCTGTAAAATACAGAGAACGACTCTTAAAAGAGAATTACCCTGCAGAATTTCTGCTCCCCGAAAGACTTCCGGCTAAAATCAGCGAAAATTTCTTAATAAAGAGTAATCAATCAGTAACTATTTTGAAAAAGTCTGATAAAAAACTGGAAAATAAAGTGATAGCCGCAGACGGTGCAATATTTATTGACCTGCAAAAAGATATTTCGCAAAGGGTAAAAACATGCAGACAGAACTGCCTGAAACTCATAATTCCAATATTTGCTTTTCTGTTTTTAGCAATGTCTCTTGCCTTCAAGCCGAAAAATACAGTAAAAATAATTCTGCCCTCTATTCTCGGCGGCATATTCACTCTTTCCCTCCTCGGGCTTTTTCAGGTGGATGTGAATCTGTTTCATGTACTGTCATTGTTTTTGATTACAGGATTCAGTCTTGATTATTCAATATTCAGATTTAACAGCGCAAAAAATACACAACGCTCAAGAGCAGCAGTTTTAATGTCATGCGCAACCACGGTATTTTCTTTTCTGCTGCTTGCTATGACAAGCTTTAAACTCGTAAGTTCGCTCGGATTTATGCTATCTTGCGGACTTATAACCTCATATATTTTAAGTCTTATTTTAATCAACCCCGAACAGGAAACATAGAACTATGGAAGAAAAATTGACCAAACCGCGTTTCAGACGACAGAGAAAAAACAGAACATCAAGTGTAGAAGCACTTACTAACGCCCAGAAAATCGCATTCGCACCTTTTACATTTCAGGCAGTTGCGGCAATGCTGGATTTTCAGATATTACAATCTCTGAACGACTCCCCTAAAACAAAACAGGAAATCCAATCAGCCTGCAGTATTTCAGAATACACGGCAGATGTGCTCTTTGATGCCGCACTTTATATAGGACTTGTTGAAAAAGACGAACAGGAAAAATACAGTCTTACTGCGCTTGCTGAGGCATTTTTGTTTGATGAAATGACAAGGGTGAATTTTAATTTTGTCCGTGATATATGCTATCTGGGCGCAAGCGAGCTTTCCGAATCCTTCAAAGAAAACCGTCCTGCAGGGCTGCAAAAATATCTTTTCGATTCTGAAACAATTTATTCAAAGCTGCCTGAATTAAATGAAAAAATGAAAAAAAGCTGGTATGAATTTGACCATCACTACTCTGACGACTGTTTTAGAGAAACTATACCCCTAATTTTTGAGGCTGCGTTTAAAAACCGCAGCGAAAAACGCATTTTCGACATAGGCGGAAATACCGGCAAATTTGAACGCGCATGTCTTGAATATGACAGAGACTGCACGGTCACAATGATTGACCTTAAAGAAAATATAGAAGTTGCACAAAAGAATTTCAACACTGAAAGATGCAAATTTTTTGCAGCAAATATTTTGAAAGACGAACTGCCCAAAATTAGCGGAGCAGTGTTTATGAGCCAGTTTCTTGACTGTTTTTCAAAAAAACAGATTCTTAGGATTTTAAACAAAGTCGCAAAACACTCGGACAAAGACACAAAAATCTTTATACTGGAACCGTTTATAGACAAACAGCAGTTTGAGGGTGCAGCCTACGCACTTTCGCACATCTCGATGTATTTTACCTGTATGGCAAACGGCAACAGCAAAATGTACAACGAGTCAGAGATGAAAGAAATCATCGAGAAATCAGACCTGAAACTTGAAAGAGTCTACCAGAACATCGGCAAATACGACTACACCCTTCTGGAGTGCACAAAAAGATGAAATGGTTTCAGGTAAAAGAGCAGGCTGCAGGCATAAAAAGGCTTATGCTTACGTGGTATCTGTACAAAATTACCGGCAAAAAATTTGTACAGCTAATAGCCTGTGTAATTTCTTTTATTACTTATATTTTTTCAAAACAAATCCAATCCTGCACAAGAAAAAATTTGTCGGTTATATATGAATTCAGAGCAAACGAAAAGGCAAAACCCACATTTTTAAACGGATACAGGCTTACAAGAAACTACGCTCTCTCGCTTGTTGACAAGATGGAGGCTTTCAGCAGAAATTTTGATACGGATAAAATAAGCTTTGAGGAAGAATCTGTAAAAGAAACGCTTATTCAGGATATAAAAGAGAAAAAAGGAGTGTTTTTTATATGCACGCACGTCGGTAATATCGAGATTCTTCGCTCTTACATTGAAAACCCGAAAAACCGGGTCAATCCGCATGTGAATATATTTTTAAGCGAAGAGCAGTGCAGGATTTTCAAAGATTTTTTAAAGAAAATAGAGATAAACTCTGATACAACGACCTATGCAGTAGAAAACATTACCCCCCAAACAGGCGCAGAGCTGAAAGAAAATCTGGAGAACGGGGATATTGTATTCATCGCAGGAGACAGGATTTCTGCAGCCAGCCCCGCAGCAACATTCAAAGCCGGATTTTTAAACAAAACCGCAGAATTTCCGACAGGAACGTTCAAACTCGCACAGCTTATGGAAACGCAGGTGTATTTTATCTGTGCGGCAAAAAAAGAAAATGATACCTACAGGATTTATGTAAAAAAATTTGTTCCCCAAAATAACAGAAAAAAAGCAGAAGAACTGCACAGAATGGAAAAGGAATACATAAACTTTCTGACAGAAATGACCGTTCTTCACCCGCTGCAATTCTATCATTTTTATGATATTTTCATATAGATAATCTTACAACTGCAGTAATTTACAGTGTAACCATACAGAAAATGATAAGATAGAGGTTAATTTTATGAAAAAGATATGTACATATTGTCTGATAATGTTTTTTTGCTTGCAAAATTCACTTGTATTTGCGCAGGAATCCCAAAATACCCAGGAGGTAAATCCGCCGGTCTGGGAAGAATATGTGCCGGAAAAATACGAAAACCCAAGAGATTTTTCACGCGGAAAATCTATCGCCGAACTGTCCGGAGGTATTTTGCTCACCGAACTTTTAATAACAGCCCCTATCGGCATTCCTATGATAGTACATTCAACAACAAAACTAAAAAATAAAGGCTACTATGACAGAAAGCTGAAATTTGAACAGGGGCTTCTGGAGGCAGAAAAAATCAGCGACCCTGAAGAAAAAGAAATGTTTTACAAAAATCTGCTCAAAGAATGCAAATTAACCGAAGAAATGAGGCAAAAACAGCAAAAAAGAATACAAAAAAAGAAGGAAAATGCACAAAAATAAGATACTGTGCAGCTGTCTTGCCTGAATAAACATTACAAACAGACTGCCTGTTGAATCAGGCAGTTTCAGTTTTCGGTTTAACACGAATTTATGCTCTTCTCATCAAATCAGAGAGTTTCAGTTCTCTTGAAACTTTTCTTGATGTAACTGGTTGTCTGACAGGTTGTCTTCTGAATCCAGAAAGCCCAACCATGGACTTATCGTCTTTTTTAAGCATTAACAAATCTTTGAAAAAGTTAATAATCTCGCTCACGTTTCGTATTCCTTTCTCACTAACTCATCTAATCAGCGGCTGTAATCTTTACAGCCTGCATTAATTTACCTGAAGATTCTGACTTTTGTATCTTTCTTTCAGGGAACTTTATTGTGCATACAATATATTAAAACCTTTTTTTTGGTTTTTTATTCCCCGGTTATGCTATATTGGAAATATAAAACTATACGAAAATCTGATTTTTTATTATGACTGAATCTGTTAAAAATTTAACCGAAAAAGCATGCGAGCTCTGTGAAAAAGATCTGTCTTATACCGAACTTTTCTATTACATAAAAAACGGTAAAGACAGTGAAAAACAGATTTGCATACTAAAGCTTTCCTGCTTAAAATCACAAGAAGATGCAGATATACTTCTTTCTAATCTTACAAACCAGCATGGCACTGTGAGAGAAGCCGCTGCAGAAAAAATAAATGAACTTATGAAGAAAAATCCTGATTTTTTCCAAACCGGTTATGCTCTGGAAAAATTTTTGCTTGCAATAAACGATGTAAATCCGAATATTTGCAGACATATTATAGAAATTCTTCCGTTCCTGAAACCTGACAGGAAAGAACAACTTTTGCACTCATTATATGATTTAACCCTGAAAGTTACAGAGGAAGCTCAAAGGCTCAATGTAAGAAACAGGAGCCATGTTTATACGAAAAAAATATTTAATCTGTACTGGTGTCTTGAGGCAATTTCAGAACTGGCAGCGCTGCCGGAAGAAAAATTGAAAAACATAATCAACAAAAACTTTGACTCCGAAGAATACACAATAAGAGAAAAAACAGCAAAAATAATAAGAAAGCTGAAGGCACCGGAATTTTCCCAAATTTTAGAGAAACTGAAAGCTGATGAAAATTTTTATGTACGATTTCAGGCAGAATTTGCGAAATAGCCAAAGCATTATACTGCAGCTAAGCACTCTCTTCAAATATAAATCGCGCTCAACCTGTGCGCGTATAGTGCAACTTGGAAAGGCAGTAATAAATTAACCGGTCAACAGAAACAAATATTGACCCTGATGCATGTTGGAGATTATAATTTGAATATGATAAAAGATTTAACATTCGACAGAAACACCATCTCCTCTTTAAAAAAAATAGTCGGAAGCAAAAACATAATAACAGATAAAGAAGGTGTATATGCTTACACTTTTGACTGCTCGCACACAAAATGCACCTACAACAAACCTGTCATGGTTGTTTTTCCGGAAAATACAAAACAAGTAAGCGACATAGTGAAATTCGCAGCAGCGAACAATCTTCCCCTGATTCCGCGCGGTGCCGGCACAAACCACGCAGGCGGCTGCATGCCTCTATCAGGCGGAATTATTCTGCATTTTTCCAGAATGAATAAAATCCTTGACATAAACTCAGGAGACTTAACCTGCAGAGTGCAGCCAGGTGTCGTTATAGGAGATTTACAAAAAGAAGTTGAGAAATACGGTCTTTATTACCCGCCCGACCCTTCAAACCTTGCAGTCTCCACAGTCGGAGGGGGAATTGCGCTTTCATCAGGCGGCCCCAGAACTTTTAAGTACGGTTCTGTTAAAGATTATGTAATAGACCTGGAAATAGTAACAGCCGACGGTACAATACTTCACACCGGCGCAAATACCGCAAAGAATGTCACAGGACTGAATCTGACCCAGCTTATTGTGGGTTCTGAGGGCACTCTTGCTATTGTGACAGAGGCGCTTATGAGACTTATTCCCAAACCGGAATGCAAAAATGTTTTGCTCGTTTATTTTAACAGGCTCGATGAAGCAGTGAACACTGTTACTTCAATATTAAATCACCATCTTGTTCCGGCCGTTGTTGATATTATCGACAAAAAGACTATTAATACAATAGAAGACTTCATGCCGACAGGGCTCCTTTGCGATAAAGAAGCAGCTCTTTTGATAGAAATCGACGGGGACAGAGCCTCTTTGGAATATCAGCAGGAAAAAGTAATAAACCTTTGCAAGGACAACTCCGCAGCGCATATCGTATGTGCAAAAAATCAAGAAGAACAGGAAAAAATCTGGACTTCACGGCGCTCTGCTTTCGCTGCCTGTGCCAAGCTTGCCCCTAACGTCATAACAGAAGATGTAGTTGTGCCGCGTTCAAAAATATACGAACTCGCAAAAGGTATTGAACACCTGAGTGAAAAATATGATATAATAACACTAATTATGGGGCATATAGGAGACGGAAACATTCATCCTAATTTTGCGCTGGATTTGAGAGACAGTGATGTCAGAATCAGGTTTGAAAAATTAAAAAGAGAGTTATTTGAACTCGCTGCATCGCTCGGAGGAACGCTTTCCGGCGAGCATGGCATAGGATGCCAGAAATCTGAATATTTAAATCTGGTATTATCTGACGAGACACTTGGACTTATGAAAAAAATAAAATCTGTTTTTGACCCGCAAAATATTATGAATCCCGGAAAATTTCTGTAAGGAGTTTATTATGAAAAACTGTGTTATATACTGTACTGTTGCAAGTGAGTTTTCAGCAAGTCTTATTTCCACAACCCTAGTTGAAGAAAAACTCGCGGCCTGTGTAAGTATTATTCACAATGTAGTGTCCGTATACAGCTGGGAAGGTATGTCACAGACAGACAATGAACTAATACTTATGATAAAAACCCGAGAAGAGCTTTTTGAAAGTGTAAAAAAAAGAATTCTGGAACTCCACGATGCACAGCTTCCGGAAATCATTGCAGTCCCCATCACAATGGGACTTGACGGGTATATGAAATGGATTGAAGAAGAAACACTGCCGCCTGATGAGATTAGCAAGCAAAAAATGCCTGAAAATACGGATGAATCAAATGGAGAGGGATAGAGAATTTAATGAAATGGTAAAATTTGTGTCAGAGATGGGAATTTCTGTTAACACAAACACCAAAGCACGCGGTCATCAGGGCTTTTTTATGAACGGAAGGATTGATATATCATCAGTGCTTGATGTTCAGAGAAAAAAGGAGGTTTTGGTGCATGAATTTGCACATTTTGTACATACACTCGTTGAACCCGATGTCATGCGTACGCACGGAACGCTGGAACGCCTTTTTATGACAGAATACACCGATATTATAGAACAGGAGCTGCTGGAGATTACATACAGCGGCGGAAAAATACCGGCTCTGGAAAAGATTTTTGCCTTAAAAAATGCAGTAAATGAAAATATTAAGGGGCTTGATAAAAAAATAAAGTTAAAATACCCTGATTTCAAACGTTCTGAGGCATATTCCCCAATTGAAAAAGTTATAAAAAAAACAGATGCAAAATACCTGCTAAAATATGACCGCGTAAAAATAAAAGGCGTTTTGGGAATGCAGGACAAACTTTTTTCTGTACACGACGTTGAAAAGAATTTCCCGTCTTTTGACAGTGTGATAGCGGACTATATACGATTAAAATCCCAGCAGCGATATTTAAGAAGACTGTCTGCGCGCGCAGCAAGGCTAAACAAGTATTTTAAACGGCCGTCCGAACTTTTTGCCAGATTTATCGAGGGACTCTATATAAATCCACAAAACATAAAAGCAGCAGCGCCAAACACCTACCAAAGATACTTTTCGCTTCTAAACGAAAGACACTACCCGTATCTTAAGGAGTTTTCGGATTTGTTTTTCAGGCTGTAAGCTGATTGATTCTCAGGTTCGGTAGTTTGGGTCTGAAAAGGAAAATATTAATACGAAAAATATCTGTCAAAATCAACATCGTCAAAGCTGCACAAAAGTCTGAAAACCTCATCATCTTCATCCATTCGCTGAAAATTATACTCGTCAAACTTCCACAATTTCGGATTTATTCCGCGCACACGCACAATGTTTTTATCAAGAAGAATTTTAAGTTTCTTTTTAACAGTTTCAAGCGGCATATTAAGTGATTTAGAAAGTTCAACAGCAGAAATACCGTCAGTATTGCTGCACTTTTCAGGAGTTAAAAACATCAACTCCAGTCCGACGCTTTTTAAATCTTTGTCTTCTGAATCACTATCGTATAACATACTTTAATAATAACGCAACAATAACCTTTTCGCCACTATGTTACATTTAAGAGCGAAACTATAATTGCAAAAGCCTTTGTTCAAGCTCATTAATTCTCTGCATCGAATCATCAGCACCAATCATCTTCAACCAGAGTATCTCAAATTCCAAAGCCTTTATTATCGCCTCTTTTGAAGCAAAAGAACGTTCAAAAACTATTTTACGCGTTTCAAAACGATAGAAATCACCCAGTTTTTCAAAAAAATTCAAGGATTCTGTCGTAACAGAACCGCCCAGAACAAATTTTTTGTCTTTATCCTTTACTGCATTCAGAACCGTCAAAGCATACGACATACATTCTTTGCTTTCGACGAAATCACCCGAAGCATCAATTGAACGTCCAAAGTCAGTTCTTCCGAATACAACACCGTCAATCAGAGAAAATTCATGCGAAGTGAGAATATTTTTAAGCGTATTAAAGGCATTGATTGTTTCAATAGAAATATAAAGCTCTTTACTTTCCAGACCAAACTTACATACGCCGTTTAAAAACTTACGCAAAGCATAGGCTGATTCAACCATAGGCGCTACTATAATATCAGCGCCAATCTGTTTTGCCTCTTTCATGTCTCTGAAAGCAGAACATCCGCCGAGTTTCAAAGCAAGTTTCAGACCTGCATCCATTGAAATATTTTTTATCAGCCTGACCTCTTCGCTGTCTGCGCCTTCTTCCTCAAATTCAGATTTTACGGCTGCAGCACCAAGCGCCTTCAGCTCTGACAATAGTCTTTGCAATTCATCCCTGTACTTCTTGAACATAAACTTATAGTAAAAAAGAGCATGCCCGATGTCAAGATAAATACATCACAGTTATTCTTTATTTTTTATTGCATCCAGAATGCTGTCATCCTTGAACATTATCTTTAATTCTACGCGTCTGCTTTTAGCAAAATCCTCTTTTCCGTTCACGATAACCGGCTCAGACTGGCCTTTTCCCTGTACGGATAGCAGTTTGAACATTGCCTGCTGGTGCTGGGCTTTGCCTTCATAGTCACAAAATATAATATACTGCGCAACAGAAGAGGCTCTCTTTAAACTCAAATCCATATTTTTGTAATACTTCATCTCCGGTGTACGAGCGTCCGCAAACGCCTGTGAGTCTGTATGACCTTCTATAATAATCTGAGATATATTCTTTCTGACCTCAGGGTCTTTCATTATTGTATTAAAATATATGGGAACAAACTTGGAAAGGTACTGTTTTCCGCGTTCAGAAAGTTCATAGCTGTTCAGTTCAAAAAGCTCAAGGTCTGAAATTTTTATTCGTCCTGAAAATTTGTCCACATCAGCCTGAATATTATTTTTTTTCAATTCCTGAACAAGCTTTTCACTGAATTCATACTGTGTTTTCTGCTCTTCCACCTTATTCTGGGTAAACCCCGTTATTGCAAATACAAACAGAATAATAAATATTACGGCAAGACCGAGCAGAAGGTCGCTCATCGTAACCCAAAAAACATTTTCATCGCCGTCATTTCCGGCACTTCTATTTCCGTATTTAATGTATTTCATATTTTACTCGTCTTTACTTTTAAATAAATCATCAAGAATATTCGAAGTGCCCTTGCTTGCCTGCACAAGCTGTTCATTAAGTTTATTGACACTGAAAATAAGATTGTCCAGATAAGGAATAAGACTTGCATTGAAACTCTTTTCAAATGCTGTTTTCATCTGTTCCGGAAGTTGGTTAAAAATCTGGCTCAGAGCACCGTTTGAAACTCTGGCTTCATTCAGAAGCTGGACAAGAAATTTTTCGGAAGAGATATTGTCAAACAGCTTGCTCATTTCCAGCTGAAACTCTGAAAGAGGAGCCTTGCACATATTTTTGTACAGAATTCTTTCCACTATCAAAAATATAATAGAGGTACCGACAGCAACGACAGAAATCATTGCTGCTACCTTCATAGCTGCCATAAGAGCAGATACGGAAGAAATAGTCGCTTCTTGTGTCGCAAAATTAACCTTTGCAAAAGCAAGTGATATATGTAAAAACGTAAACAACGGGCCAAGACCTGTTAATATTGTCGGCACAGCGGAAATAAATTTGTAGTTCATTTTACTGTTTATCAGGGTTTCTTCATTAAAGAAATATCCGGCATCCATTGTACACTGTATTGAGGCAGTTTCAGAACCCATTGCTTTAAACTTTAATACATCATCATTTGTTTTAACCTGAACACCTTCGTTGAACACAAGACTGTTTTTGAACTCAATCCAGTATGCGGAAATAAACGGATTATTCGAAAAAGTTTCGTCCAGTTCCTTGAATCTAAAAACGAGATTGCCTTTTTTAAAGGAACGGAGAATATTTGTTAAATATCTCAAAGACGCATTAATGTATCTTACAGAATTTATATAATAAACGAGAATACCGGCAAAAAGTGCCACGATAGCAAGGATTACCGGATTTAAAAACAAACTGAAATCTAAAATCATAATACCCTCATACTAATACATTATCGTTATTTTAATACAATTTTTCGTAAAAAAACACAATCAATTAATGTATTTGCAATGACAATATATTAAAAGATATAATAGGAATATGGAAAGCATCGCTGTCACAAAAAAATATGTACTGAAAAAGCAAAACACATCATCAGTCTACAAAATAAATTACGAAAAAGACCTGAATCCTCAGCAGCTCGAAGCCGTGCAGTTTAAAAAAGGGTCGGTTCTTGTTATAGCCGGAGCCGGTTCAGGTAAAACAAAAACTCTCACATATCGTGTAGCAAGGCTCATAGAAGACGGGGTATCTCCTGAAAATATACTGCTTTTGACTTTTACAAAAAAAGCTGCTGATGAAATGCTTAACCGTGCGGTTATGATACTGGATTCCCGCTGCGAAAAAGTTGCTGGAGGTACATTCCACTCTTTTGCTAATTTTATTTTAAGAAAATATTCAAATTACCTCGAATTGAGGAACAATTTTACAATCATTGACAGGGCCGACGCAGAAGACGTCGTAAACCACATCCGTTCAAAAGTTATAGAAAAACAGGAAAAACGTTTTCCTAGAAAACATACTGTTCTAGATATATACTCCAAAGCAGTGAACAAAAACATGTCGGCAAAAGAAGTTATAGAGCAGGAATACAAACAGTTTGAACACTGTGTTGACAAAATAAATGAAATTTCACGCCAGTACGCCGAATACAAACGGGCAAACAGCCTGCTGGACTACGATGATTTGCTTCTTTATCTAAAAGCACTGCTCGTTTCTAACGATGAAATACGAAAAAAAATCTCAAACCAGTATAAATATATTCTTATTGACGAATATCAGGATACCAACACACTGCAGGCAGATATTATAAAACTGCTTGCATCTGAACACAACAATGTGATGGCAGTAGGAGATGATTCACAGAGCATTTATTCGTTCAGGGGCGCAAATTTCAGAAATATTCTCGATTTTCCGAATATTTTTCCGGAAACAAAAATAATAAAACTCGAACAAAACTATCGCAGTTCACAGAATATTCTTGCTTTAACAAACAGAATCATTGAAAAAGCAAAAGAAAAATACACAAAAAATCTGTTCTCAACAATTGAATCACCGGAAAAGCCGGCTCTTATATGCACAAATGATATGCAGACAGAGGCGGAGTTTGTGGCGCAGAGAATTCTTGAACTGCAGGAAGAAGACATTTCTTTAAACGATATCGCCGTTCTTGCAAGAAGCGCAAGAATGACCTACAATCTCGAAATTGAGCTTGCAAAAAAATCTATCCCGTACAGAAAATTCGGCGGCCTGAAATTCATTGAAACAGCCCATGTAAAAGACGTTATCGCCCATCTTAGAGTAATTCTTAATCCCAACGACATTATCAGTATAAACCGTATTCTGCTGCTATTAAAGGGAGTCGGTGCACAAACAGCAATGAAGCTTCTGCCTGTTGTGTCTGGCGAGAATATACAGCCTGACAAACTCATGCTGCCCGCAAAAAGCTCAGGAGATATAAAACATCTGCTCGTTACAATGCAGGATTGCAGAAGAGATTTGTTCAAGCCGTCTGTTATTGTTGAAAAGATATTGCACTACTACGAACCTATTCTGATGGAAAAATACGATGACTACACAAAGCGTCAGAAAGATTTGGAGCACTTTTTGTATCTATCTGAACAGTACTCGTCTCTTGAAGATTTTTTAAGTGATTTGGCGCTTGAACCGCCGGATTCCGCAGTGACTGATGTCGAAGACGGGGCCGTGCAGGATGAATACCTGACTTTATCCACGATACACAGTGCAAAGGGACTTGAATGGAAGGCTGTGTTTATCATAGGTGCAGTAGACGGACGCTTTCCTTCTGTTTATTCCTTTAATTCAGAAGAAGAGCTCGACGAAGAACTCAGACTTATGTACGTCGCCACAACCCGTGCAAAAACGCATCTTTACATCACATACCCAATAGACATGTTTGACCATGCTACAGGCATGGTGCTCTCAAAACCTTCGAGATTCCTTGACGATATAGGTCAGGACATTCTTGAACGCTGGGTGCTGGAAGTAGAGGATTAAAGTTTAGTCAATCGCTACAGCCTTATCTGGATATACTCCGATTTTGAATATATCAGAGCCGTATTTATTCGGACCTTTATCACCGTTTACATCAACATCAACTATCGAACAATAACGATTCTGTGGATTATTTACAGCAATACATCCATTACCGTTTTTAACAGTTAGCTTTGAACCGGCGACTGTATATAAAACAGGAAATTGTGCACCGGTAATATTCATACGTAATTTTAACAAGTAAAATAATTTTGTATTTTGATAATTATATGCATTTTGACCTTCAAGGATATTGTGCATATTTATTGCACTGGTGATATCAATTATTGCTTTTGTATACAATGGATCCTGACCCGGTACCGTTGGATATGATTTACTAAATACCGGCGTGCACAATACTAATACTGTCAAAAATATAAAAATTAATCCTAGCTTTTTCATAAAAAATATAATAAAAAAATATTTATTTGCTGTCAATATTACCTATATTTCGCTTCTTCGTAACGTTTTTTGTTCTGAAGTGAGAAGGTTTTTGACAGTAACGGTATTATTTTTAAGCTCATCTTCTAGCAAGATATACGCATAATTAGCAGTTTTGGCAGCTTTGTCGAGCTGTTTTTTGAACTTTCTTGCACCGTAGTCAAACTCAACACTCTTGCCTTTATCTCTCAGTTCCTGCGTAAGTTTCAAAGCCTCTGCCATATTCTCTGATATTACAAAAGCATCGATATTTTTTTGAACAACAGGAGGAATCAGGGAGTTTAAGCGCTCCATTCCCATTGCCCAGCCGACAGCAGGAGTCGGAGCACCGCCTAAAGTTTCAACAAGCGAATCATATCTGCCGCCGCCGCATACGGCATTTTGGGAGCCGAGATTATTGGATTTTATCTCGAAAACTGTTCTGTTATAATAATCCAGACCTCTTACCAGAAGTTTGTTTATTTTATAGGGTATTTTCAATACATGCAGATATCCTTTGAGTTCTTCAAAGTGAGATTTGCATTCATCACAAATGTAATCAGAATAAATAACCTCCTGAATTTCTTTTTTTTCGAAAATCTTTTTGCAAGACTCGTTTTTGCAGTCCAGAATTCTCAAAGGATTTTTTTCATACCTGTATTTACAATCATCGCAAAGCTCAGGAAGCTCGTTTTTAAGAACTTCTTTTATTGCAGTTCTGTATTTGTCGCGGCAATCTTTACAGCCAAGCGAGTTCAATTCTATTTCAAGGTCATTTAATCCCAGTGCATTCAGATATTTTACAGCAAGATTTATGCATTCAGCGTCTGCCGAAGCTTCATACACTCCGAACATTTCAACACCGACCTGATGAAACTGGCGCTGTCTGCCGGCCTGAGGACGTTCATACCTAAACATAGGGCCTTTGTACCAGAGTTTAACCGGCTGTGGAAGTCTGGAAAAACCGTTTTCAATATAAGCACGCACAACCCCGGCTGTATTTTCCGGACGCAGTGTCAAAGAACGCTCGCTTTTTTCAAAAGTGTACATTTCCTTGTTGACAATATCCGTAGAATCCCCAACACCTCTTGCAAAAAGCTCTGTTGCTTCAAAAATCGGAGTTCTGATTTCTCTGAAATTGGCTTTTGAAAAAACATCAAGCGCAGCCTCTTCCATTTTATGCCAGTTGTCAACTTCTGCGGGCAAAATATCTTTTGTTCCTTTTTGGGCTTTTATCATAACTTCCTCGCTATCTGATATAATATAGGTTAATTATATTATGAAAAATGCGTATTTCAATATTTTTGAATTTTAGGTATACATTTCAGGTTCTATGGATTGCCGCGCACCTGCGGTGCTCGCAATGACGCACTATGTCATGCTGAAGCGATAATCTTGGGGTGAGGATATCAGCGTCTGTGTTCAGCATCTTACCGGCTCGGGGTGTCGTGTGGTTTGCGAGGTGTATAAGATCCTGAACAGACACGATTGTTGTGGCGTTCCGGGTTTTGTGCTTCAGGATGACAAGGTTTTTATTGCCCCTCTCTTTGGGAGAGGGAGATTAATTAAGGAAAATTCAGCAGCCTCACACTGCTCTCTCTCCGTGAATAGAGGGTTTAAAATATTGCCCCCTCTCCGGCGGGAGAGGGGGTTGGGGGTGAGGGTTGGTTGTATTTAGGCATTAATTGTTTTTCCTTGCACTGATTAAAGTATTCTCCGACGCTCCCCCTCACCCTGCCCTCTCCCCGTGGGGAGAGGGGTTTAACGAATCCGTGTCTTGGATTACGGACGTTCCGTCGGTCTTGGATGACATTTTGTTGTTTTTATGGATTGCCGCGCCCTCGTTCGCTGTCTTGGATTATTGACGTTCGCAAGGTTTTGCACTCCGCTTTAATTTGCTT
>CALUPY010000015.1 GCA_944322755.1 Candidatus Gastranaerophilales bacterium | reverse complement strand
AGTGAAATTTTAAAATAGTTAAACTTTTACTACGTAAAAGATTTAACTGGCCAACTGAGCTACAAGCACATTTTGTTTTTCTATTTTCAATTATTTTATAATTCCGCTCCGTTGTCTAGAGTGAAATTTTAAAATAGTTAAACTTTTACTACGTAAAAGATTTAACTGGCCAACTGAGCTACAAGCACATTTTGTTCTCACACAACGAATGCCTCTCAAAATTGTTTTTATACAGCCGGTATTTCAACATACGCCATCGGGCGCTCTAAACTGTTCTGTATTCTCTTTAGTAAATTTTTTTCAGACATTCCATTTAATGCTTGTATAATTATATCATAATGCTCTATAATATAAAGACGAATAGAGGAATTAATTATGGAAGATTGTATTTTTTGTAAAATTGCTAGCAAAGAAATTCCGGCAAAACTCGTATATGAAAGCGAAAATGTGGTTGGGTTCAGAGACATTAACCCACAGGCTCCGACTCATATACTTGTAGTTCCCAAAAAACATTTTGCTTCATTAAACGAGCTTGATGATATATCATTAATGGGCGAACTGCTTAATGCCGTAAAAAAAATAACAAAAAAACTGGAAATACAAGAATACAGAACAGTAATTAATACCGGAAAGTCAGCAGGACAGGAAGTATTTCATATACACATCCATATACTGGCAGGCAGAGATATGAAGTGGCCGCCGGGTTAGTTTCTGTTATTTAAAAATCAGGGTTAATAACAATAAATGATTAATAATATAATATTAATATGTTTATTCATACTTTTTGTTTCCGGAATAGCTTATGTCTTTCTAAGAATAAAAGAGGAAACAAAATCTAAAACAACACATAAAGGCGAAGATTTACAAATAACACCGGAAGAAATTTTAGCACAGGTAAAAACCCTGATGGACGCCGGCGATAATAGTACTGCCCAGAAACTCGGGAAAAAATATCTTGACAAAAATCCCGAACACCATGAACTGCGTAAACTGCTGATAAAGTCCTATATTGACCAAAAAAAAGAGTACGAAGCAATTAACAATCTCTGTATTCTCACTAAATTTTTTCCTGATGATTTAGAACTTTTTTCCCAACTTGCAACATTATATAAGAACACACACCAGCAGCGTAAAGCTATGCACTATTATGCATATATACTTGGCAAAGATCAGTATAATATAATGGCTATAAAAAATCTTGCGGATCTTTATTATGACAACAAACAAAAAGAATCTGCCCTTAAAATGTATAAACAGCTTGTTTCTTATATAGATGATGAGAATGAAAAAATCGACTATTACAAAAAAATGGCCGATATCTACATGGGTACAAATAACAATGAAAAAGCACTCAGCCTATACAAAAAAGTTCTTGAATACCAGCCGGAAAATATTGATGCAATCCAAAGTTCAAGAAAAATATATTTGAAACTTAAAGATACGGAAAATGTTCTCTATTGTACAAGAAAACTTATTGATTTAGAACCGGACAATTACCTTTATTACAGAGAAATTATAGAGCTTCTGTTCCATATACAGCAGTATGATGAAGCTCTTGAATATGCAAACAGAGCACTAAACCTTGAAAAAAAAGATATTTTTGAAATCAAAAATATGATTGCAAAAATTTATATTTATACAAACAGAATCCAGGATGGCATAAATCTTATTAATGAAACTATACTGGAAGACCCGACGAATTTGTATCTCAGTCAGACTCTTGCCATGGCACACTGTATGAACAAAGATTTTGAAAAGGCAATGAAAGTTTGTACCGACGCACTTGAAGTTGCTATGCCTTCTGATATAAAAGTTATACATAACAATATGAGCACAATCCTTTCAGAAAATGCAGTATACCTTCTGGAGCAGGGCAAAACAAAAGAAGGTTTCGACAAATTTTCGGAAGCTCTTAAATATAATAACGAAAATCCTGAAGTTTATTACAAACTCTCGAATGCAAACCGGGATATAAAAAACTATTCAGAAGCAATCAGACAGTGCAAAAGAGCAATAGAACTCGCTCCCGAAGTAAGCTTGTATTATGAAACACTTGCTGATATATTTTATGAATTGCAAAATGAGATAGAAGCAAAAAAACACTACAAAGAAGCTGTTTTTATTGATCCGAGAAATGCCAGAGCACATTCACTTCTGGGTATACTGCAGGCAAAAGACAAAGAAAATGAAAGTGCAAAAAAATCGTTGGAAACAGCAGCCTCTCTAGAACCGAACAACTGTGATATCCGCTACAATCTTGCTCTGGTATATGAACTCTCTGGCGATATAGAAAGAGCAAAAACGGAGTATTACAAAGTTCTGGAGTTAAGTCCGAATCATCCGGAAGCAAAAAACAACCTTAAACTGCTCGGAGAAGATGGCTAAGCCTTTGTGTCAATTTTCTTTTCAGAATTTTGCTTTTGCCCTTCCTTTTCCATACCCACAAGTTTCATAAGCGGATGAAGGAATAAATGGCTTAATTCAGGAGCAAGTATTGTTAAACCGACAACTGAACCTATAATTGAACTCAACTCAATCGCACCTTTTGCTAATGGAAATTTAAACGGTTTTTCTTTTGTTAAAAGCTCGTCGCGCATGGAAATTTTTTTCTTTGCACCGCTTATTATTTCTTTGTCGGGAATCAATGGCATAAGTTTATGCGATGCTCTTTCTTCTTTTGGCAGACATGCAAGTTTATGATAATTCAAATACTCGGTTGCATTTTTGAAATTTTGAAGACTGACTTCATCTTTATATATTTTTTTAGCAAGCTTAAAACCGCCTTTTTTAAATAAAGGAATCACTGACATATAAATACCGAGACATAATATCTGGTAAAACAATTCTTTAACAGAGGAATACTGTCTGGTTTTTTTGTCTGCATGCTTGTCCAGTAAAGTAGCAGCAGGTCTGCCTACGGCTTTCAGACCTGTTTCTATCGTTACCGATGCAACTGTGTTTTGGGCTGTGCTTACCAGATTGGGATTTGTAAGTATATTGAACACCTTGTCTATCATACTAACCTCCCACCTTCATTCCTGCATTTCTATCTGCCATACGGTTTTGCATTAGTGTAATAAGACTGCCTCCTGAAGCCGGCACAGAAGTATATATATTCTTTACTGGCTGAGAGATTACAGGTTTTTGTACCACATTTTCTTTTACATCCAGCTTCTTTTCTTCATTAGCGTCTTCATGTTTTTCTAAACCGCAGTTTCTCTTTTTCTGAAAACCTTTGTATAAATCCATAATCGGTTTCAGAGTTAAATTACAAACCGCCGGAATAACGACACCTGCAGACAAACATACCGCCAGAAAAGACATAGAATGTTCTACCTGTCCGAGAGCCTCGGGACGCTTAACAGCATTGCACAAAGGCTTTGCAACTTTTTTCAGAAGTTTTGATGTAATAAAATAACTTACAAAAGCTATACCCTCTGTCAATCCTTCTCTAAATGCAGCATATCGTTTAACTTCGGGCTTTTCACTTTTGTCCATCATCGTAAATGTCGGACGAAAAATACCCTTAAAAACAGCTATAGCCAGAACTGCATACAAAGCATCATTGTGCTTGCCCAGTGACACGCACAATCCCTTTAAGCCGAGTTTCGACTTTTCTGCAATTTGATTTAAAAACGGTATTTTCATAACAGGTAATGTCTTCCAAACAAAATAAAGTTTGAACAAAAAAATTTGTGCTAAGCACATCCCTAGTTTTTAACATTTTTTCACAAAAATAATTTGATTAAAAGTGCTTATTTTTTTATAATTTGTTTATGAATTCATTACACAATCTTTTTAAACAGTCAGCAACCTATAACTTATACAGACTGCTGATAAAAGAAGTCACTGATTTTTTTGAAACCCTTGGAGAAATGGGAATCAGATTTCTTCAGGTTTTAAAATTCATTTTAAAAGGCGAACTTCACTGGAAAAAAATTATAGACGAGTGTTCCAGATTTGCGTGGGATTCCCTTCCGATAACCTTATCAATTGTTGGAATGAGCTGCATTATTATTGCAATGCAAATATCTCCCGAGATGGTCAAACAAGGCGGAGAAAAATTTGTCGGAACTCTTATGGCTCTGATAGTCACAAGAGAACTCGGTGCAATCATGGCAGGATTCGCAATTATATCGATGATTGGGTCATCTTATGCATCTGAAATTGCAACTATGAGAGTTACGGAACAAATCGATGCTCTCAAAGTGCTAAAAGTAGATCCGATAAAATATTTATTTGTTCCTAAAGTAGCTGCGGGTTTTATTATGATGCCTATTGTTGTAATAATTGCATCTTTGTTCGGAATAGTCTGCGGAGGTATTGCTGCACATCTTTCTGCACATGTAAGCAAGCTTAACTATATCAGCTCTGTTTGGCAGGGTTTGTATGTAAAAGACATAAATGTTTGTATTTTAAAATCAGCATTTTTCGGAGCTGCAATATCACTAATCAGTTCCTGCTGCGGATATTTGGCATTCGGAGGTGCAAAGGGAGTCGGTATTGCCACAACAAAAGCTGTTGTATGGTCTTTTGTAGCAATAACAATCATCGACTATTTGATAGCATTAATTTTCTTCTTTTAAAAATAGAAAGTACATTATGAGTATAGAAATTAAAAATCTGAGAAAATCATTCAAAGACAAAGTAATCTTAAACGATATATCTTTTAAAGTAGATGACGGTGAAGTGCTTGCTGTAGTAGGGCTAAGCGGCGCAGGCAAGAGTACTGTTTTAAAACTTATCTGCGGTTTAACAAAACCCGACAGCGGTGAAATTATTCTCTCAAAAGGCGATATAGCAATGGTCTTTCAGTATTCGGCACTGTTTGATTCTTTAAATGTTTTTGAGAATATTGCGTTTGCCCTAAAAGAAAGAAAAGAATTCAAAAATAAATATTCAGAAGCGGAATTAAAAGATATTGTTGCGCAAAAATTGAAAATGGTCGGACTCGAAGGAATTGAAGAAAAAATGCCGCACGAACTCTCAGGCGGTATGCAAAAACGCGTAAGTTTTGCCCGTGCAATCGTGACAAACCCTACAACAATTCTCTACGATGAACCCACAGCAGGACTCGACCCCGTTTCGTCTACGATAATTGAAGACTATATTGTAAGACTGAAAAATGAACTGAAAGCTACATCGATTGTTGTAACGCACCAATTATCTACTATAAAAAGATGTGCCGATAAAGTTATTATGTTATATAATGAAAAAATAGTATACAATGGTACACCTTATGATATGATTCATAATGGAAATGAATATACGAAACAGTTCGTAAATGCTAAAATAGAAGGACCTATGAAAGTAGGTACAACAGAAGAATAAGGAAATTTAACAGATTTATGCGTTTTTCTTCATCATTCAAAGTTGGAATACTGACACTTGCAGCACTATTGATTTTGGTGTTCAGCATACTCTGGATAAAAGGCAGAGCATTGTCTGCCGGAGAAAGACTCACTGTTGAATTTAAAGATGTTAACGGAATGCGTCCGGGTTCTGCTGTTCAGCTTATGGGATTCAGAGTCGGACAGGTCGAAGAAATTACTCCGGTTATAAATAATGAGAATTCTGTTGTGCGTGTAAAATTCGTTATAACAGAACCGGATATTACTATACCGCAAGCTTCCACGATTTCTATCCAGCAGTCGGGTATTATCGGAGAACAGTTCCTTGAAATCACTCCGCCCAAAATCAGATTTATATATATGCCAATTGGAAAAAAATCACAGTTTCTGCATATGAATGACAAGGTAGAAATGAAACTGAGCGACAAATATTACGATGTCGGAAATGTCAAAAAAATAGAAATTGTTGAAACAAAAACGCTGCCTCTGACTCTTCAAGAGGAAATAAAAACAGAATTTGCATATAAAGTAGGATATGTAATAACTTTACCGGGCTTGATACTCCCGGACAGAGTAAGCGGAAAAATTAAAAATATAAAAAATGCAAACAAACTCAGGCTCATTCCCAGAAACCAAATTGCACTTGCATATCCTAAAACGAATTCAAAATACACTGTTATAGAACCGTTACGACTTTCTGATTTCTTAGATTTGCAGTACCGCGCTGCATCTTCTATGACAGAGATGAATGAAAAGATTAACACTATTCTCTCAGACGATATAATTACTGAAATAAAAGGAATTGTTCAAAACATTAATGATTTGACAGTAAAAGCAGGTACTACACTTGACAAGACCCAGCTTCTTCTTGAATCTTCAAAAGAAGACTTAGACAAGCTTATGGTGACGACAGATACAGTTTCTCAAAAGGTCATTATTCTGACAGACAATTTGAACAACATAGTCGGAGATGAAGAATTTAAAGAAACCCTGATGTCTACAACAAAATCTATTGACAGATTGTCTACAAATATGAATACACTGCTTGAAGACCCGACTACAAAACAAACTCTTCAAAATCTTCAGGTTGCAAGCAAAAATATCGCTGAAATTTCAGAATTTGTTAACACAATGACAAAGGATGAAAAACTGAAAGCTGAAATAAATGACACAATGATGAAGTTCAACAAAGCTATGGACGAACTTACTCTCACACTGACAAATGTAAATAATCTCACAACCGAGCAAAAATCTAACATTGAATCCACATTGAATAACGCTTGTGAAACCTCCAAAAACCTGCGTAAATTCTCTGAAAAACTGAATAAAAGATTTTTACTGTTTAGATTGATGTTCTAAAAATATAAAACATGAAAATATATTTGACAAAATTCCATTACAAAAATAAATATAAAGTTTTTGATTACCTGATTTATATTGCTTTGTTGCTGCCGTCTCTGGTTTACGGCGCAGTAAGCGTAACCAGAAATTTTTTGTACAAAAAAAATTTATTCAAATCATACAAACCGGATTTATACATAATATCAGTCGGAAATCTTACGACAGGCGGAACCGGAAAAACTCCGATAACTGCAGAAATAACAAACTACCTTACAAATAAAGGCAAAAAAGTTTGCATACTCTCAAGAGGCTACGGAGGTCAGATTTCTAACAAAAACGTCAATGTTGTATCAGACGGAGATGAAATAAAGTATAGTGCAAAAGAAGCAGGCGACGAACCTTTCTTGCTTGCGCAAAATTGCAAGAATGCTGCTGTTTTGACCTGTTCCTCCAGAGTAAAAGCAGCAGAGTATGCAAAAAATATTCTTCATGCTGATGGTGCCGTTCTGGACGACGGATTTCAACATCAAAAGCTCAAAAGAGACCTGAACATACTCGTTGTGGATTCTGAAAAAAAATTCTCAAACGGACATGTCCTGCCGCTTGGTGCCTTAAGAGAGCCGGTATGCGGAATTGAGCGTGCAGACAGAATAGTTGTTGTAAATAAGAATTTTGATGACACAGAAGCAAAAATTTATGTAGACGAACTAAAAAATAAATACAAAAAACCTGTGTTTCTCTGTAATATGAAACCTGAAAAAATCTATAACATAGAAACAGAAGAAATACTGCCCGAAAATACGGCAATGTTTGCATTTTGCGCAATAGGGCAGCCGGAGCAGTTTTACAACTTTCTTCCACACCATCTTCTCAAAGGTACAAAAAACTTCCCCGACCATCATATTTACACGCAGGAGGATATTGAAACGCTTGCAACACATCACAAAGTTCTTGTCACAACAGAAAAAGATGCGGTTAAACTAAAAACTCTTGATTTAAAAAACATAGAAGTATATGCACTGAAACTAAAACCTGAGTTAGATATAAAAGGATTGTTAAATGAGTAATGATGTAAAAAAAATTCTTGTAATGCGCTACAGATTTATAGGTGATACGCTCTTAACAGTTCCTTTCTTACGAAATCTCAGATATGCTTATCCCGATGCACGGATTGATATGCTGGTTGCTCCCGTGTCGGGCGATATTATCAAAGAATGTCCCTATGTCGACAATTTCATATATTTTGATACAACACGCAAACACCGCTATGAAAACGATGGCGGTGAGAAAAAAACTTTTTGGAGCTACGTAAAACTTTTAAGAGAAAAAAAATACGATAAAGCCTATGTCTTGAAACGTTCTTTCTCCAGCGCATTTCTGGCATTCGCTGCGGGAATTAAAGAACGCGTAGGTTTTGACACGGAATCACGCGGTATTTTTTTGACAAAACGTGTGCCGTATGAAAATCACAAACATGAAGTCGAATGTTTTTTGGATGTCTTGAGAGCAGACGGAATAGAAATAAAAGACGATTACCTTGAAAACTGGATAAAAAATCAAGAATATGAAAAAGTAAATGAAATATTCAGAAAAAATAACATAGAAAATACAAAAAAAGTCCTCGTACATGCAACCAGCGGAAATCATAAAAAAGAATGGACAAAAGAAAATTTTGCAAAAATTATTGAATATTTAAGCAATGAAAAACATGTGCAGGTAATATTTTCAGGAACAAAAAACGACAGTTTAACATATGAAAAAATCGAAGAATTTATTACTTGTGATTTGGAACGAAAACCTCTTAATCTTTGCGGTGAACTCACTCTGAGAGAAAGTCTTGCTTTGACTGAAAAATGTGATTTGATTGTCGGTTGTGACAGCGGAAACCTTCATATGGCTGCATCTGTCGGAACGCCGGTTGTGGGCATATACGGGCCGATGGATACTGATAAATGGCGTCCGTGGTGTAAAAATGCACAAATTATTACGGCAGACCTTCCCTGCCGACCCTGTTCATTAAAGAGAAAATGCAAATTTAATTACGAATGTCTTGGAAAAATTTCTCCCGATATGGTTAAAGAGGAAATTGACACTGTTTTATAGCTGCAGATTAACCATGCCTGCAGCCCGAGTTTGTTGTTCCCGTGTAATTAATTACAGCCTGTCACGCTGTTTTTCATTTTATGTTAAAAAGCCTGTTATATTAAGAAAAATCAATCTCCTCCAAATAGTGTAGTTTTGATATTTTGACTGAATTTTTTGAAAAAAGTATCGATATATTATATATAAACTTAACAACAAAGATTTGTTGAACAGGCGTATAACCGTCTGTAACAACGGCTGTGTCCGTTAAAGTTCAGCACAACTTATCTATTATCAGACAGACTCGTATAAATTAGAGAATTTAAAAACTTATGAACAATTCACAACCCATTAAAATTGATTTAACCATAAAAAAATACAACGAAGATATATTTGAAAAGGTTAATGAAATTAAAGCATACATTAATAACACTGACTGCCAGACTCTTTGCATTGACATATCTGGTCTGAATATGATTGATACAACAAAGATTTGTGTATTGTGCTCAACTTTTCATTTCGCAAAATATCCGAATGGAAAAATTTCGTGGTATGTAAAAGACGAAATAACAAGAAGTTTAATAAAACGTTTAAAATTGATGAATACTGAAGTTATGGTTGTTGCAAGAAAATCAAAATACATTGACTTTGAACGATCTGCGAAAAAATTTCTAAAATACAGCTGCTAGTCATTTGATTTTAATTTGTTATTCAAAACGATAGCTGCAGAAAGCAAAGGATCAATTGCTGTAGAATATGGCGGTGCATAAGTCATATCAAGATGCAAAAAGTCATCAACAGTTTCATCTGCCATTATAGCAGACGCCACTGTATTTATTCTTTTATCCGCATCACCTGCACCGACTGCTTGAGCACCCAGAATTTTTTGCGTTCTTCTGTCAGCTACAAGTTTTATTGTGATATTTTCAGACTCTGGCATATATCCTGCCTTGTCCTGTTTTGTAGTAACAGTTGTTATTACATCGAATCCATGATTTCTGGCATCTCTTTCTGTCAAACCGGTTAATGACATGGTAAAACCAATATATCTTGTAACTGACGAACCCAAAATACCAGGCAGTGTGTCATAACCGCCTGAAATATTTATAGCTGCGCATCTGCCTTCTTTATTTGCTGAAGAGCCGAGCGGAATCCATACATGACTTCTTGAGACAAGATGATAATTTTCAATACAATCTCCGGCTGCATAAATATCTTTTACAGATGTTTGCATACGATGATTCACTCTTATTGTATTTCCAACACCGAGTTCCAAACCTGCCTCTCCTGCAATTTCAGTATTCGGAACTACTCCCGATGCAATAATTACCATATCCGTATCAATTATTTTTCCATTCTGGGTCACAACTTTTTCCACTTTGTCTTCACCTATCAATGCAATAACAGCATCATCGGTTATTATTTTTACTTTATCAGGACTTGTACTTTCTATATGCGTTTTAATCAATTCCGACATGTCATCATCAAAAATAGAAAGAATATGTGATGAGCGCTCTATTAAATCTACCTGCAAATCATTGACAACAAAAGCCTCCAGAAGCTCTATACCTATATAACCTCCTCCGACAATTACTGCCTTTTTGGACTGCAGCATGGTATCTTTGATATTAATTGCATCCTCGAGTTTTCTCAATGTAAAAACATTTTTCAGATTTATATTTTTAATATTTGGTACATACGGACGTGCACCTGTTGTAATCGCTAACTTGTCATAGTCAGCGTATGAAATTTCTTTTGTTTTTACATCTTCAAGCATAACCTTTTTTTCATCCGGCATTATTTTAATACATCTTTTGCTAAGATGAATATTTGCACCCTTTTCTTCAAACTGTTGAGGTGTACGGACTATGAGCCGGCGGTAATTTTCAATCAACCCTTCTATATAAAAAGGCATGCCACATGCCGAGTAAGATATCATATCCTCATCTGTATACATATCTATCTGGCAGTCATATTCTGTAGTTCTCAGCAGTTTTGCCATTATTTTCGGGCCTGCAGCCCCTCCACCCAGTATTACAACACGTTCTTTCATTCAATGATTTTATAAAGTATTTTGTTTTTTTTCATTGCCCGTACGTATATAATCCGCTGCTGCACATACACACAGCATCGGGCATTTTAAAATATTTTCAGTACAATCTAATACATTTGTATGAATCATAACCAAAACTGCTAAAGATTTTTTTTCAAAAGTCGATATATATAACAGATAAAGGAATTAGAGATGTTAAACAAAAGAGCAGTACTTTTAATACAAAACAATTTAAAAACTTTATCAGAACTTACCCAGGAATGCATTAACTGCGGAATTTCCGAAAGAAATATTTATTCCGTAACGGAACCGGAGAGCGCAGAGAGATATTTGGAAATCGCAGGCATTTCTCACATAATCGTAGATGCTGAGCTTTACAATGTAGTCGTCGAAGCGGCAGTTGAAGAATTCTCCCAGTATTTCCCTATTACCGTTATTATTAATAACGCAGACGAAAAAAATAAAACTCTCAGAATGTTATCAAACAAATCATTATTGTATCTGAATGATATTTCAAGACTCGGTTCATACTTAAGACCGAAAGTAGTAAATATGTATCAGTACACATCCCAAGCTATATAACTTTTATTTTATCATCCCTGTTTAGACTGTGCTGTTGAACTTTTAAATTCAACAGCTTTTTTTTATGTTTATACTTCAACAGTCTGTTCGTTGTCTATTTTTTTCCCTACAATCGGGGCAATTTTTTTCAAATCGCTATACAATTCTCCGAATTGATCCGGATATAGAGACTGTGCACCGTCGCACAATGCCGTATCAGGGTCATAATGAACTTCTATAATTAATCCATCACAACCTGCCGCAACCGCAGCTCTCGACATAGGCGCAACTTTGTCTCTTAAACCTGTGCCATGGCTCGGGTCAATTATTATCGGAAGGTGACTGAGTTTTTTGATAACAGGAATTGCGCATAAATCAAGCGTGTTTCTTGTTGTTTTTTCAAAAGTTCTGATTCCGCGTTCACACAAAATAACCTGTCTGTTTCCGCCTGACATTACATATTCAGCAGCCATCAGAAGTTCTTCAAAAGTAGCTGAAAGTCCGCGTTTTATAATAACAGGTTTATTGATATATCCGAGTTCACGCAGCAGATTGAAATTCTGCATATTTCGTGCACCGACCTGCAAAATATCTACGTATTTCATAAACATCGGTATTTGTGAAATTTCCATAACTTCCGATGTGACAGCCATACCGTATTTGTCGGCAACATCTCTTATTATTTTCAATCCTTCTTCGCCTAATCCCTGAAAAGCATAAGGTGAAGTTCTCGGTTTAAAAGCACCGCCTCTTAATATTTTTACACCTTTTTGGCTAAGCTGTTTTGCGGTTTCTTCCATCTGTTCAGGATTTTCTATTGTGCATGGACCTGCAATAACTCCGCAATATTCTCCGCCGAATTTTACGCCGTTAACCTCGATAACAGTATCCTGCGGTTGAAAAATTCTGCTTGCAAGTTTATAGCTTGAGGTGATTTTTATAACTTCTTTTACACCGTCCAAAAGTTCAATGTCTCTGGGGTCTATTACCTTACCGCCTACGGCTCCTATTACAGTATGCAGTTCACCGTGAGAAACATGTGTATCGAATCCTTTTTTCTTTATAAATGAAATAACTGTCTGTATCTGTTCATCAGATGCCCCGTGACGCATTATTACAAGCATATTATCCCTTTCTTTTTATGTTATTAATGAACGCTTTGTAACAAAATAGAAATAAATTCGTCTATTTTGATAAATTTTCAAAATTTTTCTATTTATTTTATTTATATTTATAATAATGTAAATTATCCCACAAAAAAATGTGTTAATTACATTTATTTTGTAGTAAAGTGTTAATTACCGTTTACAATAAAAATGATGGGACGTGCCTCAAGAACAAGAACCGACAAAAAACGAAATTCGCATAATGAAGGGTATTGAACAGAAAGGCAACATATTAGAATAAATTTATAGGAGATTTTATGCTAAATGTTGAAGCCGAAAATACTTAAATTAAAACAGAAATCAATCGAATCGCAAAATGATGTTCATGCTCCGCTTGTTGAAGCATTAGAGAAATTTTACCGAAATCCTATGATGCAGTTCCATATCCCCGGTCACACCGGCGGTAGAGCTGTTTTTCCGGAATTTAGAGAACTAATCGGAAGCAAGGCACTTGTTCTTGATACCACAGATGAATTTGACAATTTGGGTACGCTGCATCCTGCAACCGGTCCCATAAAAGAAGCACAAAAACTGGCAGCAGAGGCTTTTGGTGCACAGAGAACCTTCTTTCTTGTCGGCGGTTCGACCATCGGAAATCTTGCACTCGCAATGGGGCTTACAAAACCCGGTAAGAAAGTTATAGTAAATCGAAACTGCCACCGTTCTATTTTGACCGGCATGATTATTTCAGGTGCAGAGCCTGTATGGATTGTTCCTGAAAAACTTGAGGACTGGTCTTTGTGGGGTGAAATTGAACCTAAAAATATTGAAAAAGCATTGCAGGAAAATGACGATGTTGCACTTGTTTGGATAACAAACCCGACTTACGAAGGTGTTGTCAGTGATATAAAATCAATCAGTGCAATTTGTAAAAAATATAATGTACCTCTTATTGTGGATGAAGCACACGGATGTCTCTGGAATTTTAACAAAAATCTTCCGACATCATCTTTACATCTCGGTGCTGACGCAGTTATTCATTCTTTGCACAAAACAGGCGGAAGCATGTCCCAGAGTTCAATGCTTCATATTTCAAAAGATTCGATGTTTAATCCGGACGAAGTTGAACGGGCTATTCAGCTTTTACAAACAACAAGCCCGTCTATGCTTTTAATGGCAAGCTTGGATGCCGCACGTGCAAATCTTGAATCAAAACGGGGCAAAAGACAGTTAAAAAGAGCTATTCAGTATGCTCAATTTATAAGAAAAAAATTGAAAAAAATCGACGGAATAGATTGTCTTGAACCGACAGAAAATTACAATCTTGATTTGACAAAAATATTCATAAAAATGCGCGGACTTTCAGGAAAACGTCTGGAAAGTATTCTTGAGATAGATTTTGATATTGAAGTTGAAAGTGCCAGCGATGACGGTGTTTTGCTCTTAATAAATATCGGAAATACAAAACAAGAAATTCAGTATCTTGTAAATAGTTTAGAGACAATTGCAAAATCGAATTATTCTGATATTTATTACATAGAAAAAAGAAAACACATGCCCATGCTCACGCCGAAAATTATTATGAAACCCCGTGATGCATTTTACAGCGAAAAAGAAACCATTCCGAAAGAAGAAGCTGTGGGCAGAATTTCAGCAGAAGTTATCGCGGAATGTCCTCCGGGAATTTCGATTCTGCTTCCGGGTGAACTTATCACAGAAGCTCATATGCCATATCTCAACGAATATAAATTTATTGAAGTTATAAAATAACTCTTTATTTAATTCAAAACATGCTGTATAATCATGTTTCGGGAATGCGTTGGAGTTAGAAATAAATTTATGAAAGTTGAAAAAATAACGTTAAAAACATTTGTTCTGACAGTTTTGACCGGATGTTCTTTTTTAATTGTTTTGGGCGCTTTGCTCGTTCCGATATTGTGTTATTATCACGTAGGGCTTTCAGATTCGTTTTATGGTTTGTATGACAGAATCTGTCATGCGTCGACAAATCATGCATTTTTCTTAAAAGGTTACCCTATGCCGATTTGTGCAAGATGTCTCGGAATTTATTCAGGAATATTTTTGACGCTTTTATTATATTTTGAACAAATAAAAATCGGTCACGGGTTTTATGTGTTTTTCGGAGTGCTTGGCATAGGTGAATTTTTGCTGGAATATTTTAATTTGTTTTTCCCTCCGTTATACATTAGTATGTTGGCAGGAATATTTATCGGAATATTTTTAGCGGTCACTTTTTTAAGATTAGAAATCAAATTGAAAAAAGGTTATTAAATTGTGTCAAAAGTATTAAAATCTCGTAACATGAATTTATGTTAATTTTGAAGAAAGAAATGTATCATTAAAAAAACAATATTACTTATTTAGTATGAATCTTTTAAAAAATATAGCAAAAGGATAAAAAAAATGATATAATATAAAAACAGAGAATAAATAAGTGTTCTGTTTACCCTTAATATAAAAAACAGAAAAATATGTAACAAAATTGTTAATAATAGGTATAAAAAAGTCAATTAATAAATTCAACATTTTTTAATTAATTTAGTAGGGAAAAAATTAGAAAGTGTGTGAATTAATGTCGGAGGAAAGACATGACAATTAGTGTGAACTCAAGAAAGAAACAAGCAAAAAAATCATTTGACGAATTATTGAATGATTTACGTACCAGCAATTCTGAAAAAGTCAGATACAATGCTGCCCGTGTTCTCGGAGAAATCGGTGATTCACAGGCAGTTGAACCGCTTATTGACGTATTGAAAAATGACAAAAACGGTTCCGTACGTCTTTATGCAGCCCGTGCACTCGGTGAACTTGGCGATACCAGTGCAACAATGCCTCTTATTGAATCATTAAGAGAGGACAGAAACGTTGATGTACGTGTTCGTGCAGCCCGTGCACTCGGTCGTTTAGGCGGAAAAGAAGTTGTAGAACCGCTGGTTGAAGCATTAAATGACGAAAATCCCCAGGTTTGTATTACTGCAACAGATGCTCTTATTGAAATTGGAGATGTTGCTACTGACGCACTTATGGAATCACTTACTCACGAAAAAGTTAACGTAAGATGCGATGCAACAAGAGCACTCGGAGAAATCGGAAATCCAAAAGCAGTTGATAAAATTATTACAATGCTCAAAGATGAATGGGTTAACGTCAGAATTTATGCAGTAACTTCACTCGGAAAATTGAACGACAAAAAAGCAGTTCCTGCTTTGATTGAAGTTATGCAAAATACTAAAGAAAATGATTTAGTTAGAGCCGGTGCAGCTGCAGCTCTCGGCGTTCTTCGTGACCAGAGAGCATTGATGCCGTTAAGAGAACTCATTATGGCAGCAGAAGAACTCGGCGAACTCGAAGACACAGCTCTTAAATCATTCAAAAAAATTATGGCAGCTAACTGGCAGGCAATCCCCGGAGCTAATGCTCAGAAAAAACCTGTTAATGCATAATTAATTAAACCAAACCATAAAAAGCCCTCAAATTTGAGGGCTTTTTAGTTTAGTAAAATGTTTTTAGTTTTCTCAGGTTAACTGTTTTTTATGATAAAATCTGTTTATGCAAATTACAGGCGGTTATTTAAAATCCAGAAAAATCATTTCACCTAAAGGTACAAATGTGCGTCCTACTCTTTCTCAAGTAAGAGAAAGTGTTTTCAGTGTACTGAAAAGTCTGATGAATTTTGAGGGGAAATTGTTTCTCGACTCATTTGCTGGTTCAGGCATAATGGGATTCGAGGCAATATCGCGGGGATTTGAAAATGCTGTGTTTATTGAAAAAGACAGAAAGACATTTTTTTTGTTAAAAGAAAATGCTAAAAAATTATCACTAAACCCTGTTTTTTATGCGGGCAGCGCATTAAAAATTCTTGAAAAAACGGACAAACTTTTTGATGTAATTTATATTGACCCGCCGTATAGAGAAGGACTGTATGAAGATGTTTTGCAAAAAATAAAAGAAAAATTGCTTTTACAGCAAGATGGAGTGATTGTACTCGAACATTTGAAAGAAACGGAAATTGATTTTTGCGGCTTCAATCTTTTAAAGCAAAAAATATACGGTGAGAAAGTTATAACCATTCTAAACAAATTACCGTAAGCCTGTTTTTCAATCTTATACAAGCAAATAAACTGATGAATAATGACATAACAGCAGCAAAGAATTTTGCATTACAAAAATGTGCATACTTGCAAATTCTTAATGCCAAAACAGGCTCGTATATTTTGGGTATCCTGCCGGATGGTTTTTTAGTATTTAATCATAGAAACGATTTCAATATCTTTTGGCAGTCTTGCTCTTCCTTTTAGTTCCGTAAGTTCTATTACAAATGCAGCGCCTATAATATTTGCTCCTGTTTGTTTCAACAATTTTATACTTGCGTCCACTGTACCGCCTGTCGCAAGAAGGTCGTCTATAATCAAAACATTTTTTCCTGCTTCTACAGCATCAGCATGCATTTCTATTTTATCTGTTCCATATTCAAGAGCATACTCCTGAGAAATAGTTTCTGCAGGCAGTTTACCCGGTTTTCTGATTAAGACAAGTCCGGCACCTAGATTGTATGCAAGGGCAGAGCCAAAGATGAAACCTCTTGATTCAATACCCACTACATAGTCTATATTTTTGTTTTCAAATTGGGTTGTCAAAAAATCGATGATAAGTTTAAGCGCTTTGGCATCTTTAATTGCGGTTGTAATATCGCGAAAAACTATACCTTCTTTTGGAAAATCTTTTATATCCCTGATTTTTTCTGCAACGTAGTTAGTCATTTTCATCCTCTCTATTCTAATGATTGATTCAAATCTTCAATTATATCATCTGCATCCTCCAGCCCGACAGAAAGACGCATAAAATTGTCTGAAATACCGCATGCTTCCAACTGTTCCGAGTTCATCTGCCTGTGGGTCGTGAGTGCAGGATATGTGATAATACTTCTGGAGTCGCCTATATTCGTAGCGTGTATAAGCAATTTTGCCTTTTCAATAAATTTTATACCAGCTTCTTTTCCGCCTTTTAATCCAAAACTAACGATAGATGATGCACCTTTAGGCATATATTTTTTAACAAGCGGATAGTATTTACTGGATTCAAGACCGGGATAGTTAACCCATGAAATTGCAGGATGGGTTTCTAAAAATTTTGCAATTTTCAAAGCAGAATCACAGTGTCTTTGCATTCTAAGATGAAGAGTTTCAAGCCCAATGAGTGTTAAATAAGCGTTAAACGGACTCATACAAGTACCCAAATCTCTTAAAAGCTGGGCTCTTGCTTTTACAATATATGCGGCAGCACCAAAGTCTTTTGTATATATCGTACCGTGATAACTTTCATCTGGCTCTGTAAAGCAGGCAAATTTTCCGGACTTTTTCCAGTCAAATTTTCCTGAATCTACAATAATTCCGCCCATTGCATTCCCGTGTCCGGAGATATATTTTGTTGTGGAATGCATGACAATGTCAGCACCAAACTCAAACGGTCTGAATAAATACGGGGAAGGCACGGTATTGTCTACAATTAAAGGAATACCGTTTGCGTGCGCAACGTTTGCAAGAGCTTCAATGTCTGAAACGTTAAGTTTCGGGTTGCCTACAGTTTCAGTAAAAATACATTTTGTTTTTTCAGTTATTGCTTTTTGGTAATCTTCAGGGTTTTCTGATTCTACAAAAATTGTTTTGATTCCGAGTTTTTTGAGAGTGCTACCGAGCAAATTGAAGGTTCCGCCGTACAAGGTAGAGGACGCAACTACTTCATCACCTACCTGGGCAATATTCAATACAGAGATAAGAGCTGCTGATTGACCGGAAGAAACCGCAAGCGCGCCGACTCCGCCTTCGAGCATTGCAATTCTTTCTTCAAGCACCTGAGTGGTCGGATTTGAAATACGTGTATAAATATCCCCTTCAGTTTTTAAGTCGAATAAATCCGCAGCATACTGAACATTATCAAAATCAAATGCAGTTGTCTGGTAAATCGGTACAGGAATGCAGTGTCTGTTATTTTTGGCTTTGTGTGCACCTTGAACCAGAATTGTATCAAACTTCATTTAACTTCTTTCCCTATTATCTAACGTTCTGTTTAATTATATCAGAAACCACAGGAAGATATGAATATTTTCCAAAAACCGCTCCAATAGCAAGATATAGGAGAATCAGAAAAATAAATGTCTGAATTACGGAATATCCGAAAAATATCTGTAAATTAGTTGTAAAAAATCCAAAAATAATATTAACTATTCTGTTAACAACCGGTACAAAATCAATAATACTTAACAACAGACTTAAACCCATCTGGATTATAAACAGCGCAAAAGCAATGAAAATCGACTGAAAAATGTGATATCTCATGAAAGGTTTTATTTCTTTTTTTAAAATTGCCGCAATAATCAGCCATATAAATCCAATCCAGCAATTCAGATATGTAAGCATTGCCACGATTCTTTCAATCGGTGCTGGATTGTAATAGCTGGTATTGTTACTATAAAAGTTTGACAATTTTTTGCTCCGGCAGTTTATTTTTTTACTTTTGATTTTTCTTTTTCTTTTTCTTCTTTTCTTTTGATGTAATCCTGAACCATATCAAGGTAAACAAGTTTGTTTTCCTGATTTTTACTATCTATATTTATGGCTTTTCTGTATGTCTGGATAGCTTTTTCAAGATTGTCCATCATAAAATATGTATTGCCGATAAAAGTGTAGGTCTTAGCATCATCAGGTTTTAATGAAGCTGCTTTTTCGTACAGTTCAACAGCTTCTTTTAGTTTCGACTGTTCAACATAAATACTTGCTATTAATAAGTAAGCATTCGGCATATCAGGGTTCACGGAAATAGCTTCTTCATATTTTTTCAGAGCCATATCAGTTTTACCTGCGTCTGAATAGCTTATACCATGGCATACATAAACCTGATAGAATTTTGGATCCAATTCATAGCATTTATTGAAATATTTTTCTGCATTTGCAAAGTCCCTTATGGACGAATATGAGTTCGCTATGCACAGACACGCTTTTGAGTTTGTCGGATCCGCTTTCATTGCTTTTTTCAGCGCAGTAATTGCATCAGTGTAAAGATGCATGCTCATAAGCACACTTGCTTTGCTGATATAGTTTTCAGGATCATCCGGATTCAGAGCAATTGCCTTGTCATAATAGATGTTTGCTGAAATATAGTCCTTGTTATCCTGATACAAAAGTCCGATTGCGTTGTACAACTGCGCATTGTCCGGATTAATTTCAAGTGCTTTTACATAATTTTGCATTGCAAGCGTAAAGTTTCCGAGTTCTGCATAAGCATTTCCGAGATTCAGATGAATTGAAAAATTTTCTGTTTCCAGCTCTGATGCACGTGTATAGTAGTTTATCGATTTATTTATATCTTCAAAATAAAAGTAAAGGCTGCCTGCATTAATGAGAGCCTGAACTTCGTTCGGATTAATTTTGAGGAGTTTTTCGTAAACCTCAAGCGCTTCTTTATACAATTTGTGGAGTATGTAAAATTTTCCAAGCTCAATATAATTTCCCTGATTTTCAGGTTCAGCTTCTATTTTTTTAATTAACTCCGTTTTTATATCATTTTCTCTACTAATTTTATCCATATAAGTATATTACTACAATTTTTTGAAAATTCCAAATCATAACACTAAATTGTTCTTTTGATATAAAATGTAATAGCATAAATCAAAAAGGAAAAGACAAAATGCAATTCAATCGTGCTTCTTATTTAAACACCCGCCGTGACGCGTGGGTTGAGATAAATCTCGACAGTATTGAAAAAAATATTCTGGAATTTAAAAAGTATTTAAAACCCGGTGCAAAACTTTTTGCGGTCGTAAAGGCTGATGCATACGGGCATGGCGCGGTTATGATTGCGCCGATTCTTTTGGCGTCAGGGGTTGATTTTCTCGGCGTAGCATCGATTGATGAAGGCATGCAGTTAAGGGAGGCAAAAATTGAAGCGCCTATTCTTGTACTCGGTGCAGTGCCTGTGTGGGCTGTGGATTGGGCAGCGACCAACAATATTTCTATATCTGTCTTTTCTGACGAACATATTGAGGCTTGCAGACTTTCTTATGAAAAAACAAAAATTAAACCAAAAGTTCATGTAAAAATAGATACGGGCATGAATCGTATAGGAGTCAGACCCGACAGGGCTGTTGAATATATTAAAAATATACAGAAGTGTGATTTTATTGAGCTTGAGGGCATATTTACGCATTTTGCAAGCGCAGAAGAAGAAGACAGAACAGAAGAACAGTACAAAAAGTTCAGAAGCGTAGTGGATAATGTTGACACAAAAGGGCTTTTGATTCATTGCTGCAATACGGCTGCTGTCATTTCTTATGACTATATGGAATACAATATGGCTCGTGTGGGCATTGGAATTTACGGTCTACAGCCGGATTTGCCCAAAGGCGTTGTAGCGCCGGTTTTACATCAGGCAATCTCTTTGAGAGGACGAATTACTAACATACACAAAGCGGAAAAGGACGAAGGCGTCAGCTATTCACATACATTTATCACACCTGCGCCGACAAAGATTGCAACTATTCCTATAGGCTATGCGGACGGCGTTTCAAGAAAACTTTCAAATAAAATATATGGCATTATTAACGGCAGAAAGGTTAAACAAATCGGAAATATTACCATGGATCAAATGATGTTCGATGTTTCAGGCTGTGATGTAAATGATGGCGATATTATAACATTATTGGGACAGGACGGAGCTGAATTTATTTCCGTTGACGAATGGGCAAATATTTTAGGTACAATAAATTACGAACTCACATGCGCGCTTAAAGTTCGTCTTGCCCGTGTTTACACCAGATAATCAGACTTTTTCCGCAATAGATATAAGTTTGTCCACCGTTTCATCATAGGCAGTTTTTTCATCAATAGACTGCTGCAAAAATGCGTTTATATCATCCATATATTTTATGGCTTTGTCCGTAACTGGATCGCTTCCGTTCACATAAGCACCGATATTGATTAAATCTTCATTCTTTTTGTATGCAGCGAGAAGGTTTCTTATTTTTCCGGCTGCTTTAATGTGTTCTTTTGTGGTAACTTCCTTCATTACACGGCTAATGCTCTCTAAAACGTCAACAGCCGGATAATGGTTTTTGTGGGCAAGGTCTCTTGAGAGCATAATGTGACCGTCCAAGATACTTCTCGCCGTATCCGAGATAGGTTCATTAAAGTCGTCGCCTTCAACAAGTACTGTGTACAGTCCTGTGATTGTTCCGTATTCGTTGCTTCCGGCGCGTTCAAGAAGTTTGGGCATAAGCGCAAATACAGACGGAGTGTATCCTCTTGTTGCAGGGGGTTCTCCGACGGCAAGTCCGACTTCTCTCTGTGCCATTGCAATACGGGTAACACTGTCCAGCATAAACAGTACGTCTTTTCCCTGGTCTCTGAAATACTCGGCAATTGCCGTTGCAACGAAGCCTGCTTTGATTTTTACAAGAGACGGCTGCTCTGAAGTGGCAACAACAACAATTGAACGCTTCATTCCCTCGGGTCCCAGCGTACTCTCAATAAACTCTCTGACCTCTCTGCCGCGTTCTCCAATCAGGGCTATAACATTCAGGTCGGCATTCGTATTTTTTGCCATCATAGCAAGCGTCGTACTTTTCCCTACCCCTGAACCCGCAAAAACACCTAGTCTTTGTCCTTTACCTGCTGTTATAAATCCGTCTATCGCTCTGATTCCGAGAGACAAAGGAGTTCTTATAAGCTGTCTGTTAAGAGGATTTATTATTTCAGCATGTGTCGAATATGTAGTTTCAGTGTTAACATCTCCGAGAGTATCAATAGGCTGCCCGAGTCCATCCAAAACACGTCCTATAAGCTGCGGACCGACTTTTATTTGCATGGGGGCACCCGTATTTGTCACAATAGCGCCGGGGCGCAAACCATCCATTGACCCCAGCGGCATAAGAAGAAGTTTTTTTGTCTTAAAACCTACGACCTCTGCCCACATAGGTTTGTCATTCAGGTCGTTATAAATATAGCAAAGGTCTCCGATACTGGCTTTCGGGCCGTCAGATTCTATGATAAGTCCGATAATCTGCGTAACCTTGCCCACTTCAACGGAGGGTTTTGTTTCATTAATTATTCTTTTATATCTGGTTAAATTTATCATTGTTCAAATTCATATCATTGACTTCATTTGCCAGTTCGGCTTCCGGCACGGAGTTCATTTCATTTATAAGTTTCTGGTAAATCTGTTCAATCTGTCCGCTCATTCTTGTATCAATTCTTGAGTCAAGGCTCTCTATGATAGTGCCGTCAGCAGACACAGAAGGGTCTTCCTGAATTTTTATAGTTTTAAGCCCGTGTATTTTGCTTTTCATTTCGTCAGCAATAGCATAGAGTTTGTTAATCATTTCAGGATTTGCAATGATTGTTATTTCTTCTTTTTCGCTAAGCTGGTTTATTGATTCTTCAACGAGTGTTCTCAAAATTTTCGGATTCTGGCTGAGCTCCTGCTTGCAGACTTTTTTGGCAATATCAGTAATTAAATCCAAAATATCAAGATGTGCAGATTTTATGATTTTATTTTTTAACTCAAATGTGCACTTTGCAAACTCATCAACATTCTGTATTCTGTCTTCGAGTTCCGTCGTTATTTTTTCTTTACCCTCGGAATATCCGGCATTAAAACCTTCTTCCTTTGCCGCTTCTGTTATGGTTTCGGTCTGGGATTCCGCTTCAAGCTGTGCCTGTTTTATAATATTCTCTGCCTGCGTTCGCGCCTGTGCAATGATTCCCTGCGCTTCTTGTTTTGCATCGGCAACAATTTTTTCTGCTATTTTTTTTGCTTCGACTACTTCTTTGTTTAAAACCTGATTTCCTTCCGTGTTAATGGTGAAGGAGTTTCCGAAATTTATTTTGTTGCTTTCAATTCTACTCAATGTATTCGTCCTCTTGAGAATCTCTGGTTATGATGATTTCACCCGCAGCTTCCAGTGCACGGATGATACCGACAATTTTTGTTTGTTTTTCCTGAACTTCTTTTGCACGGACAGGCCCCATGTATTCGAGCTCTTCTTTCAGCATTGCCTGTGCACGTTCTGACATATTTGAATATATTTTTTCTTTAATTTCGTCTCTAACGCCTTTGAGTGAAATGGCAAGGTCTCTCATATCGACCTCTCTGATTATACGTTGAATAGCGTTGTCTTTGAGCTGAATAATATCTTCAAATACGAACATAAGCTCTCTGACGCCTTCCGCGAGAGCCAGATTTTTAAGCTCAAGATATTCAAGAACGTTTTTCTCTGTTGCACGGTCAGAGCGGTTAAGGATATTCGCAAGAGAACCGACACCGCCGGCTTTAGAAAAGTCTTGTGCAACGACAGAGGAGAATTTGCTTTCCACAATTTTTTCTATCTCTGAAATAATTTCAGGGTTTGTAGAGTTCATATCCGCAATTTTAAAAGCAACCTGCGCCTGAACATCCGGCGGCAAACTGTTCAAAACTTTCGCGGAATTTTCCGGTTTTAAATAAGCAAGAATAAGCGCAATCAGCTGCGGGTTTTCATTCTGAAACGACGTAGCAAGCTGGGATGGGTCAGCTTCATTAAAAAACTGAAACGGGTTAGTCGTCAACATCGTAACCAAACGCGACAGCATATTCTGTGCCTGTTCGGCGCCGTAAGCTTTTTCCAGCAGTGTTCTTGCGTAATTCGTACCGCCTGATGCCAGATAGTCGCTGGCCAGAAAAAGAGAGTGGAACTCTTCAAGTATTTGATTCAGAATTTCATTAGGAACTTTGTTCAAGCTGGCAATATCAAACGTCAGCTGTTCCAAAATTTCTTCTTCTTTTATGTTTTTAAGAATTTCAGATGCCGTAGTAGGACCAAGCGCAATAAGCAGTGCTGCTACTTTTTGCCTTGTGGTCATTGTTTCATATGTAAATGCAACTTCTCCTGCCATTTATTTAGTCCTTAATATAAGAGATTAGTATTTTTGCTGCTTCTGACGGGTCAGCCATAATTGTATCGGTCAAATCCGTTTTAAGTTTGTCAAGTTCCGGATTCAAACGGGCTTCAATTTGAGGCAGGGATTCTACTTCAAATTTGTCAATCAGATTATCGGTAATAGTTTGAGGCGCTTCTTCGTAATCTTCCAATTCTTCCTCTGCAGCTGTTTTGCCAAAGAGCGAACGGAATACAAAGAGTGCTGCAAGTCCGAGAATCAGGATTATCAACATAGGAACGATTTTGTTGACAACCATTTCTTGCTGTTTTTCCTGTGCAATAGCTTTTGTAACCGCAGCTTCCTGAGCTTTGTTTGCGTCAACTGCCGCAAATTGCAGACTGGTAACGTTTATAATATCTCCACGATTCAAATCAGCACCGCTTGCCGATATAATCAGTTTTTCGAGTTCTTCTTTTTCTTGTGTTGTAAGAATTTTGTTTACAGCAACGGCAATTGTCATTCTTTTTACCGTTCCCGGAGCGTAAATTATTTGTTTCACTTCTTTTGAAACACTGTAATTCGTAGCTGTTTTTTGTTTTTGATAATTCAGATTTTTATTCTGTCCTGCCTGTGTCGTGGGAGCCGGTGGATTGTTTGTACCGGTTGTGGCGCCAGGGGTGTTCGGATTCGGGTTTTCATAATTTTCCATCTCGGTTTGAGATGAGGTTAAAACTCCTTGCTGAGAGCCTTCTACCGGTATATAGCTTTCAATTGTTGAACGCGTGCTGTTAAAATCAATATCAGCGCTTACCTGAACGGAAGCATTGTCTCTGCCCACGATTTTGTCTAAAACATCCTGAATTTTTTGTGCTGTCTGGTTTTCAAAGTTAGTTTTGTAGCTTTCAATATCACTTGAGCTTTTCTCTGTTTCATCCGAAAGATTGTTACCTGATTGGTCAGTCAGAAAAACTTTCTCGGGTTTTAATCTCGGAATCGAATATGCAACAAGATTCTTTATTGCTTTTACCTGAGAGGTTTTTAATTTGTAACCCGGTTCAAGTATCAGCATAACAGAAGCAGAGGGTGATTCATCTTTGTCCATAAAAACGGAGCGTTCAGGGTCTGCTATCTGCACTCTGACTTTTCTTACACCGTTCATTTTTTCAATAGAGCGGGTAAGCTCGCCCTGATAGATTCTCTGTTTTGTCAATTTATTTTTAAAGTCGGTAGATCCTAGCTGCATATCATCCAGTAGTTCAAATCCGGGTGCGGAATCTTGTATAAGATCGTTTTCTGCCACATATATTCTGAGTTCATCAATTTTGTCAGCCGGAACGAGTACTGATTTTTTGTCACTGCTGACTTTGTATGCGTATCCGCTTTTCTTCAAACTTTCAGTGATAGCTATCGAATCCTGTTCTGACAGGTCGGAATACAAAACTGACCAGTTCGGTTCGAGAGATTTTGTAATAAAAAATCCGGTCACGACCAGTGTTATCGCGCTGAGTATAACAATACCAAATTTTTGTCCGAGTTCTAAGCCGTTCCAAAGCTTTATCAAATCATCCATAAACAGCTTAAAATAGTTAGTTTCCAAAGTCTCCCCTCTCTTTTGACAACAGGATTTTATCCGGAGTTATCTATTTGCTTCCGGTCTTTGATTTTCAAAGACCTGCCTTGTTACTCAAAAAATTTCGTTTATGCCATTTCGTTTAGTATTACGAATTTTTTCAGACATACACTTTTACCTAATAATAAAATAGACTATTTTTTATACTATATCAAATATGTTAAATTACGTTAAATTAGATTAAATTCAATACTGACAGATAAGTTTTACATATCTTAATGTTGCAAAAACAGCATGGAAACATGCTTCACAGCATGGTTTTGGGATTTGATTTTCATGAAAACCATGATGGTATTTGTTTTTATAGAATTTAAAATGCTTGTATTTACTGCTATTAACGGGATACGGACAGCTGAAACATCTCGTAACATTTAGACATGATTGGCTTGTAAAAAGCGTCTTTGATTATATAATAAAATAAAGGATGTCGAAATTGGCTCAGGGAGCTGAAAGACAATATGGGGACACCGGAACGTTTTTTTGTGCCGGTTAATTAGATAATATTCATAATTCGAAGACAAATCGTCGGGGAGGACTTAGTGTTGAGAAGCAGAGACATGGGAAGAGCAATTGCTGTTAGAAGGTGGACTAATACTGCTCTTGAATGTTATAAGAGAGGGTGCATGTGCGAAGGATGTTTTTATGCAGACTTTTTTAGCGGAACATCCCAGAAATGCCAGATGAAAGCTTCTGTTTTGGAGTTGGTTAGAGTTTTAGGCAAGCCGGATGTGGACATGCCGCAGGTTTTGGCAGATTAAGAAAATAGTACTATAATAGTTTTATGTATGAAAACAAATCCGTTAAAAACTTTGTGGGTATAATATTTACCTGTTGTAATGTATACGGTCGTCTGTATAAAAACAAAGACGGCACTGCGTATGTTGGCAGATGTCCAAAATGTATGAAGTCACTGCGTTTAAAAATCGGACCGGGCGGATGTCATTCCAGATTTTTCTATGCCGGCTAGTTTGTGCAGCAAAATTTGAGATAGTGAATATTCTGTTTTTGATTATTTGCGAGGGATAAGAGCTGTACAAGATTATTCAAACAGTTTTTTTGCAGCTTTTGGAAACAGTGATTGCAGATACTGTGTTGATTTTTCATAATCTTTTAGCGCAGTTTCGCCGTACTTTCTTGCATCAACCTCGAGAAAATTGTCTTCATACTGAATTCTGTTCAAACCGTTAGGGCTGTAAAATATTTCCGCTATGTAATATTTACGGGCAAGAGAAATTTCTTTTTTTGTAAGACTTGTATTTTTAGGAACTTTGCCGAATAAAAAATTAAAAAATCCGAGCTGCTTTTTGAGCATTTTTTGATACTGATGTCTGAGTTCGTGATTTATTGTATTAACCAGATGAGGCTTATCCGAATTAAGCTTCAGGTTAATAGAAATACAATTCAAAAATGCAGCTCCTCTTAATCCCGGAAAATTTATAAAACTTAAATTAACTTTTTTGTTGTGCAAATTTTGAATTTTTTTTGCCTGCTCAAAGATTTGTTTTGTAAAATTCTTATTATCATAGTTTCGTATGAACAGATACGCATCTTTTTCGAGCCTTTCTATGTCTGCAATATTTGTCAAAATATTTTTTTCAATGAATTTCGCATTTGCACTTCGTTCTGCAATTGTTTCTACATATTTTCTGTTTTTGGTTCTTTGGGTGAACTCTTCATATATCTGTTTTTCAGATATTGTGCTGTTAGAATGACTCGTAATTACTAATTTTATACGGTTTATTATATTTATGTTGCTCTGTGTTTTTACTGAGATTTTTTCTCTGATATGTTGCGTTTCTTCTTCTGCTGAAAATTTTTTTCTTACAATTTCTTTAACCTTATCCCCCAAAGACAAATCTTCTTTGTATTCACTAACTCCAATCGTACGCTTGTTTTCGTCTTCTGTGATTCTTTTGATTAAATTTCCGTTTTTTGTTCTGTATGAGGAGATGATTTTTTTGCCCGCGCCAAAATCTGTTTCAATCTCGACAATATCCATAGAGACGGCATTTTTAGGAATACCGTTTTTAAATATTGCCTTTAGCTTTGGTATTTTAAGCCCTGTTTGTTTTGATAAAAGCCGTGAGCCGATTGAATTATAAATTTTTTCTATCATTATCTGTCTTCAGTTCTGATGCAATTTAATCAAAACCGGTGATTTACAAAATTTGCTAAAGTATTTATCATATTTTTTGAGTGTTACTTAAAAAAGGAGTTTTGTATGACAGATATTAATTGTTTAAGAAAAGAACACGACTTAATCGATATATTTTGCACGCTGGCGGAAATTCCTTCCCCGTCAGGTAAAGAGGATAAAGTTGCTGATAAAATTGTGGAAATTTTAACTACAAACGGGGTAAACGCGTACAAAGACGCTTTTGGCAATGTTATGGCGTATATAGAACCCACAGACAGCACAAAAAAACCGTTATTGCTGTCTGCACACATGGATGTAGTCGGAGATTCATCTCCCGTGAACATCAAAATTTCAGAGGATGGAAAATTTATTGAAACAGACAAAACAAGAACCCTCGGCTCTGACGACAAAACCGGAGACGCTGCAGCTATAAAACTTGCACTTGAAGTAGCAAAAAGCAATATAAAACACGGCGGACTGGAACTTGTTTTCACAAAAGACGAAGAACAGACCATGACCGGTATAAATAATGTTGAATTTAATAAAATAAATTCAGAGTACGTTCTTGTCCTGGACGCTGACAAAATGGGGCAGGTGCAAATTTCTGGCGCAAGTTACACAAACGGAACGCTTATTGTTAACGCAGTGAAAGGCGGTCATTCCGGTATTGATATAGGTGACAAAACAAGACTAAATGCCGTAAAACTCATTGCTGAACTGATAAATGAAATCCCGCAAGGCGAGTATAAGCGTGATGACTATGGTACAGTTACATCAATAAACATAGGTTCTGTAATCGGCGGCGGAGTTGAAGCTGTTATTCAAAGAATTTCTCAAGAAGGAATAAAAGCTGAAAGCTATATTGATTATGTTGCTGATAATTCAATGACAAATATCATAAACACAAAGGCTGTAGCAAAATACTCTATCAGAAGTTCGGAAGAAGCAAACGAAAACCAATTGATTGAAGATATTAAAGCTATTGTTGAAAAATTTAATAAAAAATATGACGGTCTTGCGAAAGCTGAATTTATAGCTAAATCAAAAATGAAAGCGTTTGAAAAATCCGGAGATGAAACCATCCAAAAAATCGGCCTGGAAGCCGGCAAAAAAGTTGGTATTGAGGTTGAAGTATCCTCCTTCCATGCCGGAGCAGAGACACATATTTACGCACACAAAACGAATAAGGACGGTAAAGTATTCAAACCTTATTTGATAGGACTTGCAGATATTTACAATATGCACTCTTCCGATGAAAAAGTTGATTATGCTTCATATCTTAAAGGTTATGAATTTTTAAAAGAACTGTTCCTGATATTCAACGCATAGCAAATAAAATTTTTTTCCGTTTTTATTTTTGTTATATTATTGGTACATAGGGTACATAATAATTAAAATAGCTGAACAGGAATAACAATGGAAAATACAAAGTTAAGAAATATCGCAATTATCGCACACGTTGACCACGGCAAAACGACGCTGGTCGATTGTATGCTTAAACAATGCGGTGTTTTCAGAGAAAATGAACAGGTACAGGAACGAGTGCTGGATAGTAACGACCTTGAAAGAGAAAGAGGGATTACTATTCTTGCCAAAAACGTTTCAGTGCATTACAAGGATTACAAAATAAATATCGTGGACACTCCCGGTCACGCTGATTTTGGCGGAGAAGTCGAGCGTGTTTTGGGCATGGTAGACGGAGCATTACTTATCGTAGACGCTGCAGAAGGACCTATGCCGCAGACAAGATTCGTACTGTCAAAAGCGCTGGAACTCGGCATAAGAGTTATTGTTGTCATAAACAAAATTGACAAACCCGCAGCCGATCCTGATAATGCTTTGAACAAAGTTTTTGACCTGTTTACGGAATTGACTGATGACGAATATCTGCTTGATTTCCCTGTCATATATTCAAGCAGCTTGAATGGTTATGCAAAAAAAGAACTTGAAGATGAATCAAAAGATATTATACCGCTTTTGGACTCTATAATTGAAAATATAAAACCGCCTCTTGGCGACAACACCAAAGACCTGCAATTCCACGTAACTACATTGGACTACAATGAATACGTAGGAAGAATTGCAATAGGCAGAATAGTTAACGGTTCAATACATTCACAGGAACAGGTTAATCTTATGAAAGCTGACGGCACAATAGAGAAGGGTAAAATCGTAAAGCTCTACGGCTTTGAGGATTTGGGGCGTGTTGAAATAAAAGAAGCACAGGCAGGTGATATCGTAGGTATTGCAGGATTTGCGGGTATTCAGATAGGAGAGACCATTGCGTCATTAGAAAATCCGAAAGCTCTGCCTTTGATAAAAATTGATGAACCAACACTACAGATGAATTTTTCCGTAAATGACAGCCCGTTTGCCGGTCAGGAAGGAAAATTCGTCACCTCAAGACAGTTGAGAAAAAGACTTTATCAGGAGCTTGAAAAAAATGTAAGCCTTCGCGTTGAAGATACTGAAAATACGGATGTATTTAAAGTTTCAGGCAGAGGCGAGCTGCATTTGAGTATTCTGATTGAGACAATGAGACGTGAAGGATATGAGTTTCAGGTTTCAAAACCGGAGGTTATCTACAAAACTATCGGTGATGAATTATTTGAACCTTTTGAGGATTTGATGATAGATGTACCCGAAGAATTTGCCGGAAGCTGTATTGAAAAACTTGCCTCCAGAAAAGGTGAGATGCAGGAAATGCAAGCAATAGGAACACGTTCTCACATGAGATTTATAATTCCGGCAAGAGGACTAATCGGATTCCGCGGTGAATTTATAAGAATGACCCGCGGTGAAGGTATCATGAACCATACATTCTATGACTATCAGTATTACGCCGGAGACATAAACAGACAAAGAACAGGCTCTTTAATTGCATTTGAGGAAGGAGTTGCCGTTCCCTACGCACTTGCTCAGTTTGAAGACAGAGGAGTATTCTTTATTACTCCAAAAACAAAAATCTACAGAGGCATGATAGTCGGAGAATGCAACAGACCGCAAGACATAGCAGTTAACGTATGCAAGACAAAAAAACTCACAAATATGAGAACAGCAACCGCTGATGTTATGGTAACGCTGCAGGCACCGCGTATTATGTCGCTTGAAGAATGCCTTGAATATATCTCAGATGACGAGCTGGTCGAAGTTACACCGAAAAGCGTCAGAATGAGAAAAGCTGATTTAGTAAAATTGAGATAAATTAAAGCCCTCAAAAATGAAAAAAATTTTGAGGGCTTTTTAATCTAAAAAAAATTGCGTTTAAAAATTCAGAAATGATATAATAATAAAAAATTCAATGGAGCTGATATGACGAGAACAAGGCTTACTGAGCGTATTGAAAATTTTAATAATGCCTTTTTGCTGTTAAAAAAATCAAACGAAAAATATGTTACGGACAAAACTGACGACATATATAAACTCGCTTTGATACAAAGTTTTGAGATAACTTTTGAATTGGGCTGGAAAGTTTTAAAAGACTATCTTTTTTCAAAGGATATAGAAGTGTTTACGCCAAGGGATGTTATAAAATCCGCTTTTTCCTCTGAAATTTTACCTTCTGCACAAATTTGGATAGATATGGCAAAAGACAAAAATGCAAGCTCGCATGAATACAATCAGGACAAAGTAGACAAAATTTTAGAACGAGTTTCAGGTGAATATTTTGAAGAACTTTGCAGATTTCAGAAAGGGCTCTCCGGATTTTATGAATAATTTTGGTCTGCCTCAACGAACTATCAAAGAACTTCTTGAATATTTCATATCAAAACCTGAAATTGAAAAAGTCTGTATTTATGGTTCCAGAGCAAAAGGAAATTACAGAAACGGCTCTGATGTGGATTTTGCAATCTGGACTGACAATCCTGATGCCATTTCAACCTATCTTTGGGAGTTGGACGAACTCTCCACCCCATACAAATTTGACGTTACGGATTATAAAAATCTTACTCACAGCGAAATGAAAAATAGTATAGATAAAGACGGAGTGTTATTTTACGAACGTAAATAACAGATGTGTTTGTTAACTATTTTTTTAACGAAATAACAAAAGTTGTTTTAGAATCTTTTTGCGACTCGACTTTAATTTTTCCTTCATGTGCATCAATTATTTTATTGGATAAGTAAAGCCCGAGACCGGTGCCGATTTTTCTGAATTTTTTTGCGGATGAATAGTATTTGTCAAAAATATGTTCTATCTCTTCTTCGCTTATATACTTGCCATAATTCGTTATATTTATATCGACACTGTTTTGCGAATCCGTAATACAAATATCAAGACATCCACGGCTGTCAGTATAAGAAAGTCCATTTAGTATAATATTTTTTAAAACTCTTTTTAAATAGAATTTGTCAGCGTTAACAAAACCGTCATGATGAGAATCAAAATTAATTTTCTGTGAGTTTGCATCAGCAATTGGCTGCATTTCTTCAATAACAGTATTTATTAAATCTCCAATATCGACTCTTTCTTTGTTTAGAATTATATTTGTTTCATTGAGTTTGTAAGTTTCTAATATAATTTCAACAAGTTCTATCAGCTCTTTATTTGAATTTTGTAAGTGTATAACTGCTTCACGCTGCTTTTCTGTCAAATCTCCGAATCTGTTTTCCTCCAGAAAATGAAGCATATTTTTTTCCGCAATTATAGGCACCTTTAAATCATGCGTCAATGTCGCTACAAAATCTTCTTTCAGCTGTTCAATTTCTTTTAAAGCTTCTATTTTTTTATTCAAATCAGCCTGATATTCGTTAATCATATTCTCCCTGTCCACAATCGATTCTATCATTCTGTTTATACTTTCAGAAAAATTGGGAAGCAAAACGAAGTTCGCAGGGTTTACACGTTCATACAGATTTCCGTATCGGACAGAATTTATTGTTTTAAGAATACTGCGCAAAGATTTTTTATGATTGCGAAAAGTTTGTTTGAGCTTTCTGTATTTAAATATCAAAGAAAGCAGGCTTAAAAACAATACTATACATAATAAACTCAAAAAAACGGACATGTTAATATCCATAGTGTTCATGCTGTACAAGATACTCGCGTACATGATTTAGTGCGGATTGAACTATTCTCGTAATTCTGGAGGAAGACAGACCAACCTGCTCAGCAATTTCTTTTACCTGCATGTTTCTGTAAAATCTGTATTCTACAATGAGCCTGTCTTTTTGGGGCAGTGTAGCAATAGCCTCTCTTATCGCTCTTCCAAGCTCTGAAATTTCTGCTTTTTCATCCGGCATTGCATGCGGGTCTTTTATGAAATCAAACGGCGAGTCATTGTCAGACGACGCAGCTGCAATTGAGTCAATAGAGAGGATAGTCTCATATATTGCCTCTCTCACTTTTCCGGGAGAAATATCAATATCTCCGCCTTCACCGTCAGGAGTTTCATTTTCTGTGCTGTCAGCTGATTTTGTATGTTTAAGAGAATACCACTTGTAGCGGCTTCTCAGCTCGTTTCTGATAGCCCATCTTACAGCTGTGCCGATATATGAACTGTTGTATTTTTCAAGCTGCTCGGGAGTTTTGTTCTTTATCATTGACTGAACAGCAATTATCCCTATGCTTACCAGTTCTTCATAATCGACCATATGTGAAGGTATACGCCTGTGTTCAACTTTCGCTACCTTTTCTACGATTTCAATATATTCTTTAATTTTTGATTGAGCCTGATTAATCATTGTCAATTCTTGTCCATCTTAGTATCTATATTACTAGGTTTTTTTGATTTTCGCAAATTATATACAAACAGTAAAATTTCAGCGACTGCTTTATACAGGTCAGGAGGGATTTCACGGTTGATTTCAACCATTCTGAATAATGCTCTTGCAACAGGAGGATTTTCAATAACCGGCACAGAATGCTGCTCTGCTATTTGTATAATCTTTTTCGCAAAAAGCTCTGTACCTTTAGCCACAAGCATCGGGGATTCCATCTTTTCCGCATCATATTTAAGAGCACAGGCTATATGAGTCGGATTCGTTACAACAAAATCTGCCTCAGGCACCGCATCCATCATACCCTGCTGTAACATTTGCTGGCGCCTTTGACGCAAGGCAGCCTTCACATGCGGATCACCTTCAGAGTTTTTATATTCATCTTTAACCTCTTTAAACGACATTTTTTGATCCTGCATAAATTTCCATCGGGTAACGCCGTAATCCGCAACAGAAATAATTAAAAATGCAATACCTGCTTTCATGACAAAATCCATAATCAGATTGCCGAATTCCTGCATGATGGCGAAATTGTTATCCATTGCAGCAAGACCGAGTATTACCTCAAAATGAGACTGATAAACCATCCAGCCTATATAGCCGAGAATTATTACTTTCAAAATATTTTTTACAAGCTCAAACAGGGTTTTTATGCTCATAATATTTTTAAAATATTTTGTAGGATTAAGTTTGTCGAGTTTTGGAGAAAGCGGAGTCATTGTCACAAGCGGCCCGACCTGAATCATATCTCCGAGTATTCCGATAAATGCTGCCAGCAGAAGAATAGGGCCGATTATTAGAACAGTCGGCAATAGCGTAATGAAAAGTAAATACGGGTATCCTATATTTTCTAGATGCTGGTTTGGTATTTGTTCATAACAGAGAACAAAAAGTTTCGTGATTTGAGACCAGATAAAAGGAGCTGCTTTTGCAATAGCAAAAAACATAACTATCATCGCAAGAGCTGTTGAAAAATCTTTTGATTTTACAACCTGTCCCTCTTTACGCGCCTTCTCTAATTTCTGCTGGGAAGCCTCAAATTGTTTATCTTCATCACCCATCTGTGATATCTAACCTTACTTTGCTCAACAATTAGCTTATATATATTCTATCATGAATTGAGAAAAGGTAAAAAGAGTATTCAGGCAGTAAATTATGTCTTTATTTAAAAAATTTGTTTTTTATAAAATTTCTTCAAACTTACTTGACAGAATGATAAAATTAAAAATAATTAAGTGAAAATATTTATTTAACAATAACGATGAAAGCCTTATAACCATGCTTTCAAGTCTTTTTTAAGAATTATAAAAAAAATTATTGTAAAAGTTTTTTGAATACCCCAAAACTCTTAAACTGCAAGGATTTTAAGCTTTGCTACAATAGTAAAATTGTAAAATAAAAAGCATGGTTAAGTGTAAAATTGACCACTCATTAAAATTTTGTTTTAATATAAATATTACATTCGAGATGATTAATTCCAAAGATTAAATTCTTGAGTTTATAAAAAATAAAAATCGTTCGGAGGGAGAAGCCCGATAGTATTATGGGGTGATTTTTTGTACCGAATTTTAAATGGGTTATGGTTTGATGATTAGAGAATACTCCATTTAATTGATAAAAACAATTCGAGATAAGTTTATAATGTTAGATAGGATGAGAAGCCTGCTAACCGGAGGAAATTACATTGTTAGAACATGGATACATTCAAATTTACACTGGCGATGGAAAAGGTAAAACAACAGCATCTTTGGGTTTGGCATTAAGAGCCCTCGGACACGGTTGGAAAGTTCTTGTTATCCAGTTTACAAAAGGTGATCAGGGAACTACATACGGAGAGATTGCTTCTGCATGTAATTTTGGTGACCGCTTCAAAGTTGTTCAGTGCGGTATGGACAGAGTTGTTTACAAACACAACATCTGTATGGAAGACTACAAAGAAGCCAAAAAAGGCTGGGAGTTTGCGAAAAAAGCTATTAACAGCGGTGAATACCAACTCATTATTCTTGATGAATTGAATATCTGCGCTGCAATGAACATGATAAAAGTTTCAGAAATCAAAGAAGTTCTTTTAAATAAGCCGGAAAACCTTGAAATAGTCTTAACAGGAAGATATGCACACCCTGAGCTTATTGCTCTTGCACATCTTGTTACTGAAATGAAACCTGTTAAACACTACTTTGATATAGGTGTTATGGCAAGACAAGGTATCGAATATTAAGGTTTTGAAACTTTAATATACGGAGAAATGGGGAAATACGGGAGGTTTAAAACTCCCTTTTTTTTGTATTTCCAAACTAAAAGAAATTTATTTATTATGGCATGCCGCCTATTGCATCATCGCTGGGGTACGCCATTGTCGCAATTCCTGAATTTCCGAAACCACCAAAAGACGGTGGCATCGTGCCAATTGCATCATCGCTTGGAAAAGCTTTTGTTGCAGGCTTTTTGTCATCAGTTTCATATGAAGGTCTGTCAGGAATCTTATTTTCGTTATCAGCAGAAGGCGGCATTGCTCCTGCGCCATCATCGCTCGGATATGCTTTAGTTTCGGCGTTGTCTGATACATTTTTGTTATCTTCTTTAAAGAAGTTAAATAGTGCCTCCAAAACATCATTTAATAATTCGGCAATTTCCTGCTTAATTGAGTTAATTTCAACATCTGATAATTCATTATTACTATTTTCTTTTTCTGCAGTTGGAGTGCCTCCGGCTGCATCGTCACTAGGATAGGCCAGAGTCGTCGGCTCATTCTCTTCGTTACCGACTTTGTTTTGGTTTTTTGCAGCATAGTTTAATCTCTGATTTGCTCTTACATAATCCAAAAAATAATCACTCATATCATTCTCCTGTTTCTGTGTGACTATATATATATCGGATGTTTTTTAAAAAGACTTTAGTTTTTTTTATTCAAAATTCTAAAAAAATTTTAATTTGCATATATATCAAGCATTCTTGGCTTTACAATTCGTAATAAATAAGTTAGCATAATAAAATGAACAAAAACATTCTGCTCATAGGTTCTGAAAAAGACATATCATCAATGGATATGAAGCAGCGTCTTCTGAAACGCGGTGCGCATGTAATCCTATTTGATACTGCAAAATATCCATATGAAACAAAAATAACTTTTGATGCAAATATTCCAACATGCGGGTATATTCAGGGAACTTCGCAGGCAAAAAAGATTTCTTTTTCAGATATAACAGCAGTCTATCGCAGATGGTATGACGGAGTAAGGGTAAAACCCGAGAACGACAAATTATTACAGGAGATTGTGTACTGGAATATAGAATCGGCAATAGGCTCGTTTTTAAAATGTTTGGACTGTCCCCAGATAAATCCCCATGATGCAGTTGAAATGCTTAAATACAAAGGTTACCAATTGAAACTATTGAAGCAAAACAGCATCAGAGTACCGGAATCAATAATCACCAATGACCCTGATGAATTGATAAATTTTTATGAAAAGAACAATAAAAAGGTTATATACAAACCCGTACGCGGATGGGCAAACACTGCTGTTTTGACCGAAGACAAGCTGACCTCTGAAAATCTTTCCTCACTTTCCAATTCACCGGTCACTGTACAAGAACTTATAGATGGTACGGATATTAGAGTTTATGTTGTAGGCAGAGAAGCATTTGCAGTAGAGATACAATCAGATACAATAGACTTTCGCGCACAGGATAACGCAAAACGAATGCCTGTAAAACTATCTGACTCTGTAATTGAGGATTGTTTTAAAATAAATAGTGCACTCGGGCTTGTATTCTCCGGAATAGATATGAAAAGGACACCATCTGGTGAATATGTCTTTTTTGAAGCAAATGCAACACCGGTATTTTTATATGATGAAGAATGCTGTAATTATCCGATAAGTGAAAGCATTGTCAGTTTATTATTACAGGAATAAAAAAAGACCTTATCAAATTGATAAGGTCTTTTTGTTTTATATTTACTAAACTAAGCGTTTACGCCTGATTTAGAAATGATTTCGGTTTCGATATTTGAGGGAACCTGTTCATATTTGTTGAATTCCATAGAGAATGTACCGCGTCCCTGAGTTTTTGAACGGATGTCAGTAGCGTATCCGAACATTTCAGCAAGCGGAACAATCGCACGGATTTTCTGAATACCTGTTCCTTCGATGATTTCCATACCTTCAACACGACCGCGTCTTGAGGAAATATCACCGATAATATCACCTGTATTTTCTTCCGGAACTTCGATTTCTACTTTCATCATAGGTTCAAGAATGCAAGGTCTTGCTTTCTTTGTACCTTCTTTGATAGCCATAGAACCGGCAATTTTGAATGCCATTTCAGAAGAGTCGACTTCGTGATATGAACCATCGTATAGAGTAACTTTAACGTCTATCATCGGGAAGCCGGCTATGATACCACCTTCAAGCGCTTCTTCCATACCTTTTCTTGCAGGTTCAATGTATTCTTTCGGAATAGCACCACCGACGATTTTGTTTTCGAATACAAATCCGGCATTTTCTTCAGCAGGTTCGATTTTGATTTTAACGTGACCGTACTGACCTTTACCACCTGACTGACGAATGAATTTAGAATCCTGATCAGCTGTACCTCTGATGGTTTCTCTGTATGCAACCTGCGGTTTACCAACGTTAGCATCTACTTTAAATTCTCTTAAAAGTCTATCTACGATGATATCCAGGTGAAGTTCGCCCATACCGGAGATAATAGTCTGACCTGTTTCTGTGTCGGATTTAACTCTGAATGACGGATCTTCTTCAGCAAGTTTCTGAAGAGCAATACCCATTTTATCCTGGTCAGCTTTTGTTTTCGGTTCAATTGCGACCGAAATTACAGGTTCAGGGAATGTCATTTTTTCTAAGATAATCGGTGCTTTTTCGTCGCACAGAGTATCACCTGTAGTAGTATCTTTAAGACCTACTGCCGCACAAATATCGCCTGCATAAACTTCCTGAATTTCGTTTCTCTGGTCTGCATACATTTGTACAAGTCTGGAGATACGTTCTTTTTTGCCGTTTGTTGCATTCAAAACGTAAGAACCGGAGGTAAGTTTACCTGAGTATACACGTAAGAATGTTAAACGACCGACATAAGGGTCTGTCATAACTTTGAATGCCAGTGCAGCAAAAGGTTCGTCTTCTGATGAATGTCTTTCGACTTTGCTTCCGTCAGGAAGTTCACCTTCGATAGCTTTAACGTCAACCGGTGACGGCATATAATCTACAACTGCATCTAACAGAAGTTGTACGCCTTTGTTTTTGAAAGCAGTACCGCAGCAAACCGGAACAATTTTGTTTTCGCAGGTAGCTTTTCTCAAAACTTTTTTGAGTTCTTCCATTGTTGGTTCTTCACCTTCAAGGAATTTCATCATCAAATCGTCGTCGTGTTCGGAAATTGCTTCGACTAAAGCTGCGTGGTATTCGTTTGCTTTGTCTACCATGTCAGCCGGAATGTCTTCAACTTTTATATCCGTACCAAGGTCGTTTGTATAAATATGAGCTTTCATATCAATCAAATCAACAATACCTGTGAACTGGTCTTCTGCACCAATCGGAAGCTGAATCGGGTGAGCATTAGCATTAAGTCTGTTTCTCAACTGGTCAACTACACGATAGAAGTTTGCACCTGTTCTGTCCATTTTGTTTACGAAAACCATTCTCGGAACTTCGTATCTGTTAGCCTGTCTCCATACAGTTTCAGACTGTGACTGAACACCGCCTACTGCGCAGAATACAGCAACAACACCGTCTAATACACGGAGTGAACGTTCTACTTCGATTGTGAAGTCAACGTGACCGGGGGTGTCAATAATGTTGAGCTGGTGATTTTTCCACATAGCTGTAACAGCAGCTGACTGAATAGTAATACCACGTTCACGTTCTTGATCCATAAAGTCGGTTACGGCAGCGCCGTCGTGAACTTCACCGATTTTGTGAGTTTTTCCTGTGTAGAATAAGATACGTTCGGTTGTCGTAGTTTTACCTGCGTCGATGTGGGCTGCGATACCAAAGTTTCTTACTCGTTCTAAGGGAACTTGTCTTGCCATTTTTGTTTTTTCCTTTTATCTATATCAATTACTACGAATAAACAGCAATTGTGCTATCTTATAAAAATTTTTGCACAAAAATAAAAATTTTAAAATAAAATGTCCAAAGTTTTTTAATTTAAAAAATATAAAGAAAAAATAAGAAATATCCGGCAAAAATGTATGCGCAATGCTGTTTATGGCAGATTCTTAAAACCATTATTACTTTATTGTTAGTCTTTTAATCATAAAAAAATGTAAACAAATGTTACAAATATAATAAATTAGTATAAAGTTTTTCGTTAAAGAGCCGATACAAATATTGTTAAGATACCTACCCTTTAAAATAGCAAGTCGTCACCAGAAGTAATAAAAAAGAAAGCAAGGGAAGCACTATGATTCTTGAGTACAAAGTTAACGAAATTCACGTAGAACCGGCATGGCTGAAAACACTTTATGATTTAATCGAAGAACTGAACTGTAAGTGCAAAACTTATATCGATGAAACTTACAACCGCACATACAAACAGTTTTCCAGAACAAGAATAATTGAAGTGTATGGCTCTGACACAATGCTTTCCTGGCTAAAATTGAGAATGGAAAGATACAATCACTTTATAGACGCCCTGAATGAACGTCCCGAAATCCAGGCAAGTATGAAAGAAGAAGAAAACGAAGAATAGCTGAATATGAAAAAGATAAAAGCGCCTCTGTTTTTGAGGCGCTTTTTGTATTTGTCCGAACCGAAACACGCCCTGAGTCAGGGCAACATAATTTAGTATCATTTTCAAGATAAAATTAATAATAAGCAGCAGGCATATAATTTATATTTGCCAGCTGATTTATCCAGGATTTATTGAAAAAATTTTTATAAAGTATTATATTCTTCTATAAGTTTTTGTGCCCAGCTGAAAATGTTTATTAATTCGTATGGTTTCGGCAGATATAAATCAGCGCCGGTATTAAGTATCAGCTTTTTGTCATGCACAACTGTAGACATAATAATTTTTATATTTTTATAATCCATGCTTTTCTTCAATTTTTGAGCAATAGTAAGACCTGTCAGACTGTCATCCGTGCCCGCATCCAGAATAATAAGAGCCGGTGAAAAGTCTTTTACTGTTTCAAATGTTTTGTCAAAATCAGCTATTGCCTGTGCGTCAAACCCCTGCAGCTCTGCTGATGTTTTTAACAGCAGATTCAATGCTGAATCAGGTTCAATTATCAGTATTTTGTTGTTGTAATTTTTTTGTTTTATTGCATCAGCAGCGCTTATTTTGGGCCTTTCCATAATAAAGCCGGAGCCGGGTTTTGTTCTTGCGAGTTTGTATGTATTATACAAATCATTTATTGCTGTTTTTACACTGCTGTATGATTTGTATTCACCCGAGATAATACCGATGCTTGTTGAAACCAGAGTTATTCTTTTGCCCGCATTGTCATCTCCTCTAAGTATTATATACCCCTGATTTGCATCTTCGTCAGAATAAAATTTATCCACGATAGTATCGAAAGCATATGTGAGGAAAGACGCAATTTTTTCTGCTTTATAGGAATTTGTTAAAATAAGAAATTCACCGTAAGACAATTCGCCAAAATAATCATTTTCATCAAGCGAGGAAGTTATTATTGCGGTATATGTTTGCACCATTTTATCTGCAGCAAGTTCTCCGTAAATTTCTTTATAAAACTCAAAATCATTGATTTTTATGAGTAACGCAGCCCAATTTTTATTCTCTTTTAAAACTCTTTTAAAAATTTTCAAAGAAATTTTTGAATCAGGCAGTCTCGTTTTTTCATTAATATAACTTTCGAAATACCTTCTCAAATGTGCATTGATTCTGGCACTAAATTCCTCCGAATCAATTGGCTCGCCAAGATAGTCATCGGCACCTGCATCCAGTGTCTTAAGCTTATCCTGCAGGTCATCTGACTTTGAAAGCGCAATGATAATTGGTCTTGAGGCGTAGCTTAACATGCGGATTTTCTTACAGGATTCATCAAGAGAAGAATCTACACTGTCCGATATAATAACCATATCAGGTTCGTATTCATACAAAAACTCTATGCCTTCCTCTACAGTTGAAGTAACAAAAGCACTGATTCCGTTTTGTTCCAGAATACGTTTATATTTTGTAGACAATTCTTTTCTTTTGTCTAAAATCAGTACAACTTTCGAAAGCATTTATCTGTCTCCCCGGAGTTTTTTGCTGCACTGGTTTGTGTATGACGCGGCAGGCAGTGTTATAATAAAACTTGTGCCATGGTCATCAGGGTTTGTGGAGCTTTCGGCTTTTATTGAACCGTTCATTTTCTCAACAAGATTTTTTACTATATACAAACCCAAACCGCTGCCTTGTGTTTTGCTTGTCAAATGGTTTTCAATTCTGGCAAATTTGTCAAAAATTTTGCAGAGATTTTCCTTTGTAATACCGGTTCCATGGTCATTAACGGTAATTTTTATGTTGTTGTCATGGTTTTTTGCTGTTATTTCCACCGTAGTATTCGATTCTGAATATTTTGCCGCATTATCTAAAACATTAATCATTATCTGTTGAAATTTGTTTTCATCCACAAGAGCCGGCATAATTCCATCTTCACATTGAAATAAAAAATGATGTGTTTTGTACTGATTTTTAACTATCAGCAGTGCCTGCTCAATTTGGGATTTTACATTAACAGCTTTATAAACAAGCATTTCATTTTGCGTCTGCATACGGGAAATCGAGAGAAGATTTTCAATCAGTTTTATCAGTCTGTTTGACTGGTCTTTAATTATTTGCAAAAACTTTTTGATTTGGGATTCATCGAGTTTGTCGTAAGAAAACAGCATTGTGTCTGCAAAACCGCGAATACTGGTCAGAGGTGTACGCAGTTCATGACTCACCGTAGAGATGAAATCCGAATAGATTTTTTCCATTTGTGTCTGTGCAGGATGACAGATTATGACAGAATATTCATCATAATCTATCGTTTTTGTTTCATATATTTCGTTTTTAATCTCAATTTTATTGTCAGAGATAAAGTCTGAAATATTTTTTTCTTTTAGTTTGTTGCAATTTGTTGTAAAAAGTTCACAAAAATAGTCATTTGCGTATAAAATTTGTCCTTTTTTGTCAGCAACAATTACTGCCTGAAACAAATTATCCACTATTTTTTTAAAATCAATATTTTCCATATTGCTATTATATCAGGCAATGGCAAATATAAGAGAAAAATTAAGTTTTTTTTTATTTTTTGGCGATTCTTATTTTTTTTCTGATAATATTGATAATACAGATAATAGGGAGTTTCGCTATGTTGGATACTATCTTAATACATCTCATAACATTTATAGAAAAAGTTATTACAGCAACCGGCCCTGTAGGCATAAGTATATTAATGGCAATAGAATCCTGTAATATTCCGCTTCCGAGCGAAGCAATTCTGCCATTCGCAGGTTATCTGGTAAGCAAGGGTATTATGAATTTTCACGTAGCTGCTTTTGCCGGTGCAATCGGCTGTGTCATTGGGTCTGTTCCATCGTATTATATAGGTTACTACGGCGGAAGACCTTTCATTGAAAAATACGGAAAATGGTTTCTTGTATCAAAAAAAGATTTGGAAGACGCTGACAAATGGGTCGACAAATACGGTGACTGGGCGTTTTTTATATGCAGAATGCTTCCGGTTATACGTACGTTTATATCACTGCCTGCAGGTATTTTAAAAGCAAGAAAACGTACATTTTTTACATTTACATTTCTAGGCTCTCTTGTGTGGAGTTATTTTCTTGTTTATGTCGGTGTAAAAATGGGTCAAAACATGGAAATGTTCAAACATCTCTGGCATAAATTCGATATTTTGATTATCGTTGTTTGTTTAATTTTGGGCTTTATTTATGTTTACAAACACTTTAAACATTTGAAAGAGTCATAGATATACTATATAATAAAGAGACAGGTTAAGGAGTTGAGTATGTCCAGCAGTAATGTATACGGTTTGATATTGGCGGGCGGAAGCGGCAGCAGACTGTGGCCGATAAGTAGAGAAATGTACCCAAAACAGCTTTTAAAGATAGCAGATGAGTATACACTGTTTCAATCTACATTTTTGCGTCTGATTGACTGTATTGACGACAAAAACATCCTGAGCATAACTAATGTAAAACATGAAGGCCAGGTCAGGTACCAGCTGGATGAATTAAGGGAAAAGTTTTGCCGTAAATCAAGCTACAGAGTGATTTCAGAACCTGTCGGCAAAAATACCGCACCGGCGATTGCTCTTGCAATAAAATATATTGAAGTATTGAATGAGAAGAAGTTCGACCCGATAATCGTTGCAACGCCATCTGACCACTGTATTTTCGACAACAAAAAATTTTCAAGAGCTATTGAAGAAGCAATAAAACTTGCCGAACATGATTACATAGTTACATTCGGAGTTACACCGACGAAAGCTGACACAGGATTCGGCTATATTAAAACAAAGAACAATAAAAAGCTTAAAGAAATTTCTCCAATGGCGCTAAAAGTCGATGATTTTACAGAAAAGCCGGATTCTGAAACCGCAAAACAGTTTGCCGTATCGAAAAATTACTTTTGGAACAGCGGCATTTTTGTTTTCAAAGCGTCTGTTATGATGTCTGAACTGAAAAAATACCAGCCAAACATTTACGATATTATGAAAAAAATGGAGATTTCTTCCCAGACTCCGACGGTTCCTTATCAGGAGTTTGATCAAATGCCGGATATTTCTATAGACTATGCGGTAATGGAAGACTCAAAAAAATTGGTGCTTCTGCCATTTGATTTTCACTGGGAAGATTTAGGCTCCTGGGAAGCGATTTATGAAATATCGGAAAAAGATGAAAACGGCAACTACATTCTCGGTAACGTAATAGACCTTGACAGCAAAAATTCAATGCTGTATTCGACCTCAAAACTTGTTACCACAATCGGTCTTGAAAATACAATAGTTGTAGAAACGGAAGACGCAATTCTTGTATGTGACAGAGACAGAGTACAGGATGTTAAACAGATTTACAGCTTCTTAAAAGAAAGAGATGACGACACCCATAAAATACATAAAACCGTATACAGACCGTGGGGCTATTATACGGTATTAAAAGAGGGCAACGGATTCTTAACAAAATGCATTTATGTAAACCCGAAAGCAAAATTGAGTCTTCAACTGCACCATCACAGAAGCGAACACTGGGTTGTTCTTGAAGGAAATGCGCTCGTTGTACGCGGTGAAGAACAGTATGAAATGAAACCGGGTGAAAGCATTGACATAGCAGTTGAAGAAGTCCACTCGCTCCAGAATCCATACGACGAGCCTGTTATGATTCTTGAAGTGCAAAAGGGCGATATTCTCGACGAGAATGATATTGTAAGATTGCAGGATATGTACGGGCGTGTATAATTGAATATAAAAATTGTTGCAGTCGGAAAAATTAAAGAGAAATATACAAGCCAGGCAATAGACGAGTTTGTAAAAAGGTTGGGTGCATATTGCAGTTTGTCTCTGGTTGAGGTGCCGGCGCAAGAAATACGGGATGAGAGTCTTTGTGAAAAATACAAGGCACTTGAGGCGGAAAAAATTTTGTCTCAAATTAAACAGAATTCCTTTGTAATAACCCTTGAAATATTGGGTAAACAGCTGAGCTCAGAAGACTTTGCAGAAAAGTTAAAACAACTCTCGCAGGAAGGATATAACGAAATAGTTTTTGTAATCGGCGGGGCAAACGGGCTGCACAAGTCTGTTTCAGAACGTGCGGATTTTAAACTGAGTTTTTCCAAAATGACATTTACACATCAGCTTATTAGGGTGTTCCTTTATGAGCAGATATACCGGGCATTTAAGATAATTAATAACGAATCTTATCATCGCTAGTGTTTAAAAAACATCCAAAATGGGCATAAATAACATGTACTATACAGAAAACGAGTGGTTACCATGTCCATAAGTCCTATAATGTCAGCAATATCTCCAATGGTTATGTCTTATGCTCCCTCTGACACAAGCAAAGTCGAGGACACAGAGCATAAACAAATTATGCAGTCATTACAGGCTATCGGGGTTACACCATCGGGCAACAAAGAAACAGACAAAACACTCTTAAACACAATAGAAGCGCAACTTGCACAAACATTAAATTTTTATGGAGTTGCTGCAACCGGTGTTGCAGAAACCGACCATATTCTGTTGAGGATGGTTATGAATGCAGTAGAAAGACAGCAGGAAGCTTCAGACGACTCTTCTTCACAATATATTCCTTTTGAAGATGTAATGAATGCCATAAATATCACTCCAACAGGTGATATTGAAGAAGACTATGATGATACTATAACAGAACTGGATTATCGTATTTCGACAGCGGCTGACGAGGAAGAAGAAGCATACTACGAATCGTTGAAAACAGAAGTCGAAGAACAGTACACCGACTATATGTACAGTCAGTCAAGAAACGATATGTTCATCGGCTCCGGTCAAATTTCATCAGTCAACAGATTTATGATGATTTAATCTGTTAATAAGATCTTGGGTTAACACATTTTTAGCCGTTTTTGTACCCTCAAAAACAGGCTCCAGTGCGTTTTCTAGAATATCATTTATTTTTTGATAATGTTCGTTTACACCGGTAGGAACACCTGTTTCAACAGCTTTCAGAAACACAGAAGCATGCTTTGGCTTTTTCTCCGGAACAAAGAAACTGTCCGAAAAGGCCGCATCTTTTCTTGCCGGAACAATAAGTCCGCTTTTTGCAAATTTTTCCATAGCATCCTTTGAAGTAAGATATTTTATCAGTTTTATATCAGCTTCTTTGTGTTTTGAACTTTTTGAAACAGCGTAGCCGGAGGCGTCAATATTTATTACAGAACCTGCAGAACCTGACGGAAAATTTATTACATCCCAGTCAAATTTTGCCTCTTCTCTGTATTTAGGAACAAGCCATCTGCCGCTTATATGCATTGCTATTTTTTCCTGCAGGAACATTTGCGCAAGTGTAAGACTGCCAGTTTCAGCTTTTGAAGGGGCAATATGAAACTTATTAACCAAATCGGCATACAGTTGTATCGGCTCTGCCGCATTATCCAGTATTATTTCACCGTTTTCATTAATTATACGGGCATTATTGCTGTATAAAAACGGAAGCATAAACAGAATATCTCTTTCCACACCGGTTCCCCATTTTTTATTTTTAGGGTTCGTTAATTTCTTGCCGGTTTCTATAAAATCGTTTATTGTCCAATCAGAATTCGGATATTTTACACCGTTTCTGTCAAAAGCATTTTTGTTATAATACACTACAAGTGCGGAAACATCTCTCGGGATTGCATAAAGTTTTTCGTCGTATGTAAAGCATTGAACGGATTTTTCAAAAAACATCTGATTTTTCAGTTCTTCTTTAAAATAAGGACTCAAATCTTCAAATAGTCCTGCTTTTATATATTTTGGCGTGTAGTAGTTGTTCATAAAAATAACATCAGGCGCAAGATTGGAGGCAAATAAAAGATGTATTTTTTGAAAATAATTTTGAGGAATGTGCAGAAATTCAACTTTTATATCCGGATTTTGTCTTTCAAAACCTTCAATCAGAGGCTTTATTACAGAAACTTCACTCTGCGAGCCCCAAGACGCAAATTTTATGACCGTTCTGTTGTTATCAATCTGTTTGCAGCCGCCTAAGATAACAACAAATAAAAATACAACAACCGCTAAAAATCTTTTCATATTACAGTTCTAAAAGCAGTTCCATGTTGTTTTCAGAAACTTCAAGAAGTGCTTTGTAGTTTCCTAGTTTTACTATATATCGTTCATTCTCGCCTTCATTTTCAGCAAGCCTTGAACGTATTTCGTTCGTGCTCAAAGAATTAAACTGGGCAAGTACAAAAACTTTTTTGTTTATATATCCGATTAAAGACACTTTATTTCTGTATTGGACAAGGCATAATCCCTTATTACGCGTAAGTTTTGAAGAACTTAGCAAAACAGGATTGTGCGGTTTTTGAATGGGGGATGAAAGATATTCATTGATTGAAAACTCTGTTTTTTCCACACTGTTTTTTTCACTAACATAGCTTGATATATTAGCTTTTGAAAATTTTTGGATATTTTTTGATAAATCAGGTTTTTCTTCTTGAGAGTTAGGCGCTTCTATTTTTGCATTTTCTTCTTTTGTTTCATTTACTTCATTTAGTTCATTTACAGAATCTTCTTTTACAAATTCGTTTGCTTTAATTTTTTTAGGTGCCGAAGTATGAACTACAGGCCCTGAATAGCTTTGCATCTTGGATTTTGAAGTTTCTCCGGCTATGGTTTTAAAGATTTCAGCGACTTTTTTTGAAATTACCAAAAGTATATTGATTACGACGGCCATTATGGCTCTGAACGTTTCTTTAAATTCTTCTGAGAGTAATTTTTTTCTGTATTGTGATTTAGGCTCAATATTTTTTATTGTTGTGTATATCAAAATACTCGGCACAACAATCATTAAAAGAATAATCAAAAGCTGTGTTCTCTGTTTCTTTTTATCCGCAGGATTCGCAAGAGGTTTGTTGTTATCGTATGTACCCTGGGGTGTTGTATACTGCACAGCCGTGTTGTATCTCGGGTCTGTAATTTTATACTTGTACCCTTCCGCAAAAGCACAAGAAGACGAACCAACAACGGCTAACGTCATAACAACCAACAATATTCTTTTTATTTTTTTGTAATCCATATATTTATCTGACATAGTGGTATTAATAATATTATTATACTTACAAAAGGCTGCTAATATTGTAACAATATTGCAACATTCATTTCATTCTCCGTTCAGGCAGATTTTATAAAATCAAAAAGCCCTTTTAGTCCGAGCTTGTAGCTGTTAGCACCAAAGCCTGCAATTTGTCCAATACAAACCGGTGCAGTCAGTGAATTTTTTCTGAATTCTTCTCTGTTATGAATATTGGATAAATGAACTTCAACACACGGCAATCCGACTGCAGCAATTGCATCTCTAATAGCAACACTGGTATGGGTGTATGCCGCCGGGTTTATTACAATTCCTGCACAATCATTTTTCGCTTTCTGTATTGCCGTAACTATTTCTCCTTCAACATTGCTCTGAAAAGTTACCAGCTCAACACCAAGCGTTTTTGCATATTCCGTCAGGTCATGTATAATATCATCCAAGGTTAACGAACCATATATTTCAGGCTCTCTTGTACCAAGCATATTTATATTTGGACCGTTTAATATCATTATTTTCATATAACCAATGTAGCATGCCTATGTATTTTTTGTCTAATAAATTGTTTATGTTATAATAAAGGGTTTTCCAGGAGTATCCTAAAAACACAATTAACGCGTCTGTATTGTTTAGAAAACAGCAATTAAATTTGTGTATATTGTTACCCCGCCGACCTTTGCAAAGCGAGTTACAGAAAGTTAATTAAACAACGGTTAGTCTCATCTGTTTGAGCAGCCCGTAGTTATTTTCAAGGTCTTTAATTTGTTTATGATTTTTTGCGGAAATATGGGCTGCGAGTTATGAGACTCGGGTTTAATTTACTTTCTGTATGAGCGGCGCAGTAGGTCGGCAAGTTTCTTCGGCTCCACCCATTCTTTTAAAAAGAATGGGTGGAATTATAGATTAAAAGCGTATTTTTCTATCTAACAATTTTTTGTCTAATAAATTGTTTATGTTATAATAAAATTATGATAGAGATGAGAGTAATGGGAATAGCATTAGATACACGTACCGGGTCTCCGATAGTTGTACTGCATGACCGGGACAATCGTCGTGCACTGCCTATCTGGATAGGTTCTGCTGAAGCCAGTGCTATCATAAGAAAGATTGAAAATATTCCTGTTACCAGACCTATGACCCATGATTTGATAGTTGATGTGGTCGAAAAAACAGGCTTTAGTATCACAAGGATACTAATAAACGATGTAGAGGAAGAAACCTATATTGCAACAATTTATCTGCAAAAATCAGATGATAATAGTGCAGAGCCACAAGAAATGACAATAGATGCACGGCCTTCTGATGCTATAGCAGTGGCAATTAGAGTAGACGCGCCTATTTATGTAACAGCAAATGTTCTTGCACATGGTTCGGTTTCTTGTGACAGTGCAAAAGACGAAGAAGAAGCACAGGAATTTAGGGATTTTATCCAGGATATTCAGCCGTCTGATTTTGAAAAATTATTGAAAGACAACAAACATTCAGACCAGTAATTTTAGATTTTAAAATTTGCCTCCTCTTAAATAGTATTCAGAGCAGGCTGTACCATTGTTATTTTTTCTGCATTCAGAAGCTAACTCGGTATTAGAAAGTTCAGAGCCAAAAGCTTCTACTTTATGCTTGTATATATTAATACCAAAAATATCTTTACCTATACGGTTTGGATGTTTTTTGCCGTTTAAATCTATTAATGCTGTGGCACAAGGCTCACTGTCACCGCACCGGCAGGATAAAAGCTTAAATGCGACAATATTTCCGTTTTCCTGATAAGCAAAAAGTTTCGTGAAATATTTTGAATTTTTAGGGATTTGTGCTCCGTTTAAAAACTTGTATTTGTATGTTTTAAGATTGTCCGGCTTAAGTGAGGTATCTACATTTAAATACGGCCCCAGCACTTTAAAAATTTCCCGCTCTGTTTCCCCAACGCCGCTTTTGCAAATAGTTTCTACGGTCTCATAGTCATTAATACTGAACATCTCGAAATTTGAATCCACTTCCGTAAACGTTTTTTTCCAGCTCGAGATTATTTTTGCCTCTTTTGTATTGTTAACTATAGCCGGTATGCAAACCAGTACAGTAATGACGATTAAGAGCATTACTATACTGATTTCTACCATATTAAATGCTTTTCGAAATCTCAGTCTCATTGCGCCATGTCCAGCTGTTTTTTTTCTTTTATTAACGAGTCATAAATCCACTCCGGTATAAAGTTTTTACCAAGAATAATCTGACCGTTATTTGGGTTGGGGGCATGGAAGTCTGACCCGCCGGTAATAATCAGACCGTTCTTCTCTGCAATCGTTGAATAGTATTCCACCATCGCAGGTGAATGTTTTCTGTGATATGCCTCGACACCTCTGAGACCAAAGTGCATAAATTCTTTAATAAGATTTTCTGCATCTTCTACGTCGAATGGGTGCGCAAAAACAGGAATACCGCCTGCATCGTAGATGATTTCTATAGCATCATGCGGAGAGATTGTCTTTCTCTGTACATAAACATCCGAGTCGTTGTTTATATATTTGCTGTATGCTTCCATGACGCTTGTCGTTCCGCCGGCCATGGTAATAGCTTTTGCAATGTGCGGACGCCCTATACTGCCGCCTTCAGCCACAAGACTTTTGATTTTGTCAAAAGATACATGTATTCCTTCTTTTTTGCTCAAAAGATGTATAATTTCTTTAGTTTGTGCAATACGGGCATTCTGCTGCATTTTCAGCATTTCCTGAAAGTCAGCATCATCACGGTTCATAAAATAGCCTAAGATATGAATTTCAACATCTTTATATATAGTGTTGATTTCCACGCCTGGAATAATTTCCAGAGGAGTATTGCCGTTTTCTTTTGCTATTTTATCAGCATATTTAACTGCAATGGGATATGCAAGCACATTGTCGTGGTCGGTAATTGCGATTGCATTCAGACCAGCGTCAATGGCTGTATCCACAATCTTTTCCGGCGTAAAAACACCGTCGGAAAAGCACGTGTGAATATGTAAGTCAATTTTCACCTTTCTTTATCCTTCCTTCATATGTCTGCCTCACTATCTATTAATCTGATTCTTTCAATATTTTTTGCACATCCTGAAGTTTTGTCAAAAATCAGACTCACGGCATTCAGCTCTAACACGCTGCCTTCTGCAACATCAAAACGGGCCGGTAAATTCGTCATGAGTCTTTTCAGTGATGTTTGATATTCCATTCCGATAATGGAGTCATAAGTACCGCAAAATCCTGCATCAGTTATATATGCGGTATAGTGATTAAGAATTTTTTCGTCAGCAGTAGGAACATGTGTATGTGTACCCAAAACTGCACTAACACCGTGTTCCGAGCAGTACCTTGCAAAACACAGTTTTTCTGCACTCGCTTCTGCATGAAAATCTATTATCACAACAGGTGCAGTCTTTTTTATATCCGGAAGCTGTTTGTTAATAAAATCCCACGGTGAATCTATAGGACTCATAAAAGTACGCCCCAACAGGTTTACAACCGCGACTTGGGTATCAGAAACATCAAATATTCTATATCCCACACCTGGTGTTCCTTCCGGATAATTTGCAGGTCTTATCAGACTATGCGAGTTTTCAATGTATGTAAATATATCTTTTTTATCCCAGATATGGTTTCCGGAGGTGAAGCAATTTATGCCGTATTCAAGCAGCTCATTGTGGTTTTTTTCTGTTAAACCGAAACCGTGAGATGCATTTTCCGCATTTGCAATAATGAAGTCATATCTGTTTTCATTTTCAGGTGAAAGCAAACCGGCAAGATAGTTTTTGACAACAGTTCTTCCCGGTTTGCCTACAATATCACCTAAAAATAAAATTTTGAGTTCGTTGTTCATTATTTTGCAATTTCAGTAGTTCTAATTTCTCTTACTACAGTCACACGAATTTGTCCCGGGTAATCCAGTTCTTCTTCAATTCGTTTTGCAATATCTCTTGCAAGTTTTGCACTCGCAAGGTCATCAAACATATCAGGCTGTACAATTACACGCACCTCTCGGCCTGCCTGAACAGCAAAGGACTGACGTATTCCCTGATAGCTTTTTGCAATTTCTTCAATTTTCTGGAGTCTCTTGATGTATATTTCAAGAGTGTCACGACGTGAACCCGGACGTCCGGCAGAGATAGCATCAGCCAATTTTACAAGCACTGCTTCTATTGTATTAGCGGTAACGTCATCGTGGTGCGCCTCAATTGCATGTACAATAGCCTCTTTTTCTCCGTAACGTCTTGCAAGCTCAACACCCAGTTCAATATGTGTGCCTTCCTGTGTCTGGTCAACAGCTTTGCCTATGTCATGCAAAAGTCCTGCACGTTTTGCAACAGCAACATTTGCACCGAGTTCTGCAGCCAGCATTCCAGCTATGTGACCGACTTCGAGAGAGTGTTTCAAAACATTCTGTCCGTAGCTTGTTCTGTAATACAAACGTCCGAGTGTTTTGATTAACTCTTTATGAAGGTTCATAACGCCCATGTCCACTGCTGCGTTTTCACCTTCTTTTTTAATTTTTTCTTCGATTTCTTCCTGAGCTTTTTCAACCATTTCCTCAATTCTGACCGGATGAATTCTTCCGTCAGAAATGAGTTTTTCAAGAGCCACTTTCGCAATTTCTCTTCTAACAGGGTCAAAGCTCGAGAGAACTACAGCCTCAGGAGTATCATCAATAATAAGGTCAACTCCTGTCAAGGTTTCGAGAGTTCTGATGTTTCTTCCTTCACGTCCAATGATACGTCCTTTCATCTCGTCAGACGGCAGGTTTACGACAGAAACAGTGGATTCAACAACCTGATCAATAGCGCATCTTTGCATTGTAGTAGAAAGAATTTCCTGCGCCTGTTGTTTTGCTGTTTCTCTGATTTTTGCTTCATTTTCTTTGATGAGCTGCATCTGCTCCTGCTGAAGATCCTGTTTCAATTGTTCCATCAGCATATTACGGGCTTCGTCTCTCGACATTCCCGCAATTTTTTCCATTTCTGTAATTTGTTTTGCAATAACTTCTGCAAGATAGTCTTCTTTTTCCAGCAGTTCATCCATTTTTTTCTGGATATCATACTCTTTGTCTGTGACTTCCTGAATTTTATCTTCAAGAATATCTTCTTTTTTAGCAAGTTTGGCTTCTGCTCTTTGCAAGTCCTGTCTGCGTTCTCTGACTTCATCGTCGAATTTTTCACGCTCAATATGCAAAGCTTCTTTTGCCTGAATCATTGCTTCTTTTTTCAAAAGTTTTTCTTTTTCAGAGGTTTCTTTTGAAAGTTTTTCCAAATTTTCCTGCACCTTTTTCTTCTTTTGCCACAGTGCCGCAGAAAAGCCAGCAAGGGCAATTACGACAATTACTAAAAGTGCAATAATTAAATTAATTCCTTCGATTGTCCTGTACCTCGTTTTTCTATATATAATACATACCCGATGTGCACTGCTGCACATTGAGTTATTTTACCTCTCAATATTAAAATATTAAGCTGTTTATATTGTAAAATTATATTTAATTCATATATTTAAAAATCTATTACTTTAAACTAATTTTATACTACCATACTTGACCGGATTTTAAAAGAAAAATCCCGTAATATTTTACGGGATTTTTCAAATATTCATATTTTGTACTGTTTAATCCAGAGCTTCTTTTAAAAGTTTGTTTATAACCTGCGGATTTGCTCTGCCTTTTGTTTCCTTCATAACCTGACCGACAAAAAATCCGAACAGCTGCTGTTTTCCGCCTTTGTATGCAGTTACCTGCGCAGGATTATTTTCTATAACTTTTGCAATAATCTCTTTTATAGCACCCTCGTCAGATATAACGCTCAGTCCTTGTTTTTCAACCATTTCTTTTGCGCTTCCGCCGTTTTTCAGCAAATCTGGCAGGATTTTCTTAGCAATATTATTTGAAATAGTACCTTTGCAAATCATATCCACAAGCTCATACAGCGCCTGCGGAGTTAATTTGGTCTGATTGATATTTATATTATTCTCTTTTAAATATGCCGTGATATCGCCGACGAGAAGATTATTCGCTATTCTGTAATCAGCTCCGAGCTTCAACACTTCATCATAGAAGAGTGCTGTTTCCATCTGCTCAACCATAACATTGGCATCATATGCACTAAGCCCAAGAGATTCATATCTTTTGCGTTTTTGCTCTGGAAGCTCCGGCATTTTTGCCCTGATTTCTTCAACCCATTCTCTTGAAATTTCAACAGGCATAAGGTCAGGCTCGGGGAAGTAGCGGTAGTCGTTGGCATCCTCTTTGCTTCTCATGGTTTTTGTGACCTTCTGGTTGTCATCCCAGAGTCTTGTTTCCTGATCAACTTCGCCGCCTTCTTCGACGATTTCTATCTGTCTGTCAATTTCATATTCAATAGCTCTTTGCAATGCAGAGAAACTGTTTATGTTTTTAATTTCCGCACGTGTACCGAAAACTTTAGAGCCTTTAGGCATAACAGAGATGTTTGCGTCGCATCTCATGGAGCCTTCTTCAAGGTTGCCATCACAAACACCTATATAGCGGACAATATTTCTCAATTCTTCCATATAAGCTCTTGCCTCATCAGATGAGCGCATATCAGGTTCAGACACGATTTCCAGAAGCGGTGTACCTGCTCTGTTAAGGTCGACAAGAGAGTATACAGACCCTGCGATTCCGTCTGCACCTGCATGTACCAGCTTTCCTGCATCTTCTTCAAGGTGTGCTCTTGTGATACCGATTTTTTTGCCTTTAATATTTATATAACCGTTAACGCAAATAGGTTCATCGTACTGTGAAATCTGATATCCTTTCGGCAAATCCGGATAGAAATACTGTTTTCTGTCGAATTTGCAGCGAGACGGAATTTCGCAGTTCAGGGCAAGTCCCAGCAGAATGCCCATGTTTACGCATTCTTTATTCAAAACAGGCAAAACACCGGGCATGCCGAGTGTAATTGTGCTTATATGCGAATTCGGTTCAGCGCCAAATTCTGTTTCATCCGGGGCAAAAATTTTTGTTTTTGTTTTCAATTGGGCGTGTACTTCCAACCCTATTACAACTTCATATTTATCTCTAATCTCTTGTGCTACCATTTTTCACCTCAATTTTTTATATCTCGTATTTTAGCACAAAAATATACACGTGATAAATTTACCGCTTTGCAAAGAATTATTCTACAAATTTGAATATATTAATCTCAATGTAAATTAATATTAAAATCGCCATAAATTTTATCAATTGTTATATAAAAAAAATCTTTATATAAATGAGGGATATTATATTTTCGGGAGAGAAAATGACTACAATCACTGCATTAGGCAGCAAGCATGAAATACAGGAAACAAAAAAAACAGCTTCAAGCACAACAAGTCATGTGCAAAACCTGTTTGTCGCTTCTGCTGCTTCCGCCGGTGAAACAATCAACAAACAAACTCTCTGGGATGAAAATACAAAAGCCATTTTATATAACATTACGCAAAATACAGGTATTGCACCTTATACACCTGTAATTTTAAAAGATGACAATACAGCAATAAAACACGCACAGAAACACTTAATTGACCTGTTAAAATATTATGAAGGCGACAATTTCCATTATTATGAAGCAGTGACAGTACCTTACAAAGACGGCTACGGCTCTATGACATGCGGCTTCGGCGAATTAACGAACAATCCGCGTACTCAGGAACTTGCTTATAAAAAACTGGGAGAAACAATTGAAAAATATACAGGTGAAGTCAAAAGACTTCTTAATGTAAGGCTTGGCAAAAATACATATGAAAACCTTCCAAAATCAATCAAAGAAGGGCTTATCGACTTATGTTACAACAAAGGACTGCAAAGAATCAGCGGTAATAAAACTCTTTTAAACGCCATAAAAACCAGAGACTATTCAACTGTTATAAACAATCTTGATTATGTATATTCAGGAAAAACAGGCGCAAAAAAAGAAGAAGACCCCGGTTTATACAGACGCAGTCTGAACAGAATGATTCTCGCATCCAGAGATTTGAGCGGAAAAGAACTTAATGAAGCAAAAAATATAATTGATAAATTTTATAAAAAAGCAGTTACCTGCCACAATGCCCGAAATGCATCAACACAGGAGTTAGATAAAATTTATGAAAACTTTAAAACAGGAAAAATCTCGGCTCCTGCAATTAATGTTGAATCCGGAAAAATTAAAGTAACGGATAAATACAAAGGAAAAGGCTTATTCGCTGTAGCGCAGGATGCTTATTTAAATATCAAAGACAAAGGAAATGTCTCTTTTAAAGAATTTTATGCAGAATTCAAAAGAATAAACAGAAATCCTGCAAGTCTAACATTAGGAACGGAATTGAACGTTCCGTTTATAAAAAATATAGAGCCGCAGTCCGGGGCACCAGAAGTTTCCGCTCCGGTTAATGCTGCAGAAAATATAAAACCCGCAGTTGCAGAACAACCTGAAAATCAATCTGAAAATAAGGAAATAAAAGAAGAAAAACCGAAAAAAGGCTTCTGGCAAAAAGTAGGAGACGGAATAAAATCATTCTTTAAAGCTATCGGAAATGCCATTGCCGGTTTCTTTAACATATTTTCAAGCTGCAGCAGAAGAAAAGATGATTCTGCAGAAGAAATAAATGATGATGAAAAAACACAATTCCAGAAAATGCTCAATGACCCTGACGTAAAAATCACGAGGGATGGAGATTTTCATCTGGTAACAAAAGAACATACAGTCCAAAAAGGCGAATCCGTCTGGAGAATAGCGAGAAAATACGGAATCGATGAGAATATATTGTGCGCAAACAACAATATTAAAAATAAAAACCAGATATCAGAAGGACAAACTCTTAATATCCAAAAATTAGGCTATAAAGTGGAAAAAGGCGACAATTTATATAGAATAGCAAAAAAATTCGGACTCACTATAGAAATTCTAAAAGATATAAACAACATAGATGACGTCGACAAACTTGAAGCCGGTCAGATGCTGGAGATTCCAGGTTTTACTTATACTGTCAGACCAAAAGATACGCTTTATGCTATTTCAAAACGTGTCGGAGTAAAGCTTGACGATTTGATTAAAATAAACAATCTCAACAAAGAAGGAATCATTTCACCCGGTCAAAAAATCAAAATCATCTACAACGATAGTGACTTTGCCATTTCTTCCGATAAAAAGACAGTAACTGTAGATAAAGAAACCAACACAACTACAGAAATAGTCGATATGAGCGGTGTTGTTAATCTGAATAACAGAACACTGCTGAAAGAAAAACGTAAAATTAACGGCAAAGTTGTTGCGACACGAGCAGTATTCAAACCCACAAAATCAGGCAGTCTGAGCGGCAAGACTATTATTGTCAATGCCGGCCACGGTTATTCACAAAATGGTATTGATGCAGGTACGCCAGGCAGAAAAGGGCTTGAAGATGAGTGGCTGATAAATTATGACAATGCAATCAGGCTGAAAGACAAATTGTGCGCAAAAGGTGCAAAAGTTATATTCCTACAGGGCAAAAAACGTTTGATAATGGACGAAATCAGAAAATCACAAAATGATGCTGATATGTTTATATCCGTCCACGTAAACTCGCATGACAAACCAACACAGGACAGAACACAAATATATTTTGCAAAACAAAACCAAAGTAAAAAATTGGCAGAGCTGATGGAAAAAAGATTTGACAAATGGATTCCTGAGAATGAGGATATTTCTAAAAATGACATGTTTAAAATAGGCGGAAAACAAGACTATGCCCAGTCAAAACATGCAAACTATGATGTCCTGACAACAATGGAACACAGCCAGAACAAACCGAGCGTACTCTGGGAAGTAGCATTTATGGTTTCACCAAAAGGCAGAGAAAGAATGAGTAATTCTGCGCTTATGAATGATTATGCGAAATGCATGGCAGATGCAGTGTCCGACTATTTTAATGATTGATTTTTTCATTCGTGTTGTAATTTATACTTGTTATTTATTTTCCAACTTTAGTATGAAAAACTTCAAACTAAAGTTCAATTCACAATTCAGTCGTAATGGGTCATAATACAGACAAAGGGATGAAGAGATATCTCTTGTCGTAATTGTAAGGTCTTTCGGACTGTAAAAGCTGTCTGATAAAGCTTCCAGCCCAACAAGACAAATCGCAAATTGAAAAGTAAATAGAAAAAGCTAAAAGCGTATTTTTATTCAAAAATTCTGTCATCCTGAAACGGATTTTCGGTAGAGTGAGGGCGAAGCCCGAAACTCGTAACGTCTCGAGCTCCGTAGTAAGCGATAAAATCCAAAGGATTTTAAAGCGAACGAGAGGAGCGAAGAATGCAGAATAATCCAAGGCGGATTCGGGCGGCTGTGGAGTCGAGCCCATAAGGGCGAGCGAACAGCCATGTGAGCAAGGTAGACGACGCGGGATTTGCGAAGCAAATCAAAGCGGAGTGCAAAACCTTGCGAACGTCAATAATCCAAGAAGCGGATTCGGGCGGGCACGATGCGAAGCAAGTGCCCATGTGAGCAAGGTTGACGACGCGGGATTTGCGAAGCAAATCAAAGCGGAGTGCAAAACCTTGCGAACGTCAATAA
>CALUPY010000014.1 GCA_944322755.1 Candidatus Gastranaerophilales bacterium | reverse complement strand
AGTCCGGGGTTTTGTATATTGTTTTGCTATATTAATTATGCGAGTATTTTATCTACTACTCCGGCTCCTACCGTACGGCCGCCTTCTCGTTGCGGTTGTAAATTTTTGTATAAATTTGTAATACAATAAACAAAAGTATCGCAAATTTTATAATTTAGATATTTCTTTATATTATTGAGAGCTATAAAATAAGGAAGAAGAGCGTTGGAAAAAATAAACTCAGTATTTTCAAATATTCAGCCCAGAATTGCCTGGAAAAAACCGAAAAGTCATGACGAGGAGGTTAAGGAACTTATTCAAAATCCGTCGGATCCATTGATAAAGTTTCCGTTACGCGGGCTTGGGTATTCAAATGAGATAGGTGTTGCTCTTTCTGCAATGCCGGGCTGGGGCAAAACAGCCGAGCTGTTATTATGGATTCCAGCATTGATGTATCTTGGGGCTGATATTTATGACAAATATTCAAGAGGCAAAGAGGGAAATTATTCAAGCGCATCTATAACTACTGCTGTTGAAGAAGCAGCGTTTCAAGGGCTTGCGAGTGTGCTCCTTCCAACTGCCGCAATAAAAATCGGACAAAATCTTACCGGATATTTCAAAAAATTTGATGGTACTAATTTGACAGCGTCTGCACAGGAAGAATTGTATAAAAAGTTGGTTGATGATTTTGACAAAGATAAATTTACAAAAACCAATTTTGACAGAGTAAGAGCGAAAGTGCTCGATGAAGGCTTTGAGCAGCATTTAAATGAAACAAGATATTCATTGAGTGTTGAAAGTGTAAAAAGTAAAATAATACGATTTTTCGGACATTCAAGCAAACCTGTTGCCTCTGCAACTTCAAAAAGAGAGAATGTTGCTGCTTTTCTCGAAAGCAGGGCTAAGATGTTTTATGATATTCAACAAATTTTAGAAAACGGAAATGCGCAAGATATTTCGAAACTCGGAAAACAGGCTTTAAAATATTACAAAAATTCCACTAAACGGATAGATGAAAAGGCTGAAAAATTTATAGAGAACAATCCGGCCTTAATTCTTAAAAAACTTTTAAACTCTCAAAATCCGATGTATCAGAAATATGCTGAAAATATACTAAAACATTTTGAAGGTGAAGATGTAAGACTGAATTTAAAGGTATTGATGAAAGACAAAAAAGCAAGTTCCGAGATGTTAAAATCTTTGACACTGGCTTCCGAAGCAAAACAAGAGATTTTTGAGTTTGTGAAAATAGTCAGCAGATCAACAGAAACATTAAGGAAGCTGTTGAAATTTAATGAAATGAAAATCGGCTGGCTAAAAACAGCAGGAGGTTTTATTACGCTGGGATGTCTGGCTGTTCCTATTGATAAATTTGTTCATGAATATATTATTAACAAATTTGTGAAGCCTGGATTGGAAAATATTGGTCATATCAAGACATCTTTTAAAAAATCATAATTAAATTCTTGTAACATTATAAAATTTTTTTAACACATATAATATCAATTTAATGTATAATGTTTAAAAATTGTCTGAAAAAATTCGTGATAAAAAATATTATGCCGTCTAGCTGTCAGCGGAAGTTCTAACGGCAATGATAGATTAAATAAAGTGGTGTTTAAATGATTTGGAAAAAATTTGAAAAATTAAATTTATGTGCTAAATAAGGAAAAAGTGTTTGCTTTTTCCTTTTTTGTACTTGTTTTACAGCATTAATGGAGAAAATAATGGTCGTTCCAAAACAGAAAAAGTTACATAAAGCAAAAATTACAGAGATATCACAGGTATCCAAAACTCTGTATTATATAAAATTTAAACCGGAATCTCTGTTCGAGTCGAAGCCCGGTCAGTTTGTTTCTATATTGTGTCCAAATCATACTTTGCGCCGTCCGTTTAGTATAGCAAGTCTTGAAAATAATGAAATAGGGGTTTTGTTCAAGAAAAAAGGAAGCGGCACGGAATATATGGCGGGTTTGAAAATTGGTGATACAATTGATTTTCTTGGTGCTTTAGGTAACGGATTTAAATTTGATAAAGACAAGAAATCTTTGTTAATCGGAGCCGGTGTAGGCGTTGCACCTGTCTATTACCTGAAAAAAGAGATAGAGAAAGCGGGAGGAGACAACAGATTAATCGTTGGTTTTATGACAAAAGATGAAGTTCCTTCCTGTATGTCATTCGATGAAATTGCAACAAACGACGGGTCTTTAGGGCTAAAAGGCAGTATTCTCGACTATGTTGAACAAGAGATTATTTCATACAAACCTGATGTTATTTATTCTTGCGGACCGCATATCGTTTTAAAAACAATAACGGAAATCGCACAAAGGCATAGCATATCGTCTTTTGTTGCGCTTGAAAAAGTTATGGCATGCTCTATCGGTGTTTGTCGGGGATGTGTAATAAAGTTAAAGAAAAACGGAACGACTGTTAACGCTTCTGTTTGTCAGGACGGGCCGGTATTTAGAGGAGACGAAGTTTTATGGCAGTAGATTTGAGCGTAAATAAAGGTAAATTGAAACTGAAAAATCCTATATTAACCGCCTCCGGTACTTTCGGCTATAATTTTGAATACGCAAGGTTCGTAGATGTTGCGTCTTTGGGTGGTATCGTCACAAAAGCTATATCCTTAGAACCAAGACCGGGCAACGATTGGCAGCGGATTTGCGAGACATATGGCGGTATGATTAATTCTATCGGACTTGAAAATGTCGGAGTTAAAAAATTTATTGAAGAAAAACTTCCTTTTTTGATAAAAGGTAATGTGAATTTTATTGTAAATCTCGCAGGTGCAAGCATTGACGAGTATGTAAAACTTGCACAAATCTGTGAAGAAAATAAAATAAATGCCGTGGAATTAAATGTTTCATGTCCCAATGTAAAATCAGGTTGTCTTGAGTTCGGAACGGATGAAAAAGTTTTGAAAAGTCTTGTTTCACAGGTGAGGGCTGTTTTTTCAGGATGTTTGATAGTCAAGCTTACTCCCAATGTTACATCAGTTGAAAAAATAGCACTTGCAGCACAAGAGGCAGGAGCAGATGCAGTATCTGCAATAAATACAGTAAAAGGCTTGAGTATAAAAGTCCGTTACATTAATGGTAAGTTTCAAAAGGAAACTGTACAGGGCGGATTGTCGGGCAAGGCTGTAAAACCGATTGCCCTTGGGGTCGTAAACCGGATATCGAAAATTCTTGATATTCCTGTAATAGGAATAGGCGGAATTTACAGTCTGGAAGATGTATTTGAATTTTTTGCCGTCGGGGCTGAGGCGGTGCAAATAGGAACTGCGAATTTTACCCATCCGGATATCAGTGAACGGCTTGTTAACGAGCTTAAAGGTTTTATGGAAACCAATGGTTTTCAGTCTTTAGATGAATTGAAAGAAAAGTTAAGAGGTGAATAATATGTCAAATGAAGTTTTGGAATTGCTTGAAAAAACAGAAGGCGTGCTGCATGGGCATTTCTGTCTGACATCAGGTCTGCACTCCGATATTTATTTTCAGTGTGCAAAATTGTACCAGTATCCGGATATAGTTGAAAAAATTGCAAAAAAACTTGCTGAAACTTTGAAGGAGGTGGAGTTTGATACAATTGTTGCACCGGCTATCGGGGCATTGATAATTGGATATGAAACCGCTAAACAGTCAGGCAAAAGAAATTTGTTTGTTGAACGAAAAGACGGTGTAATGCAGCTAAGACGCGGCTACCAGCTTTCAAAAGGCGAAAAAATAGTAATTATTGAGGATGTAATTACTACCGCAAAAACTATTAAAGAAACTATTGAAGCGACAAAAGAATACGGAGTTGAAGTTGCAGCAGTTGGTTGTATCGTAGACAGAACTTGCGGGAAGACCGGATTGAATATAAAATCTCTTATGCAAATCGAGCCTGTCACCTACGAACCGGAAAACTGCCCGCTCTGCAAACAGGGTCTGCCTCTTGTAAAACCCGGAAGCCGTGAGGTTAAAGCAGGTGTTTAATCATTTAATAGATATCGAAAGGCTTTCAACAGAGGAAATTTCGGATATAATTTCTACGGCACAGGCTTTTAAAAAGGACACAATTACCTCAAGTGCAAAAGGAAAAACCGCTTGTCTTATGTTTTTTGAAAATTCTACAAGAACGCATTGTTCATTTGAACTTGCAGCAAAAAAGCTCAAAATGCATGTTTTGAATTTTGACATAGGAGCAAGTTCTTTTTCTAAGGGCGAAAGTATAAAAGATACTTTTGAAAATCTTTATTTCATAGGTGTTGATGCAGTAATTTTAAGACACAGTGAAAATAAAATCATTGACAGGATACTTGAAAATATTTCATATCCTCTGAAATTTGTAAACGCAGGAGACGGAAACTGTGCACATCCGACTCAGGCACTTCTGGATTACATGACAATGCTTGAAAAAATCGGAAGTGTTGAGGGGAAAAAGATTGTAATTGCCGGAGATGTTGCACATTCCCGTGTTGCAAAATCAAACCTTGCTTTGCTTAAAAAATTTGGGGCGGAGGTGCATTTTTGCGCACCTGAATACTTTATGCCCGAAAATCCTGAGAAATTTAATGTTATCTGGCATGACAATCTGGAAGAAGCAATATCCGGTGCTGATGTTGTAATGCTGTTAAGGGTTCAAAACGAAAGACTGGATAGTGAAACGGTTAAAAAGTGCGGCAACTATTCCGACAAATACAAACTATCTTCTGAAATTCTGAATAAATATGCTCCGAATGCTGTTCTTATGCACCCCGGACCCGTGAACAGAGAGGTCGAGATTACGTCGGAGCTGCTGGATTCAACAAAAGGCGTGACAATTCTTGAACAGGCAAGAAACGGGCTTTTTGTCAGGATGGCAGTGTTGAATAAAATGTTTGGAGAAAAAGACGAATGATTTTTAAAGGCGCAAAAGTAATTAGTCCGGAAAACAATTTAAACGGTATTTATGATATCAGAACAAGCGACGGTCTGATAATGGATATTGCGCCGGAAATCAAGGCAAAAGAAGAAACAATAGATTTGACCGGAAAAATAATTGTGCCGGCATTTGTTGAAATGCACTGTCATTTAAGAGAACCAGGATTTGAGGATAAAGAAACAATCGACACCGGTGTTGAATCGGCAATAGCTGGCGGTTATGCTGCAATTTGCCCTATGGCAAACACTATGCCGGTAAATGATAATACAGAAATTCTTAAATATATAAAAAATAAAAACGGAAAAATAGGTGTTTATCCGGTATGCGCAGTAACAAAAAATCTTACTTCCAAGGAACTTACAGATTTTTACGGACTTAAGGCTTTCGGGGCAATTGCTTTTTCAAACGACGGAAAGCCGGTTGAAGATATGGAAGTATTAAAAGAAGCTTTGAAAAAGGCTCAAGATAAGGATGTTCTTATAATTTCCCACGCAGAAGACAGTTCAAAATCCCCTTATGACAACGGTTCCGAGTATGAGGCTGTAAAAAGAGAACTTGAAGCAGTAAAAGAAACTGACGGGCGGCTGCATTTTGCTCATATATCAACAAGAGAATCGCTTGAGCTAATTGCAGAAGCGAAAGAAGACGGCTGGAATGTTACCTGCGAGACAGCCCCTCATTATTTCACACTTTCAAAGGACGATATAGTGAATAATGAAGCAAGATTCAAAATGAATCCGCCGCTTCGATCGAAAGATGATGTCAAAGCAGTGAAAGACGGCCTTGTTGAGGATGTAATAGACGTTATAGCAACAGACCATGCGCCGCATACTTTCGAGGAAAAGACTATGCCTTTTGATATTGCGCCAATGGGAATTACAGGGTTTGAGACGGCATTTTCGCTTGCCTATACAAAGCTTGTGAAAACAGGTTATATGACCCTTGCTCATCTTGTGAAAAAGATGTCTGTGAATCCTGCTAAAATCCTCAACCTTCATAATTTTGGACATATTCAGCAGGCATTTCCTGCTTACTTTGCTGTGATTGACCCTGATTGTGAGTGGGTTGTCGACCCTGAAAAATTTAAAACAAAATGCAAAATATCTCCGTATACAGGTATGAAATTGCAGGGAAAAGTGATTAAGACAGTAATAAAGGATAAAATTTATGACAATTAACCCTAAAATCAAAGAAAAAATCGTTCTTGCGCTCGATGTTGATACAGTACGACAGGCAAAAGAACTCATAACGGAACTCAAAGACTATGTTGGCGTGTTTAAGGTGGGATTACAGTTTTACACGGCTAATGGCGGTGAAGTATTTGAGTTCATGAAAGATATCGGTGCAAAGTTTTTCTTTGATGTAAAGCTTCTTGATATTCCAAACACCGTAAAAAAAGCGTCAGAAAACATTGTAAGAAGCGGTGCAAGCTTCTATAACCTCCATGCACTCGGCGGTGCTGAAATGATGAGGCAGTCTGTTGAAGGTGCACAAGCTGCTGCAGCGGAAATCGGGGCGCAGATGCCGGTTATATTGGCTGTTACGGTACTTACAAGTATAAATGATGATGTTTTGAATAATCAGCTAAAAATTCCCTTTAATTCGCTTGATTATGTCGCAACGCTGGCTAAACTTGCTAAAGACAGCGGCATGACAGGAGTTGTGGCTTCCGTTAACGAAGCAAAGAGAATAAAAGAAGTATGCGGCAATGACTTTAAAGTTTTATGTCCGGGTATTCGTCCCGAGTGGTCAGTGAAAGGCGACCAGAAAAGACCGGCAACACCCGCTTATGCAATTGAACAAGGTGCGGATTGGCTTGTTATAGGACGTGCTGTCACGGCAGCGGAGAACAGGCTGGATGCGATGAAAAAGATTTATGATGAAATAGAAAAGGTAATATAAATGGCAAAATTACTACTGGACAATGGAAGGGTTTTTGAAGGAATGTCAATAGGTGCAGATGGCACATCGTTTGGGGAAATTTGCTTTAATACCTCAATGGCGGGTTATCAGGAGATATTGACAGATCCGTCTTATGCTGAACAGGTTATTGTAATGACTTATCCTGAAATCGGCAACTACGGATTGAATAAGGACGATTTTGAATGCCCGAGAGTGAACGCAACAGGATTTGTGATAAAAAATTACTGTGAAAAAGAAAGCCACTATAAAAGCTCGATTACCTTAAGTGATTATTTGAAAAAGAATGGTATTGTTGCGATTTCAGATGTTGATACAAGAGAATTGACGACGGTTATAAGAGAAGCGGGTGCAATGAACTGCGTTATAACTACCGGTGAAATTACAGAGGAACTTAAAGAGCAGCTTAAAAAATATTCGATGAGTAAGGATGTTGCGCTCAATGTTTCGAGAAAAAATATTGAACACTTATCAGGAAAAGGCCCGAGGATAGGTCTTATAGATGTTGGAGTAAAGAAAAGCATTATCGACAATTTCAGGATACACGACTGTGATTTGACTATTTATCCGGGTGATGTTTCGGCTGATGAAATATTGAAACAGAATTTTGATGCGGTGGTTATTTCAAACGGTCCCGGAGACCCGCAGGATGCCATAACTACAATAAACACTGTTAAAGAACTTATCGGCAAGGTTCCTTTATACGGTATATGTCTCGGGTATCAGATTTTATCCATTGTGCTTGGTGCTAAGACCTATAAACTGAAATATGGTCACAGAGGCGCAAATCACCCTGTTATTAACCTTGAAACAAACAAGGTTTTCATCACTTCACAGAATCACGGCTATGCGACAGACGTAACGACTTTGCCGTCAAACTGTATTGCCACTTACAAAAATCTGAATGATGACACTCTTGAAGGGTTTAGATGTCCGGAGCTTGAGATTGAAGCTGTTCAGTTCCATCCCGAGGCTGCACCAGGTCCCTCGGATGCAAATCTCATTATTAACCAATGGGTTGAACAGATAATAGAGCGCAAAAAAAGCAAAGGATTTTTCTCAAAATTCAGTATTAAAGAAATCATGGAAAAACTTAGCAGAGGTAAAGAAAATGCCAAAAAATAATGATATAAAAAAGGTTTTAGTAATAGGCTCGGGTCCGATTGTTATAGGTCAGGCGGCGGAGTTTGACTATGCGGGTGTGCAGGCATGCAGAGCACTTAAAGAGGAGGGCATAAATGTTGTTCTTGTAAACTCAAATCCTGCAACCATTATGACGGACGAGCATATTGCCGATAAGGTCTATATCGAACCGCTTACGATAGAAGCATTTGAGTATATTATAAATAAAGAACGTCCGGACGGGCTTATTGCCAGTCTTGGCGGGCAAACCGGTCTTAATCTTGCAGTCAGTCTTTATGAAAAAGGCATTTTGGACAAGTATGGCGTTAAACTTCTTGGTACAAAAATAGACGCAATTAAAAACGCAGAGGACAGAGAGCTTTTTAAAGAGTTGATGATTGAAATAGGGGAGCCTATTCCTGCCAGCAGAACTGTTTCAACTCTGGCGGAAGCGTTGGATTTTGCAGGAGAAATCGGGTTTCCTCTTATTATCCGTCCGGCTTTTACTTTAGGCGGTTCGGGTGGCGGTATTGCTTCAAACCGGCAGGAGTTTGAAGATATTGTGCATTCGGGATTGTTAAGAAGTCCTATTTCTCAGGTGCTTATTGAAAAAAGTATTGCCGGTTATAAAGAGATTGAATACGAGGTTATGCGTGACGCAAACGATACGGCAATTGCAATCTGTAATATGGAAAATATTGACCCGATTGGTATACACACAGGCGACAGTTTTGTCGTTGCGCCGTCACAGACATTGACGAACAAAGAATACCAGATGTTAAGGACGTCAGCACTTAAAATCATTAGGGCATTAAAAATCGAAGGCGGCTGTAACGTTCAATATGCCCTTGATACAAAGAGCAACCAGTACTACGTTATTGAGGTAAATCCGAGAGTAAGCCGTTCATCAGCACTTGCGTCAAAGGCTACCGGTTTTCCGATTGCGAAAGTGACGACAAAAATTGCAATAGGGTATTATCTGCATGAGATATCGAATGCAATTACAAAAAAGACTGTGGCGGCGTTTGAGCCGGCATTGGATTATGTTGTCACAAAAATTCCGAAGTGGCCTTTTGACAAATTTGCACAGGGTGACAGACTTCTGGGTACAAAGATGAAAGCAACCGGCGAAGTTATGGCAATAGGGCGCACGTTTGAAAGTTCCTTTAAAAAAGCTGTAACTGCGATGGAAGACAAAAATACCGGACTTGTCAGAAGAAAATATATGCAGCTTAGTGACGATGAACTTAAAGCACTGCTCCATGTGCAGGATGACAGAAGGATATTCAGAGTTGCGGAAGCTTTGACAAGGCGTATAAGCGTTGATGAGATAAACCATATAACAAAAATTGATAAGTGGTTTATTTACAAAATTAAAAATCTGGTTGATTTTGAACAAAGGCTCAAAGGCGAGATTTTGACACCTGCGTTATATAAAGAAGCTAAAGAAAAAGGTTTTCTTGATGCTGAAATTGCCGTTTTTTCAAAGAAAAAGCTTTCAGATGTTGAAAAAATCAAGGAAGAAGCAGGAGTTAAGGCGTCGTTTAAAATCGTAGACACGTGTGCTGCGGAATTTCAAGCGTATACGCCTTATTACTATTCAACATACGGAGAGTATGACGAGAACACAATCGACAAAGACCGTGAAGGTATACTGATACTCGGTTCCGGTCCCATCAGAATCGGACAGGGAATTGAATTTGATTACTGCTCAGTACATGCGGCATGGGCAGTCAGGGATAACGGGTACAAGTCTTTGATTGTAAACTCAAACCCCGAAACACTTTCCACAGACTTTGACGTTGCGGATAAACTATTTTTCGAGCCAATGAACATTGAATATATTATGAATATAATTGATTCGGAAAAGCCGAAAGGGGTTATGGTTCAGTTTGGCGGTCAGACGGCAATAAATCTTGCGCCGAAGCTCAAAGAGAGAGGGGTTGAAATAATCGGTACCTCTCTTGAATCAATAAATATTGCAGAAGACAGAAAACTGTTTGAAAAATTATTGAGGGATTTGAATATACCGCAGCCAAAAGGCCGTGCTGTAAGAAAGGTCGAAGACGCCATAAAAGCACATCAGGAACTCGGATTTCCGCTTCTTGTCCGTCCTTCTTATGTTATAGGCGGGCGCGGTATGCAGGTTGTTTATAATGAAGATGAAATGCTCACATACTTCAACTCTGCCCTCAAGTTTTCTGATGAGCATCCTGTTTTGATTGACCAGTACATTGAGGGCAAGGAGGTTGAACTCGATGCAATTTCAGACGGCGAAAATGTTCTAATACCTGGTATTACAGAGCATATCGAGCGTGCCGGAGTTCATTCCGGTGACAGTATGGCTATATATCCGACTCAGAAAGTTAAGCCCGAAGTTATTGAAAATCTTGTTGATTATACGAATAAAATCGCAAGGGCGTTAAAAATAAAGGGCTTGATGAATATACAGTTTGTCTTAAAAGACGATATAGCTTATGTCATTGAGGTAAATCCCCGTGCGTCCAGAACGGTGCCTATTATGAGCAAGGTCACAAATACACCAATGGTAGAAATAGGCATAAATGCCGCTCTCGGTAAGTCGATCATTGAACAGGGGTACAAACCCGGACTTGTTGAAAAGACCTCGCTGGTTTGTGTTAAAGTTCCTGTTTTCTCGTTCCAGAAATTGAATCGCATAGACCCTGCTCTCGCGCCTGAGATGAAGTCAACAGGAGAGGTCCTTGGTGTTGACACCTCTTTTGAAAAAGCACTCGTTAAAGGCTTTCTGGCAGCCGGATATTCATTTCCGGAAAGAAGAGGAGATGTACTGCTGTCATTGAACAATCACAACAAGCCCCAGTCAGAGGATATCGCAAGAACTTTGGTCGAGCTGGGATATCGAATTATTGCGACAACAGGAACTCATAACTATCTTGAATCACAGGGTATTCAGTCAAAAGAGATTGAAAATTTTGATATGGAAAAAATACAGGAGTCTATGAAAAAGAAAAAACTCTGTTTTGTTATAAACACTCCGACTTCTAACGCAAATTCAGCGAGGGTCGGTTCGGAAAACAGAGGATTTTTGATAAGAACGATTGCGGAAATGTACTCTACGCCGTGTTTTACTTCGATTGATACTGCACGGGCATACTTAAAAGCAATGAAATACTATATAGTACATCCTGAACTGACATACGACAGTATTGATATGTATAGAAAGGTAAAAGAGTGTATTTAGTCGTTTGTTAACTTTGAAAAACTGACAGTTTCAGCTATTATACAAACAAAAGCCCTCTGTTTTGCAGAGGGCTTTTTAATTTGTTTTGGCTCTTGAGATTATAGCTGGTCAAGTATTTTTTCAAGAGTGGAGAGAATATCGGACTTGCCGTTATTGTAGTCTTTGATTAAGGAGTTGAGAGTATTTTCTATACCGCTCATATCAACACCGTTGTTGGAATTGTTCTGGAGAGCTTTAAGGATATCACTCATCAACTGTGTAACTTTTGTCAGGTCTGTTTTGTTTTCCTTAATGAGCTGTTCCAGTTCTTCCATTGTAATTCTGTCACCTGAACCTAAATCTTCAAGAAGTGTTTTGATTTCAGTCAGGATAGGGGTAGGATCTTTGTAGTACTGTTTGATAAGGTTTTCAAGATCTCTGATAGTGATGCCTGAGCCATCGCCGCCGCCTGTCTGAGCGAGTTCGTCCATTTTTTCATAGATTTTGTCAAGTGCGTCAACGACTTCGTCATTATTGTTTGCGTATTTTGCAATCAGTTGTTCGAGAGCATCCATATCTACGCCTGAACCGCCTGAGATAGTTACATCTTTTATTGCGTCTAAGATATCAGCTGTGTATTTGTCATTGTCAGCTTTGAGCTGGTCGTAGTATTTGCCGAGAAGTGCGTCGAGATCTTCAGCTGTAACCATATTGTCTAATTTACCGTTGATTTCTTCGAGCAATTCGTTTTCATCAAGTCTGCCCTGGTCATATTTGTTAATCAAGTCAGTCAACAGTCCTTCGATGGTTGAGAGGTCAACGTTGATTGTGCCGTCTCCGCCGCCTGAGCCGCCCATGTTAAGGTTGTTAAGAGCTTTTAAGATGTCACTCATCAGCTGTGTAACCTTAGTGAGGTCTGTTTTATTGTCTTTGATAATTTGTTCTAACTGTTCAATAGTGATATTAGAGCCGGAACCTCCGCCAACACCGCCTTGTTCAAGCAGGTCTTTGATTGTGTTAAGGATTTCTGTGTAATCCTGATCATCATTAACGTATTGTTTCAATACATTTTCAAGGTCTTCTACTGTTATCGGTTTGTTAGCTTCGGTTGAATTCTTAACATCAATTATTGCCTGAAGAATCTTGTCTAAGGATTCCTGCGTAGCACCGCCGCTTACTGTGATGTTGCCGATTATTTCCTCTATCTTGGACATATCAATATGGTTGCCCTGAATTGAGGAGTTTATTGTGGACATCCAGTCAAGCATCTGGTCAAAGTTCTGCTGATACTGTTCGTTGTTTTCATTATAGCTGTTAACAAAGTCTCCGAACTGTCCAAGCAGATCGTCTAATGAAGAGCTAATGCTGCCCAGTACACCGAGAATCTGATTCATGAGTTCTTTGTAATCAATTTCACCTGCCTGATACTGTTCGAGTAGAGCCTGTAAGAGTTCCTGAGTGGTTGCGTCGCCGACTACCACGTTTTCATTGATATTTCCTAACAGGTCGATAATTTTCTGGAAGAACAGCTGGTCATCAATTTGTCCGTTTTGTAATTCATCAAATATTTCTGTAAGTTGTGCAGAAATTGTTTCGTTACCGACTACAATGTTCTGGTTCATTTCATCGAGTCTGTCAATAATCTTTTGCAGTAAGTCATTAATAACAGACATATCAATTGTTACATCGTTTGTGATAACAACATCTTTTCCTTCAAAGTTTTCTTCAACAGTACAGGATGTCGGAGCTAATGAAGAAGCAGCGACTGCTGTTGCAAGGGCTATGCTTTTAAACCATTTTGCAATCGGGTTTTCTTTTTTGGTTTTATTTTTTGTTGACAACTCTACTGAGTCACCGCCGTTGTCTTTGTGATAAACGTAGCGGGGAGTGCCTTCACTTTTAGCTGTGTTTAGTTTGCCCAGCTTTTTAATGTTTGCATCGTTGTTGTCGAAAGAGTTAATACCATTAGTCATTTTTTTCTCCTTTATCTTGGCTTTATAAATAATAAAAATATCACTAGCGCCTATTTGCACATAACTGTGTCCTAGAGATTTTCTACACTGATGAATTAAAAAACACGAAAATGACAAAAAAAGTGCTAAAATTTTTATTCTTTATTAAGTTTTGTTACGAATTTTCCTATTAATATCCTTCATTTACAATTGCGTCTGATTACTTATTACCACGTTTTGCGGATTTTTAATCTCTTATTTTTAAAAAACAAACAAGCTTAACGATATGTTAAGCTTGTTAAGTTCAAAATAATCTTCAATTTTTAAACATTGGCTGGGTTTGCAGGCATATTTTCTTCTTTTTGCGGAGTCATATGTTCTGCAATAAAGCCTGTGTTAAAATTGCCGGAGATAAATACATCATTGGTCAAAATTTTCTTGTGATACGGGATAGTGGTTTTTATGCCCGTAATGACATATTCACTAAGTGCCCGGAGCATTCTTTTTCTGGCATCTTCTCTGTCTTTGCCCCAGCAGATGAGTTTGCCTATCATAGAATCGTAATACGGAGGGATTTTGTAGCCGGTATAGGAGTGAGAATCTACTCTTACTCCGAAGCCGCCTGGAGCAATGTAGCCTTTTATTTCTCCGGGACACGGCATAAAGTCTTTGTCTGCATCTTCTGCATTTATACGGCATTCGATTGCATGTCCTCTGAGCTGCACATCGTCCTGAGTGAAAGATAATTTTTCGCCGCAGGCAACTCTGATTTGCTCTTTCACTAAGTCTATGCTAGAAATCATTTCAGAAACACAGTGCTCAACCTGTATTCTTGTATTCATTTCCATAAAATACCAGCTGCCGTCGTGGTCGAGCAGAAATTCTATAGTGCCGGCTCCTTCATAGTTTATTGATTTAGCGGCAGTAACAGCTGCTTCGCCCATTGCTTTTCTTGTTTTTTCATCAATTGCAGGAGATGGAGCTTCTTCCAGCAGCTTCTGATGTCTTCTTTGAACGGAGCAGTCTCTTTCGCCGAGGTGTACAACATTGCCGTACTGGTCGGCAATTATCTGGACTTCAATGTGTCTTGGATTGATGATATATTTTTCTATGTAAACACCGGCATTTCCGAATGCATTCTGTGCTTCTGTCTGGCAGAGAGTGATAGCTTCTTCAAGCTCTTCCGCGCTGTTTGCTATTCTCATGCCTTTCCCGCCGCCGCCTGCGGTAGCTTTAACGATAACAGGATATCCTGCTGTTCTTGCAAATTCTTTTGCTGCGTCAAGGTCATCAACAATATCCGTGCCGGGTGTAACCGGTACATTATGTGCAATCATTGTTTTTCTGGCAGTGGCTTTGTCTCCCATTTTTCGCATTGCTTCTGCTGTTGGCCCGATGAATTTTATACCATGGTCAGAACAAATATCTACAAAATCCGCGCGTTCTGACATAAATCCGTAACCCGGGTGAATTGCATCTGCTCCGCTGGTCAGTGCTACGGAGATTATTGCCGGTATGTTCAGATAACTTTTTGCGCTCTGTGCAGGCCCTATACAGTAAGCCTCATCCGCAAGGCTGACATGCAAAGAATCTGCATCTGCCTGTGAATATACCGCTACAGTCTGAATACCCAGTTCCTTGCAGGCTCTTATTATTCTGATGGCAATTTCGCCCCTGTTTGCTATTAAAACTTTTTTTATCATTATTCTTTTCCCCAGTGGTCTATAGATAATGATATTTTATCTCAAATTTTTTATTTTACATATATTTTATATTTTTTTAGATTAACATTGTAAATTTTATAAATTATAAAAAAACTATAAAATATTTAAAAACTCTGAAATCCATTGCTATATAAGGGTTGAAGGCTTTTTTTACAATGACCCTGTAAAATTTCGCCCAGGTTTTACCCTTGTGTACAGAGGCTTTGAGGCAAAATGACCGCCCAATAACAAGAATAACAATAATATAATATTATATAAATATATATATATATATTCTTGTTATTGGGCGAAAATTTCAATTTTTTATGGCTAAAAAGCTTATATATAAAGAGTTTTCGGGCTGGCGAAAGGCAAAATATACTACAATTATTTGAGTGTGATTTCGCTTGTAGTGGTGTACAAGAAGTGCGAATGGCGCTGAGTTTAGCATTTGAGTAAGTGGCTTAAAGCACTTGTTGCCAGTGCCAGACTTGTTAGTGATGAATAGACTTGATTCATACACGGGTTCAACAAAGTAGTCAGAGTCATATTTTTACAAAAAAAGCTGTCCAATCAATAAGAACAGCTTTTTTATTTTTTTTTATTTTCCGTTGGTTTTTTATCGTCCAAGCGGGTTCAATGGCGGTGCAGGAGGGGTCGGAGGTGTTGGCGGTTTTGCATTATTATTTAAAAACGTATTGTTGAATGAATTAGGATTTGTTTCTGCCTGATTTTGCGGATTTTCCGTTTCAGGAGTTCCGGAGTCCGGATTTTGTGATTGTTCCTCCTGTTGTGCTTCTTCATCATTGTCTGATTCTGACGGGGTTTCTGTTTTTGCCGGCATGTTTCCGTTGCGTTTAAGCTGTACTTCGGGATAATCGAATTTAGAAGCGCCAAATTTTTCAGTCAGAACAGTCATTGTATCTTTCCATATCGCAGCAGGAACAGTACCACCGTATATTCCGCCTGTTTTTGTATTATCGTCACGTCCGACCCAGATTCCCGTAACTACATCCGGAGTGTATCCGTAGAAAGAAGCATCTTTGTTGTCATCGGTTGTTCCTGTTTTAGCTGCAGCAGGTTTTCCTATATTTGCTCTTTTTGCAGTACCTGATTCAATTACTGTTTCAAGCATTGATGTCAAAACTGCAGCTGTGTTAAGATTAAGAACTTTCATAACCCTTGTTTTGGGCGCCTGATAGATTATTTTTCCTCTTGAAGTTTCTATTCTTTCAATTGCGTAAGGTTTTACTTTAAAGCCTCCGTTAGCAAAGGTTCCGTATGCAATGGTCATCTCATAGAGTTTTACACCGTTTGAGCCGAGTGCAATGGTGAGGTCATATTCAAGAGGGGTAGTAATACCAAGAGAACGGGCAATACCGATTACGGAGCGTACTCCGACCTCTTTGATAAGACGTACAGCCATGACGTTCGATGAAATGGTCAAACCTGCATATAATGGTAATTGGCCTCTGTATCTGTTGCCGTAGTTTTTGGGCGACCATCCGTTTATATTTATCGGAGTATCTTCAAGATAGTCATTTGGTCCCCAGCCCTTTTCAATTGCCGCTGCGTAAACAAACGGTTTAAATGCGGAGCCCGGGGGCCTTACAGCCTGTGTTATTCTGTCGTACTGGCTTTTACCATAGTCACGTCCGCCTACATATACGTATATCTCTCCTGTTATTGGCGAGAAGGAAAATACAGCGGCCTGTGTTTTTGAGCCGTAGGGGGCAAGATTTTTGTTCATTGAATTTTCTGCGGCTCTTTGGGCAGCGTAGTTCAATGTTGTTACAATTTTATAACCGCCCTGGGAAATTTCTGTTTCGTCAAATCCGAGTTCCTCAAGTTCTTGCATTGCAAAATCAACGAAATAAGGAGCTCTGTTCAGTGAATAAATATTCGGATTTGAATTTAAGTGCAGTTTTTCGTTCAAGGCTTTTTCATACTGTTCTTTTGTAATGTATCTCATTTTCAGCATGCGGAGAAGAACCTGGTTTCTTCTTTCTATTGCCAGCTTTTTGTTGTTAAAAGGAGAGTACACAGACGGTGCCTGGGGCAGACCTGCAATCAGTGCGCATTCAGCCAGAGTCAATTCATTCAGAGGCTTATTAAAATATATTTGTGCCGCACCTGCAACACCGTATGCACCGGAGCCGAGATAGACATTATTCAAATACATCTCAAGAATCTGGTCTTTGTCTATTGTTTTTTCTATTCTTGCGGCAACGATGAATTCTTTTATCTTTCTGTCAAAAGTTTTTTCATTGCTAAGGAAAAGAATTCTTGCGAGCTGCTGTGTAATAGTACTTGCACCCTGAACAAAACTTCCCGCTTTGAGGTTTACCAATGTAGAACGTACAAGTCCTATCGGGTCATATCCGTGGTGGTGATAGAAATTTTTGTCTTCTGTTGCAATGATTGCGTTTTTTAAATCCTCAGGAACTTTTTCTATATCAACTTTTTCAAACCTGTATGCGGTAAAGGTTTTGATTACTTCATCGTCGGATGAGTAGAATTTTGTGACAATATTTGGTTTGAAGCCATCAAGGTTCTGAATCGGCGGCAGAGAGTTTAAATACAGATTCACTCCGATGAAGGAAGCGAGCGCAATTGAAAATACTATTATTAAAAATTGCTTAAACGGATTGTTCTTTTTCGGATTTCTTATTCTCCGTGGTGTATAAAATTCAGACATATCTATCCCCAGTCTAATTAACTTTGATATTTTATCAAATAATAATTTTAAATACAATTATTATGTTCAAAAAATTTGTTATAAGGAATACTCTGCCTTCCTGCAGCTATTACAGCAGAGAATAGCTGCCTTCGGGAATTTTGACAGTGGATTTGATATTTTACCCAGCTGGGCTATTTTTTCAGAATCTTTGTCAAATAAGTTAATAAATCTTGACTTCATATTTTGTGGCAAACAATAATACATTATATCAAACATAACGAAAGATTAATGACTATGATAAAACGAATATTTTCACTGGTTTTAGCGCTTTTTACGTTTCTCCATTTTTCAGCGCTTGGTTCGCTTTGTGCAATTTCTAAAAAACATAATGATGAGGATATTGTTCCTGCAAAGCTGGAAACTACAATGAAATCATCGATTGCGCATATATACGGAAAAGATAGCGTCGAGCCAATATATGCTGAAATTTTAAAAATAGTAGAAAAGGCTAAAGCAGAAAGAGACGAGGGGCTGGTTCAGGAGGATTTAAACAGACAATCCGAATGGTACAAGGACGAAGTTATTTATATGTTTTATCCGGATCAGTATGGTGTGGATGAAAACGGAAAACCGGCTACTTTTAAAACGCTGATAGGGATGCTCGATTATTTAAAAGAACTGGGCGTTACGACTATATATGTACTTCCGTTTGCGGATTCACCGATGGGTGACTCCGGTTTTGATGTCAGAGACCCGAGAAATGTGCGTGCGGATTTGGGCGGAATGCCGGAATTCAAAGAGTTTATGTCAGAAGCAAGAAAACGCGGTTTGAAAATAAAAGCTGATTTGATATTGAATCATTTTTCAGACCAGCATGAATGGTTTTTGCAGGCACAAAAAGGTGATATTGATAAACTCCATTATTTCATTGCAAGGGAAGATATGCCTGAATTTCGTCAATATAAAGATGAAAAGAAAGGCTATATGGTTGAATACAAGGAAAAAGACGGAACTGTAACGAAGCGCAGACTTATTTTCCCTGAAATAAACAACAATCACTACAGAAAAGTCACGATTAAAGGTAAAGACTACTATGTTTATCATACGTTTTATCCGTTTCAACTTGATGTAAACTGGGAAAATCCAGAAGTTTTGTACTACATGCTTGAAACAATTGCTTTCTGGGCAAATATAGGGGTCGATATTTTCAGAATGGATGCAATTCCATATTTTATAAAAGAAGAGGGTACTACGGCGGAAAACCTGCCAAAAACACATCAGATAATCCAGCTTTTGAGTGCATTTTTACAGACTGTAGCACCTCGTTCCGTTATTCAGGCAGAAGCCTGCCAGCAGCCCAAGCAGATTCTTCCTTACTTTGGAACGGAAAGAACAGTTGAACATGAAATTTTGGGCCAGAAAAAACCAATAACCCGTACTGATGAAGTCCAGATTGCTTATCATTTTCCTTATATGCCTGCTATTTGGGCATCTTTGGTTACTGCGGACAATTCTTATTTCTGGAAAGCCTATAAACAGACTCCGAAGATACCTGATTCTGCGTCATGGGCTATATTTTTAAGAGTGCATGACGAGCTTACTCTTGAAATGGTTAATGAAAAAACAAGAGAGCTGCTGTTTGACGGGTTGGCACCTAAAGGAGCTGCATTCAGAAAGGGATATGGAGTAAGCGGACGTCTTGCGAATTTTCTGGATAATGACCCTGACAGAATCGGAATGGCGTTTTCCATTCTGCTTTCTTTAAAAGGAGTGCCTATCATCTATTACGGGGATGAAATCGGCGCGCAGAACAATTTTGCAAATGCAAAGAAAAGTGCAAAAATTCGTGAACAGAAACAAAAATCTAATCCTAAAAATAAAGTTAAAATGCTGAGTTATTTTGACAGCCGTGACATTAACCGCGGTCCTATAAAGAAGAAAACCCTGTATGATGCGGCAAAACCCGGAAATTCTAACAATCACAAAGTCTACGAACGGGTACAAAAACTTATTAAAGTGAGAAAACAGTATCCGGTAATGTCCAGAGGCGATTTTACGGAAATAAAAACTGACTCTCCTGAAATTTTTGCTTATGTCAGAGCATACGGAAATGACAGGGTTGTTGTTATAAATAACTTATCAAATGACAGGGTAAAAGCTGTGATTAACTTTACTGATGATGATTTTGGAAAGAAAACAAAAGACGTTTATATGAAAGATTTGCTGTCTGATAAGATGATTCGAACCCGGGTTCAGAACAAAAAACTTTCAGTTCGTTTGCGGCCGTATGACGCGTTATGGCTGAAATTATAGATGAATAAAACAATATAATGCAATAATAAAAAGAAGTCAGTTTTATATTTATGAACTGACCTCTTTTTTATTTAAAAACTTTTAGATGTTTGAGTGTAACTTCGCTTGCAGGAGTGTATACAGAGTACGAATGCGAGTTTCGCATTTTGCGGAATAACTCCCATGCACTTATTGCCGTGTTAGTGATGAACGGACTTGATTCATGTACAGGTTCAACAAGTAGTCGGAGCCGGTTACTATATGAAAATTTTAGAATTGTTTAAGGAAACGTATATCATTGTTGAAGAACAGCCTGATGTCATCAATACCCCATTTCAGCATTGAAAGACGCTCAACTCCCATTCCGAATGCGAATCCGGAATACACTTCCGGGTCAACTCCGACATTTTTCAATACATTAGGGTCAACCATTCCGCAGCCGAGAATTTCAAGCCAGCCTGTTCCGGAACAAGTGCGGCAGCCTTTGCCTTCGCACATTATACATTGTACATCGACCTCTGCTGACGGTTCTGTAAACGGGAAAAAACTGCTTCTGAATCTTGTCGGTCTTGAGGCGCCAAAGTACAATCTTAAAAACTCGTTCATCACGCCTTTCAAATCAGCAAAAGTCGTGTCTTTATCGACAATAAGACCTTCTATCTGGTGAAAGAGATTATTTTTTCTTGCACTTACGGATTCTTTTCTGTAAACACGGCCGGGAGAAATTACCCTGATAGGCGGTTTGCTTGTCAGCATCTGGTGGATTTGGGCACCGGAGGTCTGGCTTCTCAGGACAACATTCGGGGCAACTTTTGTATAGAATGTATCCTGCATATCTCTTGCCGGATGGTCTTTGGGCGTATTCAGCATATCGAAATTGAAATATTCTGTTTCAACTTCCGGCGAATTTTCGTTATGAACAAGTGAAAATCCCATACCCTGAAAGATTTCAACAATTTCGTCAATTGTTCTCGTCAGGGGATGAACTTTTCCGTAGGGAACGAATGAACCCGGGAGAGTAACATCTACTCTGTCTTTTTCAAGTTTTTCATTAAGTTCTTTTTTGTATAAAACATTGTATTTTTCATTTAGTTTCGTTTCAATATCAGAAGAAACACTGTTTGCAAGCGGGCCGATGATTCTTTTTTCCTCATTGGATAAATCTTTCAAATTTTTCTTTATATTGGTAAGCTCGCTTTTTCTGCTGAGGTATTCATTTCTGATTTCTTCAAGTTTTGATGTGCTGTCTGCAGAGTCAATAGCAGAAATAGCATTCGTACGAATTGTTTCTAATGTCTGTTGCATTGATTTTTCCTTTGTTTATTATTTCTTAAAACTATTATACAACGAGAAAAAATTAATGGACAATTGACACCTGATAAAGGTATATCAGTTGTAAAAAATGTACAAAATGCATTATTAGTACATTTTAACGGCTTTTCTTACTTCTTTTAGTACTTTTTCCGCTTCAATTCTGGCTTTTTCCGAGCCTTCTTCAAGGATTTTATGAACGAGCTCAATATGGTTTTCGTAGTATTTTCTTCTTTCTCGTAAGGGTCTAAGTTTTTCATTAACAAGACATCCTAGCTGTCTTTTGCAGTCGGCACAGCCGCGTTTTCCTGCTTTGCACTCTTCTTCAACGGTTTTTAAGGTTTCTTTGTCAGCAAAAGCCTGCCAGTATGTGAATGCAACTTCGCATTTGTCAGGATGACCGGGGTCATCTTTTCTTGCACGGCTGCGGTCAGTGATAGCTGTCATTATTTTTTTTGCGGTAGTTTCTTCATCATCTGATATTTTTATATCATTATTGAACGATTTGCCCATTTTGTTGCCGTCCAGACCTTTTAGCAGCGGAACTTCGGTAAGTTTCGGCACTGCTTCTTTGAACAAATCAGTTTTATAAATATTGTTAAACCTTCTTGCTATGTCTCTTTCTATTTCAATATGCGCAACCTGATCAATTCCGACAGGTATAGCATCGACATTGAACATCATTATATCAGCGGCCATAAGCACCGGATAACCCAGCAGTCCGTAGCTTATGCCGGACTTATTGTCATCCTGTCCTGTTCTGACCATTTTCGCAAGGTCTTTAAGGGTCGGGTCTCTTTCTACCCAGTTCTGGGGTGTAATCATGCTGAGATAAATATGGAGTTCTGCGATTTGGGGCACCCGGGATTGGACATATATTACCGCTTTTTCCGGGTCAACACCCGCAGCAAGCCAGTCAAGCACAACATTTAGGACATTCTCTTTCAGAGATTCAGTTTCCTGTGATTTAGTAGTGAGGGCATGCCAGTCCGCAACAAAGAAAAAGCATTCGTAGTCCTCCTGAAGTTTAACAAAATTCGTTAAAACTCCTAGATAATGCCCTAGATGAAGTTTTCCTGTCGGGCGCATACCTGATACTATTCTTTGTTTTTGACTCATAATTAAAACACCTGCGTACTTCTATATTTCATGTTTTCTATAAAAATATTATATAACAAACTATAGCATTAAATTTCTATATACTGAATACGATTGAGTTTTTTAATTTTTTTACTCTTTTTGATGTATGGTTTAAACCTTTAAAATTCACCGTTAGGTTGATTTATGAACGGGCATATTCTGGCACAATTGTAAAGTAATTGGTGAGCAGATGCCGGTTTTACTTACCAAAATCCGGTCAGGCTGACAATTTAGCTCCACTCCCCGTTATTGGGGAACGGGAACGATTAATTCTCCTAGTCAGAGGTGTAACGTTTCCGGCTGTCAAAACCGTCTATGACAAGGACTGGATTCACAGACATTCTGCGGCACCAAATTAGATTATAGAGTGAGTGTTTTCATGAATCTGAATGAAGAATGTCTGTTGAAATATTTGCAAAATCCTGATGAGTTATTTAACCTGACTGATATATTATTGGATTTTAACAGTCTTATATCTGAGAACACTGTTTGCAGAACTAATTGTGAAGTGTTGTGATTATGAGTAATTTATTGCACAGATTTTTGGATTTTATAAAAAAAGATTCTTTTAAAAGATATTTCTGGTATTCAATATATATCCTGATAACGTTTGCTTTGTTCATATTCGTTTTCGGCGAGAAACACGTCAGAGGTTTTTTCACAACCATTGAGAACAAAACCTTTGATGTACGTCAGAATATTGCTGCAAATAAAAGATTTACGAATAAAGATATTACCGTTATTACAGTAGACGATGCGAGTTATGAATATCTTCTCGGAAAATATGGCGAATGGCCGATTTCCCGCGGTATTTATGCGGATATGATTGAATATCTGCAGGCACAAAAGCCGGCTGTCATTGCATTTGATTTAATGTTTGTTAAGTCCATAAAAAGCAGCAATAATGATGATGCAAAACTTGCAAAAAGTATCTCAAAATATGACAACGTCTTTACTGCAATAAATTTTGACGATTTGGAAGAAACATTGAGAAAACCTGCGGATTTGCCTGAATATTTAAAGGCAAAAATAGTTAATAATGCGGATATTCCTCTGGTTACATTTGCATATCCGAACTGCCGTGTAATCATCGATGATATAATGAAATCTACTCCGAATATCGGGCAGATAAATATTATGCGCGCAGAGGACGGAATCACCAGAGATGTTCCGGTTTTTGCAATGTATAAAAAAGATTATTATCCCTATCTTGCCGTTAAAGTTGCCCAAAAATATTTGGAGAGACAGGGGCAGAATATATCTGAAAAATTCGTTGTGGATGAGAACAGAAACCTTTTGATAGGAGACAAAAAAATTCCCCTCACTGTTGACGGGAGAGTAATCCTCAACTGGTACGGCAAAGCGAATAAAACCGAGCCATCTGCGTTCATTACTATCCCGATGTGGAAGATAGAGCGGGAGATGTACGAGGGTGAACATCTTTTGCTTGATGACTTTTTCAGAAACAAAATCGTTTATATCGGGACAAGTGCAACATCGCTTTTTGATATAAAAAGTGTTCCCACTGACGACAAGCTTCCCGGCGTCGAAATACACACGACTCTGCTCAACAATTTTCTTGACCAGAATTTTATAAAAAGAAGTGATACAAAAACTGATATAATGATTAGCTTAATACTCAGCCTTTTTGTGGGAATACTGGTCATCCGTGTACGTTCAACATTTATATCTTCTGTAACAGCGCTTTTAACTACCATAATATACATTGTTATTAACTATTTGATAATGAAATATTTCAATTTGTGGATAGGGCTTGTGCTGCCTCTTGCATCGGTTGTGCTCGTGTTTATTGCCGTTTATATCGCAAAATATATTATAAAATCCAGAGATTTTGATTATACATATGCGCTTGCGACAACTGACGGTCTGACTGAATTGTACAATCACAGATATTTTCAGGAACAGATGGTGCAGAACGTTGCAACATGCAAAAGATATAACTCTGAATTTTCTCTGATTTTAATAGACATCGACTTCTTTAAAAAATTCAATGATACATACGGACATCAAGCCGGAGATGCAGTTTTGAGACAAGTTGCACAGGTGTTAAAGAAAAATGTCCGCTCAACAGACGTTGTATGCAGATACGGCGGTGAAGAAATGTCTATAATTCTTACAAATACAAATAAACAGGACGCTATTGTGACTGCACAAAAAATCTGTGATGCAGTAGCCGCAAAACCTTTTAAACTCGGCAACGGTATAGAAAAACATGTGACTATCAGTCTCGGGGTTGCAACATATCCTGAAAACGGAGAAACACCGGCTGATTTGATAAAACATTCTGATGACGGTCTTTATAAAGCAAAAGAAAATGGCAGAAATCAGGTTGGAATAATATAATCGTAAAATATCCACTCAACAGGCATGTATATGAAAATTGTTGAGGTGTGACTTCGCTTGTAGATGTTTACACGGAGTGAGAATAGCGCCGGAGCTGGTATTTTGTGCGAGTGCCACCATGCACTTGTTGCCTGTGTCGGACTTGTTCGTGATGAACAGAAATTGATTCTTGCACAGGATCAATAAGCAGTCTGAGTCAGTTGACTATATAAAAATTTTTTAAATATTTTTATATATCCACACCTGACATCATGTCAATGAGTGTATTTATAGTAGTATCCATACTGACTGTATCTGTTACGCGTTGCTGCAGGAATGCGTTTATCTGTGGCATAAGCTGAATTGCCGTGTCCAGTCTCGGATTAGAACCTGCCACATACATACCTACGTCAATCAAGTCTTTGTTTTCTCTGTACAGTGCCATTGTGCGGCGCATTTTTGCTGCGGCTTCTTTGTGCTCGGGAGTCGCTATAGCGGACATAAGCCTTGAAATGCTTCCCAGCACGTCGATTGCCGGATAGTGGTTCATTTCTGCAACTTTACGGCTTAAAAAGATGTGCCCGTCCGTGATACCTCTGACTGTGTCGACAATCGGGTCGTTTATATCGTCACCTTCCATAAGTACGGTGTAAAGCGCGGTAATAGAACCTTTAGGACTGTTTCCTGCACGTTCAAGAACTTTTTGCAGCCAGGAAAAAATAGAAGGCGGATAGCCTTTCATTGTAGGCGGTTCTCCGATAGACAGTCCGACTTCACGCCCTGCCATTGCACAACGGGTTACTGTATCTGTCATGAGGAACACCTTTTTCCCCTGGTCTCTGAAATATTCACAGACAGAAGTCGCTGCTTGCAGACATTTTTGACGAATCAAAGGCGGCTGGTCTCCTGTTGAGCATACGAGAACGGATTTTTTCATACCCTCTTCGCCGAGAGAATCTTCTATAAACTCTTTGACTTCTCTGCCGCGTTCTCCTATCAGTGCAACAACGTTTACATCCGCATCAGAGTTTCTTGCAATCATACCCAGCATTGTACTTTTACCGACTCCTGAGCCTGCAAACAGCCCCATACGCTGGCCTGCGCCCATTGTCATTGCCGCATCTATTGCCCGGACACCTGTTGAAAACATTGTACTGATAATCGGTCTGTCAAAAGGACTCGGCGCAGGACCGTCTATGGATACAAAATTTGCACCGGCAGTATCGAGAGGTCTGCCGTCTATTGGTTCACCCATAGGGTTTATCAATCTGCCGAGCAGGAAATCTCCGACCGGAATCATAATAGGTGTGCCTGTTGTTTGTACAAGACTTCCCTGTCCGATACCGGAACCGTCGTATAAAAGCAGAAGCTGGGCAGTATCGCCTTTGAAGGCAACAACTTCTGCAGGTTTTTTTTCGCCGTTATAGGTTTCAATAAAACACAGGTCGCCGATTTTCAGCCCCGGAAGCTGGACTTCTACTGTTAATCCCAGAAGCTTTGATACAGAGCCTTTGTACTGATACAGAGGTGTGTTATTCAAAATTTCATAAGCTCTGGCTTTTAAGTATTCAATTGAGCGTTCAGTGCTTTGTACTATCATTAGCCGCCTCCCATATCATATTCCTGTGCATAGGTTTCGCCGATTGTGTCTACTGCTTCAACTTTGATATCCGTAATCAATTCACTGTAGGAAATAACCACAATCGTCGGAATATGACGTTCAAGAAGCTGGTACAAGGGCAGTCTTATTCTCGGAGAGCAAAGGATAACCGGTTGTCTGCCTACTGTCTGGTGTGCTCTCATAAGAGTGGAGGCTGTTGTTTCAATCAAATCCTGCACCTGCATAGGATTCAAAAGGAACATTGTCCCCAGCTCTGTTCTCTGGCAGCTGTCATCAAGTGTTTTTTCCCATTCTGAAGAAAGTGTCAGTGCGTAAAGAACTTTGTCCTCTGTGGTGTGTGCCAGACATATCTGTCTGCCAAGAGCCGCTCTGATACGCTCTGAAAGGATATCAGGCTCTTTTGAAAATCTTGCATAATCGCAAAGTCGTTCGAATATAAATATAATATCTTTTATTGAAACTTTTTCACGTATCAGGTTAACAAAAATCTTTCTGAGGTCGCTTGTTGAAATAATTGTCGGGATAAGGTCATTAACAAGCGTCGGGTCTTGGCTTTTTACAAGTTCCATGAGTTTCAGTACATCGGTTTTTGTCATAACTTCATCAACGTATTTTCTTACACATTCTTGCAGATGGGTAACGATTACGTCAACGGAGTCTACGGCAGTGAGTCCGTCGTTGGGGTCTATATCATCCTGAGAAACCCAGTATGCCTGCGCCTGATATGTCGGGTCGATATTTACGATTGCATCGGCAGGGGTAGGCTTTCCGGTGCTGTCCCACTGGTCGGCAATAATCATGTATTTCCCGGGGTATACAAAACCTGTCGCAACAGTGTTTCCTCTTATTGCTATCAAATATTCGTTAGCATCCAGTGCTGACGAGTCCATAATTCTTATGTTTGGTATAATGTATCCGAGTTCGTCTGTTACACGCTGTCTTAGGGCAGCAATTTTGGCAAGCAGCTGACCTTCCTGATCAGGGTCTGCAATCGGCAACAAGCCTGAGCCTACCTGTAAACTCAATACATCAACGCCGAGACGTTCATACATCTTATTCGGGTTAACAAGGTCTTGCATGTTCTGGCGTACGTGTTCAAGTTGTCCGAGTTGAGCCTGTACATCCTGATTGACCAGTACAGAAAATCCGGCTATTGCAATAATTATGGTAAATACAACAAACGGGAACCAGGGCAGACCGGTTATACTGCTTGTTGCCGCAATCAAAAGCAAAAATCCGCATGTGAAAAACAAGCTGTAGGGTTTGTTCATAATCTGTGCCGCAAGGTCTCCGCCTAAGCTGGCGCTTGCTGCAGATGAACGGGTCATTACGATACCGGCTGAGATTGACATCAAAAGCGACGGAACCTGTGACGCAAGACCGTCACCGACTGTTAATACGGTATATTTTGAAACAGCGTCGGCAGCCGGCATTCCGTTCATCAAAACACCGATACACAAACCGCCTATGATGTTTATGATTACGATAATTATACCGGCAATCGTATCACCTTTTACGAATTTCATGGCACCGTCCATAGAACCGAACAGCGCTGATTCTCTTTGTAGATCCTCTCTTCGTTTTACCGCTTCTTCAGGTGAAATCAATCCGGCATTAAAATCCGCGTCGATAGTCATTTGTTTACCGGGCATCGCGTCCAGTGCAAACCTTGCCGAGACCTCTGCTATACGTTCAGCACCTTTTGTGATTACCATGAACTGAACGATAGTGATGATTATAAATATAACACCGCCTACGATTAAGTTACCGCCTGTGACGAATGTCCCGAACGCGTGGATTACTTCGCCGGCTTCTCCTTTTGCTAGAATAAGTCTTGTCGAAGCAATACTGAGCACAAGACGAAACATTGTACCAATAAGAATAATGGACGGAAATGCTGCAAGTTCAAGCGGTTTTTGAACATACAGAGATATCATAAGCAAGACAATACCGATTGTGATATTCAAGCTTATTGAAAAATTGATAATCCAGGTAGGCATTTCAATAAGCAGGATAAGTATCAGCATTATTACAAATATTGCCAATGAAATTTCGCTTATAGGATTTACTCCGCCTGCCTGCTGGTTTGCCAAGTTTTAGCTCCTTTATTTTACGGTTCTTCGTCCGTGTCTTCTTCTATTTCATCCTCATCGTCAACTTCTTCTATGTCTTCTTCGTCGTCATAGTCATCCTCATCGGGATTTTCTGAAGATGAGTCAGGTGATGAAATTTGTTTGAAAGATTCTTTTATTACCTCGAGCTGGGTATCTATGTTTGCGTCAATTAGACCGTTTGATGTTTCAATGATTACGCTACCATCTTCAACATCATCATCGCCTGTTACATAGATTTTAGCTTCGATTTGTCCGGTTGACAAAATACCCGGTACGAGTTCTTTCGTGTATTCTACATCCGAAGGTGCTACTTTAAGTATAATTTTAGTTTCACCTTTGGCAATATCTTCGAGTGCGCCCATTATTATGTTTTTTAGAACGCTTTTGCTCGATTTTACTTCTTTTTTTATGATTTTTTCCGCAATTTTGACAGATAAATCTAGAAAATGGTCGCACATTTTTTCATAAATTTCATGTTTGTAACCCATAAATTCAGCAATACTGTCCTTTAAATCATCTATCGTATCCTGCGCATTCACAAGTCCGTTATTATAACCGTCCTGATAGGCTTTTTCTTTTATCGCAATAGCTTCTGCCTGTGCGCGGGAAACAAGATTTCTGTCATCAACCCTTCTGTAACCGCGTCTGCGGTCTCCGCGTCTTCTTTCCTGTCTCTGAGTGAAATCAATATTCTGTAAATCAAACCCTTCAAATAAATCTATAACTTCTTCTTCCGGCTCAGGCTCCGGTTCGGGCTCAGGTTCCGGTTCCGGCTGCGGTTCTGGTATTATATCATCTTGTGAAACCGGAGAGGTTTGGGGTTCTTCAATATCATTTAGAATTTCTGTTTCAAGATTTTCTAAAGCAGTATTTTGTTCGGATTCAGGCTCTTGAATTGGCCCGGGTTGCACAGGCATGGGGCTGGAATCCGGAATTTGGGCAGGAGCCGGCTGCGGAGCAGGTATTTTGGGTTTTGGTGTCTCCGTTTGTATAGGCTTGGGTTTTGGTTGTGCGTTTTTCTTTTTTATTATCATTGCAGTTTTTCTTCCAGATGGTCGCAGATTATTTCAACTACTCTCGGCGGAACTTCCGGATCCTCCGCTTCGTAAACTCCGGAAATCAGTCTTTTTACGCATTCACGCTCTTTTTTTATAATATTAGAAAGTTTTGAAATATCCGAATTTTTTACAATTTTATATAATCTGTCATAGACTTTTTTAGGGTTTATATTTTTAGGCTCAGGCAGACTGTCTTTCAGGTCTCTGGCACATCTTGCCGTAATGCCGCGGTCAATTTTGCTTTCTAAATCATCCATCTGCGCATATTCTTCAAGCACACCTTTGTCTTCCTGACTTATTTTTTTAAGAACTGCAGCGCGTTTATTTTCGGGAAGTCTTTTTAGCACCATAGCAAGCGTTGCGAGTTTCAGGATTTTATTGTCACTCATGTTTTTGACATATTCATCCTCAACTTCTCCTCCGCCTCCGGCTTCTGCGGCGGCTGCGGCTTGTTCCTGCACCTGCTGTGCCATATCATCGATGTTCGAAAGTTTTTCGGCATTTGCGCACTGTTCTTCGTTTATGACGCCTTTATTTTTTAATTCCTGCAGTGCCTCTACATAGGCTTTTTTGACGTGAAATTCAACGATATTAATCGTATCATCCTGCGTCATATTTTTTAGAATAGCCTGTTTTGCTATTTCAAAAACAGTGAATGCAATTTTTTGCATTATTCCGTCTCTGAATTGCGGGTTTATACCGCTTCTTATAACGTCGATTGACTTGTGGAATGACCATTCGCCGATAAACTGGGTGACTAGCATTGCCTGCTGCGCGTTAAAGTTCAGGTTTGCATCGTTGAACAGAGCTTCGCCGGCCATATAGCTGAAATTGTAGACAATGTTTACAATGTATTGTTTGTCAGGGTCTGAAATATCCCCAGGGATAACCTGTCCTGCTTGTTCTGCAAGATTCTTCGCAAACTCTTTGTAATCAAATCCTTCTATAGGCATTTATCCCTCTCCCTGTTGTCTTATTTTAAGCTTTTTCTATCCAGCTTTTTACATGTTCTGCTATATCTTCATCGTCAATGTCTTCCATTTCATCGCTCAACTCTTCCAGAACAGAATTTATCTCGGGCAGTGACTGGTTTCTCTGTTCAAGAAGCCCCTGTGACATTTGCGCCTGTTTTTCGATAAGTTCTGCTGCTTTGAGGTTTACGTCTCTGAGCTGTTTTTCCTGCTCGAGAGCTTTTTCCCTGAGCATTTCTATTTCTTGTCTTTGCTTTTCCTGTGCCTGTTTTACCTTGTCAGAAAGGAATTTTAAACTGCCAAGCAGCCCTATTGCAATAAGCGCAATAGCAATCCACCACGGGTTTCCGGTTGCATCGGGTTTAGGCAGTGCTTCCGGTTTGTCCCCGGCAAGGAACGGGTCAATTGTGTCTGAGAATGCAATCTGGACATTATCAGGAGAAGCTTTTGGAGAAGCTGCATTTGCAATTAAGACTTTCATTTCTTCAAGAGTTGTATTCGGAGGAATTGCGCTTTCTTCAAGGGTTACAGCAATAGAGATGTCTTCAACAACACCGGGTTTCAAAAATTCGTTGGTCTGAACTTTTGCAACACCATACTGGGTTTCTCGTGCTGTTCTTGAGTAGCTTCTGTCCTGGGATGAGTCGGCATTGCTCGCGGGCAGTCCGTTAGGCAGGTAGACGCTCACTGCATTTATGCCTTTGTTAGAATCCCGGGTCTGGTCTCCGAGCCCTTCCGAGAAGGTCTGTTCGGTTACAGCGGTCTTTTTGTTCGGGTCAAAGTCTATGGTCGACCTGTCCATAGGAGATTCTCTTAAATACGTGCTTACTGTCGCTACATAATTTCCTTTGCCGACAAGTTTATCTAACTGTTTGCTGACTTTTTGCTGCATGTAAGCATCGTTTTCCTGCAATTTTTGCAGTATATCATCTTCGGCAGTTATTATGCTGTCATAGACATTGCCGTTTGTATCTGTTATCGAAATATTTTCTGAGGTCAGACCGTTAATAGAGCCCAGAAGCAGGTTTCTTATAGCTTTAATTTTCATCGGGTCAAGCTTTTCACCGCTGGGCATAACGACCTGGACGGTTGCTGTTATCGGTTTTTGGTCAGCGGAAAACATAGTCTGCTCAGGGATTGAAATGAATACCGAAGCATTTTCAATAGGCGGAATTTTTCTGATGAGTCTTGATAATTCGCCGTTTATTGCCCTTGCAAGGCGGATTCTTTTGTCTTCTTTTGTTGAGGTAAAGTCGCCTTTATCAAATATTTCAAGTCCGACGTTCTGATCCATCAATCCGCTTTTTACAATAGCAAGAAGCACTCTGTCTCTTTCTGACATAGTGTAATTTTGCAGATAAAGAGTGGATTTTGTACCATCCACACGTCTTTGGATGTTTATGCCTTCTCTTGCAAGCAGAGCTTGTATTTCTATGGCTTTGCCCAGATTATCTGTTGTAAGCAGGTCGAGATTTTCTTTTATAACTTTTTCTTTTACAGCTTTTGGACCGTCGCCTGATTTTGCGGATATTGCAAACCCGATGGTTATAATAAGCGCAACCGACAATACCAGTGCCCCTATTATCCCGTACAGTAATGGCTTGTTGTTTAAGATATCCTTAAAATTCATCTGTAAATTTTACCTGCCTATATTAAAGATTATACTATCAATTACGGTATAAGTTAACTTTTGATTTGGCTTTAGAGAATTATTTCATACTTTTGGAGGAGATTTTCTGTTATTTGTTTAATGAAAATTTTAAAATAGTCATGTTTTAGAAAAAACGGAACCTGAAAAATCAGATTCCGTTTTTTGATTTTTATTAACAATCAATTATTTGCAGCAGCATGCTGTTTTTTTAGAGGACTGGCCGTTGAATGCTTTCAATCCCGGATATTTTGCAGCTGAGCCGAGTTCTTCTTCAATTCTGATTAACTGATTGTATTTGCAGATTCTGTCAGTTCTTGAAGCTGAACCTGTTTTGATTTGACCGCAGTTGGTTGCAACAGCGAGGTCAGCAATGAACGTATCTTCTGTTTCGCCTGAACGGTGAGAAGAAATTGCTGTGTAGCCTGCTTTGAATGCCATGTTCATTGCGTTCAATGTTTCTGTCAAAGTACCGATTTGGTTAACTTTGATGAGGATAGAGTTAGCAACGCCTTTTTCAATACCTGTAGCTAATCTCTTAGTGTTTGTAACAAACAGGTCGTCGCCTACGAGCTGGCAGTGGCCGCCGATTTTTTCGGTGAGCATTTTCCAGCCTTCCCAATCTTCTTCAGCCATGCCGTCTTCGATTGAGATGATAGGATATTTTTCAACCCAGTTAGCGAGGAATTCAACCATTTCTTCGCGGGAAAGAACTTTGCCTTCACCTGCAAGGTTGTACTTTCCGTCTTCATAAAATTCTGATGAAGCAACGTCTAAGCAGATTTTAACCTGTTCAGTAGTGTAACCTGCTTTTTCAATAGCTTCAACAATAACCTGAAGAGCTTCTTCGTTAGATGAAAGGTTCGGAGCGAATCCGCCTTCGTCGCCTACTGATGTAACCATTCCTTTAGCTTTAAGAACTGATTTCAGGTTGTGGAATACTTCTGCGCCCATTCTGATAGCTTCTGTGAATGAAGATGCGCCTACAGGAGTAATCATAAATTCCTGGAAGTCAACGTTGTTGTCAGCATGTGCACCGCCGTTTAAAACGTTCATCATCGGAACAGGCAGTGTAGTAGCATTGATGCCGCCTAAGTATCTGTACAAAGGCATTTCAAAAGCCATTGCAGAAGCTTTTGCACAAGCAAGCGAAACACCGAGAATAGCGTTAGCGCCTAATTTTGATTTGTTTTCAGTTCCATCCAGTTCAAGCATAAGTTTGTCAATTGCCTGCTGGTCAGCTGCATTTTCTCCGATAAGTTCCGGAGCGATAATAGTATTTACGTTTTCTACTGCTTTTAAAACGCTTTTTCCGCAGTAGATTGATTTGTCGCCGTCTCTCATTTCAAGAGCTTCAAAAATACCTGTAGAAGCGCCTGACGGAACAGCTGCACGTCCTACAACGCCGCAAGATAATGTTACGTCTACTTCAACAGTCGGATTTCCTCTTGAGTCCAGAATTTGTCTGGCTTTAACATCTTCGATAATTGTTGGCATAGTTTTCTCCTTCTTTTCTGCCTCGACTTTTATAAATCTCTATAGTCAGATTATCCCACGAGAAAAAAGAATTTACAAGAATTTAAACATTATAAAAATGTTAAAAATTATTTGTTTTAAAATTCCGTCTGGGATATCAGAATTAATTTAATAAAGCATTTTTATTTTACAGTCCTTGAGTCAGCAACCGGCTCTTTGCTAATAAGTTTTTCTGCTTCTTTCAGGGTATTTTGAAGTTTTTTGTAATACAGAATGTCGTCTTTTGATTTTGACGTTTCTTCACCTGTTTTTGCGATGTCGGCCATTTGTCGCAGAAGGTCGGCAGTCATTGTGATTTCTTTAAACATAGAGCCTTCATCTCTGATGGTGTCTCTGGAGGATCCAAAATATAATCTGTTCCAGTTTTCGCGTGAATCTTTGAAAATTGAGTTGGATTCTGCCCATTCATAGACATGTGTGATGGCGTCTTTGTTCATTGCACATTTTTTAAATTTTTTATCGAGTTTTTTCATTGAACCGTTGTAATCAGAAAGTGTTTTTTGAAATTCTAAGATATATTTTTCCAGTTTCTGGTCTTTGCTTTTAAATACCGTATTCTGGCGTTCTTTTTTACTTTCTTCCTTATCTGTTGCCTGCGGTTCTATATTCGCAAATGCTGCTGCAATAGACGCAAGCTCTATTGCATTAAAATTCTGTAAATCCTTATTATAAATTGCATTAACTATGGGTATCTGCTCGTAACCGTTGAGACGGGTAAGCATTTTCCCTTTTTGTGTGAGTGTATTGTCAGGTTTTAGAAAATTCGTTCTCCTGAGTATACCCTTTCTTGTATTAAATAATTTGAGAAGCCGTTCGGCATTAGCAGCCTGTGTATTTTTATCTTCATTGTAAGCAAAGAAAGATTTTTCAAAAAGCTGTTTTATATATTCATCATCCTGCGTAAAATCATAGTAGCCGGCAATGAATGAGTAGTCGGGCTTGAATGCGCTTTTGAGGTCATTGCTCGGAGCGTTTATAAGTTCATCAAATTTTTCCTGCTGTGCGTCATTGACACTCAGAGCATAGCTGTAACCTTTTTTGTCAATCCCGCGTCTTCCTGCCCGTCCTGCCATCTGATGAAATTCATTTGGGGTTAGAAAACGTTTGCCGTCTGTGCTGTCTGGTGTTTCTGTAGGTTTGCGTACAGCGGTGATTATTGTTGTCCTTGCGGGCATGTTAATACCAGCGGAAAGTGTTTCTGTAGCGAAAACAATTTTTATAAGTTTTTTCTGGAACAGTTCTTCTATGAGTTCTTTTTGTGTGGGGAGAAGTCCCGAGTTGTGCATTGCATAGCCTTTTGACAGTGCTTTAAAGTTCAGGGATTCTCCGAGATATTTGCCCTGGCTTCTGTATTTTGTAATTGTGGATTCTATTTCTTTCTTGTCCTCTTCTGAGGTGAGTTCGGGGCCGAATTCTGTCAGATATTTCATAACTGCATTGCAGCCTTTTTTACTGAATATAAATATAATAGACGGAAGTTTGTCTTCATTTTGTAATTTTTGAACAATTCTGGAGTAGGCCTCCATTGACGGAGGAGTGTTGTAGTTTGCAGTGAGTTCTTTTGGCTTATTGGTTTTGTTGTTTATGGAATTTGAAAATAATTGGGTAAATTCGTGTGATTTTGCTTCTGTACGAAGGTGATTTATTTCCAGCTCGACGTGTCTGTTTTCAGAGGGGACATCTATGAGGACAGTATGCTTAGGTGCGGAGATGTCAGCATTGTATTTGTCATCAGCGTTTTTCAGCGCAACTATTTCGAGTTTTCCCTGCGGTCTTAATTCTGACATCCAGGCAGCAACGTCTTTTTTATTTCCAACTGTAGCCGATAGCGAAAGAAGCTGGGTATTGGGGTCGGATAATATTATGGACTGTTCCCATATTCCGCCTCTGTCAACATCCCCAAGATAGTGCAATTCATCAAAGACTACGGTTTTAAGATTTTTGAGCATTTCATTTCTGTCTTTGAAATTGTTGCCAAAAACCATGTTTCTGTAAATTTCTGTAGTCATAAGTACAATAGGCGCATTGATATTCATTTTTACATCGCCGGTTAAGAGTCCGACATTATTTTTTCCGTAAGTACGCTGAAAGTCTTTAAATTTTTCGTTGCTCAGAGCTTTTAGCGGAGTTGTATAGAAAGTTTTTTTGCCTTCTTCAAGATTCTTTGTGATTATATAGTGTGCAATTGCAGTTTTTCCGGTACCGGTAGGCGCAGTCACAATTACATCGTTGCCGAGATAAAGATTTTCTGCGGCTGCTTTTTGAAATATATCCGGTTTTGTACCGGGAGGCAGCTGAAAATAATTTGTGTCCACTGTTTTTTGAAAATCGAAACCTTTAAAGCTCAAAGGGAGCGTGTAGCCATGAAGATTGTTCGCAGAAACGGGGGGAAGAGATGGGGAAATTGAGGGTGCTTGAACACTGTTTTTTGATGATGTTTTGGGGGTAGAATTTTGATTTTTTATCTGGGGGTAAAATAAAATTTTTTGAACTTGCATAAAAAGCTTCCTTTTTCAATCTAATCTAGTGTCGCAGCTGCCGCAGGCTTTTTTGAAATGTCTGTGCTTTGTCGGTCTTGTATTTCACTTCGAAATTCTGCGAATTTCTCAGTTCCATCGCCCGCCTGCGCAGGGTACCGGGTTTTGTTTTGCCCCACACGGCGTGCCCGTCAGATTTCGCTCAACGCCACAGGCATCTGCTCACATTTTCAATGGTCGTTTACCTGTCCTGCGTTTCAAAGACAGGCTCACTACTGCTCGCTTCGCTTTGCGTAAAAATTCGTTCACGTCACTTACCTCTCACAAAACAATTCACAGGATTGTTTTGTTCGGCAGATGCTTATCACAAATTTTTCTCGGACATTTTTTAGTGCATGAAGTTCGTACAGATTTTTTTTTAACGTCCGGAGGATATTGTTTTTACATTTCTTAATTTTTTATAAAAGTTTTTATATTTGTTACGAAAGGTTACAATTTCTAAAATTGTTTAAATACTTTGTATATAAATGTTTTTATTATTATAGAAACATCCGGCGTATTGCGGTCGAGGATAGGCTGGATGTATCCGGCAGAAAAACAATAAGCAGGGCGAGCATCAATGATTAGATTAGACATAGATTTAAGCTATCTTGCAAATAATTATCAAATAGGCACGTCTCGTATAAATCAGTATACATACAAGACGATTGACCAGATAATGGAAGCTGAAGCTGCTCAGGGAAACACTCAGGCTGCTGATTTTGAGATGGATGTTTTGAACAATCCCCGTGAACTGCTTAAATTGTTCAAACTTGCCAGTGCAGAAAACAGATATCGTATTTTGAGAAATATGAATACTGCGGATTTAATTTATCTGCTTCAGTATTTGGATCAGCAGGATTTGCTTATGGGGCTGATGTTTTTTACAAAAGAGAAACTGCTGAATCTTATATATAAATTGCCAAAAGAAAAAATGGCTAAAATTTTGTTTAACAAAATTTCTCCAGAGAGATTTTTGAAAATGATTCCGGAAAAAGAGATAAACAAATTTTTTGATTCCGACAAACTCGACAAAGACAAAATCATGGACTATATCAAAACAATCGACCCTGATAAATTAAATAAAATGATGCAAAAGTTCATAAAGAAAATGACTGGTAAAAAGATGGAAAATCTGGAAATGGAGCCGGAACAGATTTTTCAATTTTTAGATAATTTAAAACCCGATCATTTTAAAGAAGCGTTAAAATGTTTTGAAAAAGAAGAAAAGATGGGAATAATTCTTTATCTCACAAAAGAAGACCCAAAACTTTTCACTGAATTTTCAAAAGACGCGCTCATTTTCCCGCTCAAACAAATGGACAAACCCGATATTGTAAAAGCAATGAACAAACTTGAGCCGGAAGATTTGATTAAGATGGTACAGGAACTTCCGGACGATTTTCTTGCGGCTGTTATCACTCAGATTGATCCGCTCGACTTTGCCGAGGTTTTGGTTAAGAACTACAAAGATATTCTTTCGGAAATAGCCATCGGAAACAATTAATAATTAATATCCGACATAGCGTCTTTTGTAATAGCTTCCAGCATTTAAGTCCTGAGGATTGTATATTGCAGGTCTGATTATTCTGGGAAATTTTTTCTTTGATTTTTTAGATTTTGCTTTTTGTGTTTCTTCGTCTGCAGCCTGCATTTGTTCGTCATACTCTTTAACTACGACAGTTCCGTCTGCAGGGTATTCTGCTGACGAGGGAACGTAGTTTTCTGCCTGCACTGCCGGAACAATCAGAAAAAGCAAGAATAAAATTCCTAAAATTTTTTGCATACTAAAAGACCTCATTTTATTTTTCTTTTAATTCTTTTGGAAAGAATTTTTTTGTCGGACTCTGACGGAACCCATTTATGTTTCAAAGCGACAAGTGTTCCGTCTCTAGTCATATCATCCAGTATATGATTTATGTCCAAAGCAAGCGAGTCTGTTGCTTCACCTTTTTGCATAGCAATGGCGTATCCTTCTTTTGTGTATCTTTGCGGCAAAATTATAAATTCCGGATAATCCTGTGCAAATCCGGAGAGAATCGTGTCATCTGTTGTGAAAGCCATTGCTCTTTTTTCACGAAGCGCCTGAAATCCCTGTTCATAAGTTTTGTATCCTAAAACACGGGCTTCCGGTGCAAATCTTCTTAAGTTTTTTTCACCGGTAGTACCGAGTACTACTATGGTTCGTTTTCCGTTGAGGTTTGCTATGGTTTCAATCGGACTTCCTTTTGGCACCATAATAGCCTGTCCTACTGTGTAATACGGTTTTGAAAATCTTACCACTTCTTCACGCTGGGGGGTTATGGTCATCGTTGCAATCAATAAATCCACTTCACCGGAATTTAATTTTGAAATTCTGTTGTGCGGGTAAACCTGTTTGAAAACCACTTTTTTTTCATTTCCGAAAATTTTTCCGGCAATGGCTCTGGCAAGGTCTATGTCATAGCCTTTTAAAACATTGTCGCTGTCTACAAAACCAAAAGGCTTTGTGTCATATTTTACACCGACAATGAGGTGTCCGCGTTCTTTTATCTGAGCAAGTTTGTCAGGCTGTTGTTCTTCTTTTTTTCCGCAGCCGCATAGCAGAAAAACAGAAAACATCATAAAGCCGAGAAGTACTTTTTTTATCATATATAAATTAATCCTTATTATATATTTATTTTAACAGATATTATAAAAATAACCATCGTGCAACAGCAATAGCCGCAATTATCCCTACACAGTCAGAAAGTATTCCTGTTAAAAGTGCATGTCTGATTTTTTTAATTCCCACTGCACCGAAATATACAGCAAGAATATAAAATGTGGTTTCTGAACTGCCGACCATTATTGCAGCAAGTTTTGTTGTGTAAGATTCCACATCGTGCTGGCTTGCAATATCGGAAAACAATCCCAAAACCGCGCTGCCTGAAAGTGAACGCACTATCATAACCGGCAGAACATCAACGGGAATGTCGAATCTGTTCAGTATTCCGCCTAAAATTGATTGCAAAAGTTCAATTGCGCCGGACGCTCTGAGCATTCCCACAGCCACCATTATGGCAAGCAGGTAGGGAACAATTTCGACGGTGACTTTTAGTCCGTCTTTTGCTCCGTCAATAAAAGTTTCGTATATAGGAATTTTTTTTATCAAACCGAACGTCAATACTGAAACTATAATTAACGGAATCAGCCAGATTGAAATGACATCCATAACTGCTTTCAGCGTCATTTTTCACCTCCGGCTTGCTCTGTATTTTTTATATTTTGTGCAGGCATGATTTTTTCAAGAATTTTGGCAATTATAATTGCGGATAAAAATGAAATTGTTGTAACAATGAGAGTCGGAAAAACTATTTCAGTCGGATTTTTTGCACCGTTTGCCGCAAGAACGGCAATAACAGCGGCCGGAACGAGCTGAAAAGAAGCCGTGTTCATTCCGACAAGCATACACATGTCATTCGATGCCGAGTTTTTATCTTTGTTGAGTTTTTGCAATCCTTTTAGCGCCTGAATTCCCATCGGAGTGGCTGCGTTTGTAACCCCGATTGCGTTTGCCGTAAAATTCATTGCGATGTCGCCGATAACAGGACTGTCTTTCGGAACTGACGGGAATAGGAATTTTGCGGCAGGGGCGAGAAATTTTGATATTATATTTACGAGTTTTGATTTTTCCGCAATGCGCATGATGCCGAGCCAGAAAGCCATTATGCCCGCTAAGTAGATGGCAACTTCTATTGCTTTGTGCGCACTGTTCAATACCGCGTTTATCAAATATTCCATTCTGCCTGTTATTGCCGCAGAAATTATTGAAATTAAAATTAATAAAAACCAGATGTAATTCATTTTTTTATCATGACAAAACAAAAAGTAATTTGCAAAAACATGAATTTTGTTACAATTTAAATGCTATGGTACAATCATAGCAAATTAATTGTTATAAAGGCGAAAAACACGTATTGCATGCGTCTTGAATGTTACATAAATTACAAACTATTTATAACAATGGTTTGTAAAATAAAATTTATTATTATATAATATTAGAGCTAAACGTGTAGGAATAGAGAATAAATTGGCTTTAACATTTCAGGAATTAATTTTAAATTTATCTAAATTTTGGTCAGACTATGGATGTATAATTCAACAGCCTTACGATATAGAAAAAGGCGCAAGTACCATGAATCCGGCAACGTTTTTACGTTCACTGGGGCCGGAACCATGGAATACTGCAATGGTTGAACCCTGCAGAAGGCCGACTGACGCCAGATATGGAGAAAATCCAAACAGGCTCGGACATTATTTTCAGTATCAGGTTATTCTAAAACCTTCTCCTGATAATGCACAGGAATTGTACCTGAAGAGTCTTGAGGCAATGGGCATCGATTTATCAAAACATGATGTCAGATTTGTGGAAGACAACTGGGAATCTCCTACTCTCGGTGCGGCAGGTGTCGGCTGGGAAGTATGGCTGGATGGAATGGAAATTACTCAGTTCACGTATTTTCAGCAGGTCGGCGGTTTGGAAATCAGACCGGTTGCACTGGAATTGACATACGGACTTGAGAGAATTGCAATGTATCTGCAAAACGTAAACTCTGTTTATGACGTTATGTGGAATAAAGAATTAAAGTATGGTGAAATTTATCTGCAAAACGAAATTGAACAGTCTAAGTATAATTTTGAGGTATCAAGCGCTGAAAGACTGTTCAAGATGTTTGATATCTTTCAGGAAGAAGTAGAAAATTGCGTGGAAAACAGTCTTGTACTCCCCGCATACGACTATGTTCTAAAATGTTCCCATACTTTCAATCTGCTTGATGCACGCGGTGTTATCAGCAAAGATGAAAGAATAAATTTCATAAACAGGGTAAGAAGAATGGCTGCGATGGTAGCTAAATTATATGTAGAACAGAGAGAAAAACTGGGTTTCCCCTTATTAAAAAAATAGTAAAGGACAAATTTACATGAGCCAAGACGTAACAGAAGTAGGGCTGGTTGAGCATTTCGTTTCAAAATTGTTGAAAACGAAAAATCCTGATGATATGCTTGCTCAATCCGCACAAACAGGACTTAAGAAAACACTGAACTGGGTTGATTTGATTATACTGGGTATTGGTGCAGTAATTGGTGCCGGTATTTTTTCAATGGTCGGTTCTGCAGTTGTAGGTACGGCTGCGCATCCAGGCGCAGGGCCTGCGCTTGTCATATCTATGATTATTGCAGCAATTGCGTGTATATTTTCTGCATTATGTTATGCGGAATTTGCTTCAATGATTCCTGTTTCTGGCGGTGTATACACATATACTTTTGCAACAATGGGCGAGCTTGCTGCATGGATTGTAGGCTGGGTTTTGATGCTCCAATACACAATCGGTAATATTGCAGTGGCATGCAGCTGGACAGGATATTTGCTGCAGTTTCTACGAGGATTTGAGCCGTATACTGCTCATCTTCCTGCATTTTTGCAAGGTATTGCCCATCATATAATGTATCCCCCGTTGTGGCTTGTCAGTGATTATGGAACGGCGAAGGCTGCATATTTAAAAATGGGATTAAATCCGGCAGATCACATTCCTCATTTGTTCGGTCTGATACCGATATCTGTCAATGTGCCTGCAATATTAATGATACTGCTTGTAACAGCAATTCTTGTCAAAGGTATTTCGGAATCAAAAAATATGGCAGGAATAATGGTTATCATAAAACTTGTGGTAATCGGTTTGTTCATCGGTGTCGGAATGTTTTATGTAAAACCCGGAAACTGGACTCCGTTTATGCCTAACGGGCTGGGCAGTGTATTGATTAGTGCATTTACTATTTTCTTTGCATACACAGGTTTTGATGCAATCTCGACTGCTGCCGAGGAAACGAAAAATCCGCAGAGAGATATTCCGATAGGTATTATAGGCACACTTGTTTTGTGTACGGTTGTTTATATCTTCGTAGCACTTGTATTAACAGGTGTTGTCAGATGGGATATGATAAATATCCATGCTCCGATTGCCCATGCAATGCAGGTTACTGGTCAGGGATGGGTTGCCGGTCTGATTTCAGTTGGTGCATTGACAGGTTTGACTTCGGTGCTGCTTGTTATGCAGCTCGCTGCAACAAGAATTTTGTTCTCTATGGCCAGAGACAATTTTTTCCCGAGTGTTTTGAAAAAGGTTCATCCTGTTTACAAAACTCCGCATGTAATTACATGGGTTGTCGGGATTGCAATGGTCATCGGATGTTTATTCCTTGACTTAAACCTTGCCGCAAGTCTTTGTATCTTCAGTGTCTTTACATCATTCATAATTGTTTGTATTGGTGTTTTAATACTGAGAAAAACCGATCCGGACAGACCGAGACCGTTCAGAGTTCCGTGCTCGCCGTTATTTCCTGCACTGGGTATACTTTTATGCGGTACGTTGATGGTTGTTGCAGTAATCAGTATGGGCAAAACAGCTTTGCTCTTCCCGCTGTGGCTTTGTATAGGGCTTGCAATATACTTCTCTTATGGATATAAACGCAACCGTCGTATGGAAGTAATAGAAGACAAAAAACGTGCAAACCGTGAAGCAAGAGCAAAAGCCGCTGCTTCTTCTGGAAAATAATCAGTTAAAATAGTGCGGTTCTCGCACTGGTGAAGATATAGAATGCAAAAACCGGTTTTTACTAAATCGGTTTTTGTATATTCTGTCAAAATAATTAACCTGCAGTCCTAATGAGGTCAGTCCTATCGGCGTTTCGTCATTGTCAAATTTGCATATAAAATTTATGCAGTGTTTTTTCATTGCAGCGAGTTGTCTGACAAAGCGTATTAATATTCTTCTGTAAAAATGTAAGTTTTTCATGTATAATACTTATTAACGATATAAAAAAGAAAATCAATGTAGGAAAGGACTAAATTATGTCAGAAAAAGTAACCAAGGATATGAGCATAATAGATATTGTGCAAAGATATCCCGAGTCTCTGGAAGTTTTTGCAAGATACGGAATGGGCTGTATAGGTTGTGCTGCTGCAAAATTTGAAAACCTTGAAGCAGGTGCAAAAGTCCATGGCTTTGACCCTGATGAAATGGTCGCTGAAATAAATGCACTGATTGGCTAAAATATAAGCCGGCCGGTTTTGAAAACAAACCTAATGTAACAAAAAAACTCACCTTCACTGATACGTGAGTTTTTTTGTACTTATTTTTTTATTTAACTATTCTTTAATTTCAATGGGGATGGTTGCTAATTTAGAATAGCGAAAGATTTTATTTTCTTTGTTGTTTTCTTCTTTTTCTACAACTACGTAATCATTAATGTCTCGACCAATTAAGAACTTCATAAATTCGGGACTAAACATGAACACCTTCACTTTCCATACTTACATATATATAAACACAAAAATCTAAAGTCATGTTCATATTAATTGTGTAATTTTTACAATTTTTAAAACTGTATATACTCAAAACCCTCTTTAAACGCGGTGAAAAAGGTTGTCATTGCTAAATTTGTAGCAAAAATCACGATTTGTGTATTAAATCGTGATTTTTATATACAAACGCAATATTATCCGTTTCTTAATTAATATTATGTCAGATTTGATATTTGAGCATTAGTTAAATATGTGCGAGAAAAATATAATTATAAAACATTACATTCTATTGTATTTGCAGATTGCTTTTGTGATAATTAAAGCAGCTGTTAAAGTATAGTGGAGAAGATATGAGTATATTAGGATTTTTTAAAGAACCTGCACCAATTGAGCCTATACAGGACAAATCCGAGATTGACAAGAAATATGCACATTTCAGATGGAGAATGTTCTATTCTTGTTTTATCGGGTATGCAATGTTTTATTTGTGCAAAAAGAATATTGCTGCAGCACTTCCGTCAATGAGCACGGAGCTCGGATATTCGAATCTTGAACTGGGCGTCATCGGCAGTTCTTTGTATCTTACTTATGCAATAGGAAAATTTGTAAACGGAATGATTGCGGACCGGTCTGATGTGAGAAAATTTTTACCCACGGGTTTGATTCTTGCCGGTCTTGCTAATATATGTTTTGCGTTGAGCTTTTTTGTTTTTACTCCGGGTAAATTTACTTTCTTCGGCTTGCCCTCTGCTACGATTCTGCTGTGGGTATTTGCCTTTTTCTGGGGTTGCAACGGATGGTTTCAGTCAATGGGATTTCCTCCTGTTGCAAAGAGTTTAACTTATTGGTTTTCTAACTCTGAACGTGCGACAAAATGGGCAATGTGGTCAACATCACACCAGACAGGAACTTTTCTTGCTGTTATTATTTCCGGATTTTTGATAGCGAGATTCGGATGGCAGGCAGCTTTTTATATCCCGGGTATTATGGCAATTCTTGTTGCTTTATGGCTGTTCAACAGACTCAGAGATAAACCCCAGACAATCGGACTGCCTGATGTTGAAGAATACAGAGAGTCTGAAAAAGCAAAAGAGTCTGCAAAAATTGAATCAGAAGATGACGGTATGTCATATATTCAGATTCTTGTAAAAAATGTACTGACGAACAAAGCTGTCTGGGCTCTTGCTCTTGCTTATGTCTTTGTTTATGTAATCAGATTCGGCACAGAGGACTGGATTATAAAATATCTCGTAGAAGCAAAAGACAATTCACTCGAGCTTGCTTCTATGAAACTTGCGTGTCTGCCTTTGTTTGGATTTTTTGGTACGATATCTGCGGGATTGATTTCTGATAAAATCTTTAAAGGTCAGAGAGCACCGATTAATGTTATATTTTTGATAGGTGTAATTATTTGTATGCTCGGACTTTATATTAACGGTACGGGTACAAACTTTATAGACAGTGCTTTCTATTCGCTTACAGGAAAGCAGCTTGAAGAAGTCTTTAAAATTAACGGCTCTGGGGTAATCGATATTTTATTGATAGGCTTTTCCGGATTTTTTACCTACGGCCCGCAAATGCTTATAGGCGGTGTATGTGCAATTGAGTCCAGTTCAAAAAAGGTTGCCTCTGCGGTAACCGGCTTTACCGGAACCTTCGGATACATTGGAGCAATGCTTTCCGGGCTTGGCACCGGTTTTGTTGTGGACAAATTCGGCTGGAACGGTGCACTGGCATTCTGGGGTGTGTCGGCATTTATATGTGCGGCAATTTGTCTGCCTATGTGCTTTAAGAAGAAACAAAACGCATAAAAAACAGGGGCAAAATTAATTGCCCCTGCCAAATTTTTGTGTGATATAATAAACGTTCGTTAAAAGTTAAGAAGAGGAAAAAATTATGTTGGATATGAGATACTGTGAATTGAGCAAAGACGGATTCGGCTGCTGTATGACAGTTAAGGAGACTTTGTTCAGCGGTCAGTCTGATTTTCAAAAAGTTGATATTTTTGATACAGAATCAATGGGCCGGGTTTTAACTCTCGACGGTTTGATGATGACAACAGAGAGAGATGAGTTTTATTACCACGAAATGATTTCTCATATTCCTATGATGAATCACAAAAATCCTGAATCAGTGCTTGTGATAGGCGGCGGAGACGGCGGTACCATCAGAGAAGTTTTAAAACATGATACTGTAAAAAAAGTTGTATTATGCGAAATTGACGGAATGGTCGTTGAGGCCTGCAAAAAATATCTGCCTACTATAGGATGTGAACTGGATAACCCTAAAGTGGAAGTCAGAATTGAAGATGCAATAGAGTTTATAAAAGATAAAAAAGCACAGTACGATATTATATTAATAGACTCGACCGATCCTATGGGACCCGGTGAAGGTTTGTTCACTGAGGAATTTTATACGAATGTAAAAGAAGCCCTTAAAGAAGGCGGGATTATGTCAGCGCAGTCTGAATCTCCGTTTATAAATCAGGCAGAAATGAAAAAAATGTACCCGCTTCTAAGAAAAGTTTTTCCGATTGTTGATACATTCACAGGGCCTATTCCTTCATATCCCGGCGGATACTGGAGCTGGTGTTTCTGTTCTGAGACAGTGAAACCTCTGAGTTATATTGATGAAAAAAGAGCGGAAAAAATTGCGAACCAGTGTAAGATTTACAACAAAGACTATCATCTTGCACGTTTTGCTCTGCCGAATTTTGTTAAAGAACTCGTGAAATAATCCGGCAGGAAATTAAAGTTTAAAACTAAAATTGTAACAAATTATAAAAGTATATCAAATGAACTTATACCATTTGATATATTTTTATGATACATATAAAAATAACAGTCAAAGAATGGTTAATACACAGGAAAAATTTTTATTATGCAAGTCAGAAACATCTCCCCGTCACCAAACCTGTACAGAACAAATAATACTACATTAAAAAAACAGCAGAATGTTCCGTCTTTTAAAGCAAAAGTCGTCATTGACAGAGATTCTTTTATGAAATGCAAACAAAACGGATATAAATTATGGAATATTGCTGCTAATCTGGAACCGCGGCTTCAAAAGCTTTCTGATGAATTTGAAATAACCCTGAGGGGCGTCAGATGGAAATTGTATTTTCTGGACTATTTGTTTTTGGTTCCAAAAGAAGGCATGAGAGTAGAACTCAAATATTTGATTCCGGCTGAACAGATTAAGAAGAAAATATTGGATATAGAAGCAGAAAATCCGTTCCTTTATAAGAGACAAATTCGTGAATTGAACAATAATGATCCGGTTATGATGGAATTGTTAAAAAAGCCCACGAGTTCGGTCATGGTCTTTTCCAAAACCGAAGATAAAAACGAAGTCTTTACGCCGGAAGAAATTAAAGAATTTCAGGAAAATATGTATAATAAAGTGGTGAAGATGATTGATGAAATGCCTGACAGGGCAATAAATTATCAAAGATATTACTAAACAATAAAAGACGCACTTTATCGGGTGCGTTTTTTATTGTTAAAATTTGTAAAAAACAGGAATGGGATAGTAAATTTTTTGTATTGAGCAGCTTTATACAATCAGAAATTCCTAAACAAAAATACGTTCCTATTTTTTAAACAACTAACTCTATAAAACCTAACTACCAAACTACTAACCGATTTCGCCTCTGAATTTCAGAGGCTTTTTATTGTAAATACATTATATGTTGTCGTATAATTAAGAAAAAAGAGGGTAATTATATGCTGCAAACTTTAAACAAAATAAGCTCAATTGAAGAACTTGCAAAAGAAGTGCTCGATATAGAAGCACAATCTATTATGAAGTTAAAAGACAGAATAGGCGCAGATTTTGACAGAGCTATAGATATTTTATATAACTGCAGAGGCAGAGTTATTATTACCGGTATGGGTAAATCCGGACATATTGGCAGAAAAATTGCCGCTACACTTTCATCTACCGGAACTCCGTCTTATTTTCTGCATCCGGCTGAAAGCACCCATGGGGATTCAGGATTGATAACACGTGATGATGTTGTTGTTGCAATATCTAACAGCGGTGAAACTGCAGAACTGTTGAACCTTTTGCCGTTGATTGAAAGGTTCGGTGTGCCTATGATTGCAATGACAGGCAAATTAAATTCAACACTTGCCCAAAAAAGCGAGGTTGTTCTTGATATTTCGGTGGAAAAAGAAGCCTGTCCGCTCGGGAAAGCTCCGACTGCGAGCACTACAGCCACTCTGGCAATGGGTGATGCTGTCGCAATTTGTCTTTTGAAAAAACGCGGTTTTACTGAAGAAGACTTTCTTATGTTCCACCCTTCAGGTGCACTTGGAAAAGGCGTACTGTATAAAGTTTCTGACATGATGATAGTCGGAGATGCGCTGCCAATAGTAGAGGAAAATACGACTTTCCAAAAAACAATTGCTATCATATCTGAGAAAAAACTCGGTACCGCTATTATTATTAACAATTCCGGTGAAATGACAGGAGTTCTGACAGACGGTGATATTAGACGTATACTTTTGAAATATGAAAATACATCAGGTCTGCTCGCAAAAGATGTTATGACAAGAAACCCTAAAACAATTAAGAAAAATGACCTTGCGGCTAAAGCCCTGAATATAATGGAAAAACATTCTATTACATCGCTTGTTGTTTGTGATGAAGAAAATCATCCGGAGGGTATGATTCATATTCATGATTTGTTGAAAGCGGGTGTTGCGTAATGGATTTGAAATACAAAGCGTCTAAAATAAAAGCTGTTGTTTTTGATGTAGACGGAGTAATGACTGACGGCTCGCTTACTTTTGACGAAAACGGTGTCGAATACAAAACCTTTAACGCAAAAGACGGGCAGGGGATTGTAATGTTAAACAGAGCCGGCTTCGTTACCGCAATCATAACTGCCAGACAAAACGGTACCGTAAGACACAGATTTGAAAATCTCGGCATGACGAAACTCTATGAAGGACAGAAAAATAAGATAGCTGCGCTGCAGGCTTTTATGGAAGAATTTAATTTAAAACCGGAAGAAATTGCATATATGGGTGACGATTTACCTGATATTTGCGTTTTAAAAACAGTAGGACTCTCTTGTGCACCTGCAGATGCTGTGGAAGAAGTTTTGGGAGTTGCTGAATTTATTTGTACAAAAAACGGCGGACGCGGTGCAGTTCGGCAGATGTGTGATTTTATTTTAAAAAGTACGGGCAAATATGATTCTTTAATGGAAAAATTTTTTAATCAGCAAACTCCTGCGCTTTCGTGATTTTTCTTTGGGCAAGAAGTTTTTATGCGTTTTTTTGAGGGTGGGGTTGTTTGTACTAAAACCTGAAAGGTGAGTTGGCCGGATATTATTTCTAATTGTTTCAATTGCGTAAAATATTGATTTCTACAATACTTTATAATTCTCATTAGTAGTATAATTAGTAATATTTGAAAATTAGAAATGAATAAAGATTTAATTATAAAGAATATTAAGCCGTATTTAAATGTAAGAAAAGAACTTTTATACTCTGATTTTGAAAAGATCTTTTCTTTTTTGGAACGAAAAGAACAGTATCAGGTAAGCGAATTATTATTTTCTATCGGTGTGGAACTTGTTGATGATAAAGACTCAGATGAAGCAGCTCCAGAAAGTAAAAAGACACAGGAAGAACCACACGAAAGTATTATTGTTACAGTGAAAGATAGCACCAGTAGATCCGTTAAAAAATCTTTGAATAAAACTAAAAACACTTTTTTTATAGAATCAAACGAATATTTAGTCGAATTATACCAAAAGACAAAAAATAAAAATGTATTACAGGTGTTAATACAGAAAAATGAGAAGTATATTCATAAACAAGCCAATAAAAAGAGCTTTTTTTATAATCATAAATTAGATGATGAAGACTTATTTCAGATAGCAACGATTGGGTTTATAAAAGGATGTCAAAAATTTGATTGTTCTAAAGGCTATAACTTATTGACTTATGCCACTTTCTGGATAAGCCAGGCAATACAAAGAGAAATTATTAACACAGGTTTTTTAATCAGGCTCCCGGTTCACAAGTGGGAAGATATAAAAAAAGCAAGCAAAATGCTCGCTAAATTAGAAGATGATGATACTGACAAAATTTCTGATAAAGAACAAGAAAAATATAAAAAACTGAAGATTTTGAAAAACTATTATTTAAATCCTGAATATTTAGATGCATATATAGGAGAAAATCAAGATCTAAATATTATAGATACGATTTCAAACAGTGTAAACTGCTTTTGTAGTCAAATAAAACGGCCGGAAGATTATTTTTCGGAAAAAGAAATTGTGTATCATGTCAATAAAAATTTGGCTATATTATCTCCTCGGGAAAGAGAAGTTATAATAAAGCGTTACGGATTGGATAAACAAAAAAGATATACACTCGATGGGATCGGGGTGCTGTTCGGGGTTACGAGAGAAAGAATACGACAGATAGAAGAAAAAGCGTTACGTAAATTAAGAAAAAATTTTAACCCTGACATGATAGATTTCTTTGATGATAAGTTGCCTGAAATCAAAAAAAATAATCCGCAATACAATTTTAAAATGAATGATATTTCTTATGTTCCTGATATTTATACGATTATTCGTAGAATTCTCAATTTAAATAAAACCGAAAGTGACTACGAAATTTTATACAGTAAGGTTCTTGAATGTTTAGAACAAAATTCATATGAGGATAATTCTTTTTCTCATAACGAAATAATAAACAAAATAAAACGAATAAAAGGAGAAATGAATGATAAAAACAATTAGAGATAATGTACAGATTGTAATATCTGATCTCTTGAAAGAAAATACAATAATAGTTTTAAAAGGGATTGAGGATCAACATTTACCGAAAATAAATTTACAAGATTTGTTTAACAAAAGTAACACAAAAAGTTGGTTGGATTTATACGATTCTAAGCGTAGAATAATTTATTATGAAGAATTTTTGTTTTTATATAATTTTATAATTTCAGAGTTTGATCATATTTATATAGTAAACAACAACATATTTAATAATTTCTACCCTCTTAATGTTGATTTGGCTTTGGAAACAAAAATGCAGCTTGCCGATTTCTTTGATCACGAAACAGATGACACTGTTTCAGACATTCAAGTTTATGATGGTGAAAAATATACAAAGATTTATTCAAATTTAAAGAAAATAAACAATTCCTACTGGGTTAGATACAATGATGAATCAGAGATATATAATTCTGCAATTAAAACAATAAACATATTTGATACTGATAATAAAAATACACTAGAAATAATAGACGAAAATCAGGAATATTCAAAAAATAAAATATTGTATCTTCAAGAACCTGATGATTATCTGAATTTGTTAGATATTTTATTTAATCAAAATCAAAATTTTGTCTATACAAATATAGATAGTTATACAGGTAATAAAGAAACACTCATCGAAAAACTGTCTTTATTGCAAAAATATAATAAGAACTTAAAAATACTAAAAATTACAAAAATCAAACAAAAATTAGAATATAATCCAGAATTTAAAAATATTTTAAAACAATATTGGGGACATGATTCTTTTCGATCTTTAAAAGTGTATGATATTGACAATATACAAAACGGAACAAAAACTGTCAAAGAAATTTCACAAGAAGATATTATAAATGATATAGCTTTTCAAGTGGAATCTGTAGTAAACAAGGCAGAGTTTGATTATTCGGATGTCTTTGTAACAGCACCGACAGGAGCTGGCAAATCTGCGATGTTTCTTATTCCTGCAATATATCTTGCTGAAAAATACAATTTAGTAACACTGGTCATTTCTCCATTAATAGGTCTTATGAATGATCAAGTATCAAATTTAGAAAAATTATCATATAAACATGCAAAAACAATTAACTCCGATATTTCTCAAATAGAGAAAGAAGAGATTATGCAAGATATAAAAGACGGAAAGTGTCACATATTGTATCTTTCACCGGAAGCTCTACTGGCAAGAAGTGATATATCCCAAATTATAGGAGATAGACAGATAGGTTTGATTGTAATTGATGAAGCTCATATAGTAACAACCTGGGGCAAACAATTTAGACCTGATTACTGGTATTTAGGTGATTATATAAAGAAATTAAGGAAAAAGCAGTCTTTAAACTCACATCCGTTTATAATCGCTACATTTACGGCAACAGCTATATATCACGGTGTTGAAGATATGTATTCAGAGACGTTAGATAGTTTAAATATGAGAAAAACAATAACATACTTAGGATATGTTAAACGTGATGATATAGATATTAAAATCTCGGAAATAGAAACAAGAAGACAACGAGGACAGTATCAATTAGAAAAATTTGAAGATCTTCTTAAAACTGTTGACCGAGCAATAATTATGAATAAAAAGACTTTGATTTATTTTCCCAATATTCCGCTAATAGAGTCTTTTTACAATTATTGTAAAACTTTAGAAAAATCTAATTATATAGCCAAATATTATGGTCCTATGAACAGTGAGGATAAAAAAGAAAGTGCTGAATTATTTAAAACCGGAGAAAAACGAGTTATGCTTGCGACTAAGGCGTTTGGAATGGGCATTGATATTAAAGACATATCAATAGTTTGTCACTTTGCCCCAACTGGTAATGTGTGTGACTATGTTCAAGAAATTGGCAGGGCAGCGAGAGATCCAAATATAAAAGGAGAAGCTATTTATTCACACATGCGTAATGATTTTCAACATATTAACAGACTGCATGGATTATCTACAGTTAAAAAGTATCAATTGATTAAAGTTATACAAAAAGTTAATGAATTGTTTAATATCAAATTAAATTCAGAAAACTTAATACACTCCCGCTTATCAAAAAAACGAAACGAAATGCTTGTAGATGCAGAAAATTTCACATATATTTTCGAAGGTCCACGTGAATCTTCACAAGAAGAATTAATTGCAAAGGTTAAAACAGCCCTTTTGCTAATCCAAAAAGACTATACATCAAAAATGGGGTTTTCTCCTTTTGCGATGAGGCCTTCAACATTGTTTGCTCAGGGATTTTTTGAAATTTCCGGAGATTTTATTGATGGGTTAATAAAAAGATATGGACTTTCTTGTTTTAGAGAATGTCCTAATGCAGAAAATATATATACCGTAAATTTGCAAAAGATATGGGAAAAAGATTTTAGCAAAAATCTTTCATTTCCTAAATTTAAATTTTTGCTATACTCGGCAGATAAAGAATTGGATAAATTTAACCTGAACAAAATGATTCCCGCAACCTGTATTCAACTTGAATTTACAGAAAATGAAAACTGTGCTCACATACAAAACGCAATTGATTTCATCTTAAGAAATTCGGCAGATACAGGTTCTTATTTAAAAGTTGAATTTGACAAAAATGAAAAGGACAAATTCAAAAATATTGCAAATTATATAAGCAAAAGAACTGCTATATCATCATTTAGAGCTACTAGTATTGCAAATATACTGATTGCTACGATAAAGAACTATGTCAGAAATTACAATAGAACAATGAACGCGGAAATAATGAAAACACGAATAACTCAAGATGGCCTAGAATCATACACTTTCAATCGACCTATTGAAAATTTTATAAATTGGATATGTTCTATGAAAAAATTTATACATACTAATGAAAAAGATGGCATTCTTTATATAGTTAAGAACAAAGGGGAGAAAGATATTAAAGAAATAATAACAGCACTGGGGTACTTGGAAGCAATAAACTACCTGAAATTTAAAGCAAGCGGAGGTCTAAACAGTCAAATTTATATTTATGTCAACCAAACTAAAACAATGGAAGAAGTCATAAGAAAACCGCAATATTACAATAATAAATTGTTGGAAAAAGTAGCACAAAGACACAAAATATCTGTTGCTATGCTCACATTCTTGTACCAGAACAATTTTGATAGCGCAACTATCTGGAATTATATTGAAAATTATTTTTTAGGCAATATTCCCGAACAAGTTCAACGAGCGCAAGATAGCATAACTGTTAAAATTTAAGATCTTTACTGAGTCGGGATTAACTCATTTTTTGTTGCATAGCTTATAAATTTTGGAAAAATTTTATTTTATTTGACTTAATTTTTTATAAAATATGGCTCGAAATAATGCAGTAATTGTCATAAAAGTCATTTGAATAAATGTGATAATGATACAAAAAGTCCATTGTAAAAATGTCGTATAAATGTGTTGTTTGTTTTAGTATTAAGTTTTGATAAGATATAATTTGAGAAAAATTATATGAAACGATATGCAATAAACAAACTTATAGAATGGAAGAATGATTCTAATTGAAAACCTTTGATAATCAGAGGAGCACGCCAAGTCGGGAAAACCTGGCTAATGAAAGAGTTTGGAAAAACAGAATACAAAAAGGTTATTTATATAAATTTTGAGTTAGATAAGCTCATGTGTGATTTATTTTCGATAGACTTCAATACAAAAAGAATTATTGAAGGTTTAGAGTTAACTCATTCTAAAATTAATACCACAAATACCCTAATAATACTTGATGAAATTCAAGAATGTCCGAAAGCACTAACGTCCCTTAAATATTTTTACGAAAATGCTCCGGAATATAATATAGTTGCAGCCGGAAGTTTATTAGGTGTTGCACTTCATGAAAATAGTTCTTTTCCAGTTGGGAAAGTAGATTTTCTTGATTTGTATCCTTTATCATTTATGGAATTTCTTGATGCAATAGGAGAGAGTAATTTTATAGAATTACTAAATAATCCCAAATCACCAAATATAAAAGTTTTTAAAGAAAAATATATTGAATGGCTAAAAAAATATTATTACATAGGCGGTATGCCGGAAGTAGTCAGTACATTTCTTGAAACAAACGATTTTCAAAAAGTTCGAAAGGTTCAGGAAAATATTTTAGAAGCGTATACAAGGGATTTTTCAAAACACATATCTTCTACAGGTAAATTAAAAATTGATTTACTTTGGGAATCTATTCCAAACCAGCTTACTCAAGAAAACAAAAAGTTTGTTTATAAAAAAAATGAAATCGGGAGCAAGAGCAGATGAATTTGAAGAAGCACTATCTTGGCTTATAAATTGTGGACTTGTTTATAAAATTAATCGAATAACAAAACCTGCTTTACCAATTAAGGCTTATGAAGATACAAAGGCTTTTAAACTTTTTATTCTGGATGTCGGTTTGCTATGTGCATTGAGTAAACTTCCGGCAAGAACTTTAATTGAAGGAGATAAAATTTTTACAGAATTCAATGATGCACTGGCAGAGCAATATGTTTTACAACAACTAAAAGTTTTTGAAGATATGGAAGTTGTATACTGGATAAGTAAATCCGGTAATGCAAAACTTGATTTCATTATTCAAACTGACGGTTATGTAATTCCTGTTGAAGTGAAAGCAAATACAAACTTACAAGCCAAAAGTCTTAAGGTTTATCGAGAAAAATTTGAACCCGAGATAAGTATAAGAACTTTACTTGCGGATTTTGAAATAAACAATGGTCTTTATAATATTCCGTTGTATATGGCAAGTAAGTTTGATGAAATATTAAAGGATGGTAGATGCTGGTTGAATATTTAACAGAAGATGAAGTTAGAGAAACAGCCTGTAAAATATTAGGTTTTACAAAGATAAAAAATGTACAATGCGGTGTTGGACAAATAACAACTTTTAATCAATTGGGTATATAAGAAACCGGACGGGTGGTATTTGCCTAAAGACAAGGGTGCTATTGCTATTATTCTTGAAACAAAAACAGTAACGAGGATATTGGTAAGAAAAAATGGATTAATGAAATAAAACAGAATTGTCAAATTGTTATGGATGCCGGGTATACTCATGTCATCGGCTTGCTTCACAATGGTTATAAAACTTTAGGGTTTAAAAATAATATTCCTATTGATGTTACCAATGAACTTCAAGATAAAGAAGATTATTTTAAATTGTTCACAGAAGAATGTATTGATAAAGAACGTATTTACACTTTAACAGCACGTATTAATAACTGTTTACATAGTGAATTTGGTATTAAGAATTTGTATCATCGTATGATATTTACAGCGTGTGCACTGGTTTCGAAAAGGTTTCAAGCCCCTTTAACAGCAGGTATGGATTATGAAACCTTTAAAACTTGCATAAAATCAACACTTAAAAGAGAGTTAAAAGACAGCCAAAAAGAAAATCAAAAAATAGAATTATTATGGCAAGTAAATGATGAAATCAAAATGAATTCCACGGAAAATCAAGAAGCTATTGATAATTTTATAAAATGGGTAAGCGAAATATCCGATTGTTTGAATAGCAAAAATCTCAAACTGGCTGTTTTTCTCAAAGTGGACGAGAAAATATACCACCTAAATGTGATTTCTCATCCTCACTACACAAAATAAAAACGGGTCTGAGAAAACTCAGCCCGTTTTTATTAGGAGGAGGTGGGATTCGAACAAATATTTCTGCTTTTTGTAGTTTAAAATTTTATCCCGTAATCTCCAGTATTGTTTAATCTTGAAAGTTCTTACTTTTGGCAGTTTTTAATAATTTTTAGGGACTATTTGTAAAATTAGTCCCTTTTTAGTCCCCTATTTTTATGTTAGTATTAAATAAATAGGGATATTTAAAATGGTTGAAACAAAACAAAAAACTATAAACAATGAGATTGTTTTACAATGTTTACTTGAAAATGCCTTTGATTTTCTTGAACGAGGGATAGAACAATTTGAACATGAGCCCAAATACTCTGTGATAAATTTTTGTTCCGCCGTTGAACTATTTTTAAAAGCAAGGCTATTAAAAGAGCATTGGGCTTTAGTTGTAGCTAAAAATCCTAAAATGGATGAATTTCTTAAAGGGGATTTTAAATCCATAAATTTTGTAGACTTAATTCCTGCAATAAAAAATATTACAAATGAAAATATCCATCCAGATGCACAAAAATGTTTTGCAAATTTAGCAACACACAGGAATAAAATGGTTCATTTTTATCATGCTATTACTAACTCGGACTCTACCACAGATGATATTGAAAAGATTGTAATTGAACAATGCAGAGTGTGGATACATTTAAAACAGCTTTTTGCAACTTGGAATTTTATTTTTTCTAAGTATGCAAATAAAATTGACAATTTAGATAAAGAAATGCAAAAAGCAAATCGTCAAAAATATTTACAAGCAAAATTTGAGAAATTAAAAGATGAAATAAATAGAAAGCAAAAAGAAGGCAGTATATTTATAAATTGTCCAACCTGTTCATACTTATCAATGCTCGAAGAAAATGTATCAGAAAATATATATATAAAGGACATTGTTGGGTTTGTGATAAAAAAATGACATTATTAAAAATAAATTGTCCTGAATGTGATAATGAAATAATAGTTAATGAAAATAATATTGAACAAGATTCAATACTTTGTGAAAATTGCAAACATATTTTAACAAAAGATGATTTGTTAAATATAATGGATTCTAATCCACCAACAAAAGATAATTATTTTGAAAAATTCCCAATAAATTGTAGTTATTGTGGTGGCTATCATAGCGTAGTTGAACATAATGATAAGTATATATGTCTTAATTGTTTAGAATATGACGATAATATTGAATATTGTGAATGGTGTAGTGAAGGTCAGCTTGGAGGAGATTTAGAATATAGTTTTGAAGCAGGGTGTGAATTTTGTGAAGGACATGCTGGTTGGCATAATAACTATGAAGATGAATAACTATAATATATCCCATTATTTAATTAAGTATTCATATCTAAAAATAAATGTGAAATATGCAATGGTAATTGACACTTCTCTCTAATATGTGTGGAAGTATAGCTATTATTATATTCGTCTATATTTGTACTCGTTTGTAATTTTTCTGTTTCATTCTTTTTATATACATTAATAAGTTTATCATTAATATCATTTACAATTTCAGCTATTTTGTCAGTTTTATAAACTTTGTTCGATTTTTCTATAAAACCAATCATCCCACAAACATCCAACCTACATACATATTTTTCAGATATAAAACGATTCATCCCATTTTCTATATATGCTTTGTTTTTTGTTGCAAAACCATCTAATCTTTTACATTCAATAATGAATTTGTTTTGTTCTTTTGTAGAAAAATTTGAAGAACAAGGTATTGTGATTTTTATATCACAATAACCAACCGTTTTATCTGTAGTTTCATCAATTTCTGCAGATTCTGCATCAAAAACATATTTTGCAATTCCATAAGTACCTTGATTATTTTTTATGTATTTAAGTAATTTGTTTCTTAATATTTCTTCCTCTAATCCTTCTAATTTTTTTTCACTTTCAACCAATTTAAAATGAGCTTTTACACAAGCGGTGAGTATTTTATTAAATTGAAGTTTATAAGTTTTATTCCTTACAAACTTTTTAGCAGACAACTTATTCAGGGAGTTCAAGTTCAGCCTCCCATATAGCATTTGAAAATTCGTTAACATCTAATCTGGCAATGGCTTTATGCCAATTCTTATATTCATTTGTTTTTATAACAAAAAATGAATTTTCATTAAAACCTTTTATTTCTTTCTTTATATAAATTTCGTTTGTAATATCATTTATTGAAACATCTGAAACAATTTTTATAATATTTTCAATTTCTTTATTTTCATAAAATGTTATTGGCGGTTTTTCCATTTGTTCTGCTCTAGCTTTAAAATTGATTAAGGTACAGTATTGGAAAGGATATATATCAACACTAAAATTTTCATATTGCTCTGCAAATTCTTCAATAAATATATTTGCATATTCTTTTAATTGTTTTTTTGAGACCCTTTTAAAAGGTATTGGTTCTTGAATTTGAGAAGTACTATCCCCAAATCGCCAAATAGGAATTGAAATATTTATAGCATAATCTATTAAATCCTCTTCTGTTTTTGAAATATTATATATCTTTTTTATTTGATGATTTATAGCTACCATCAAACTTTCTTTTAATAATTTCTTATTTTGATTATCTTCTAAACTATCAAAAATAGTATTTGCTCTACAAGAGGAACATAATTCATGCATTTCTTTTACATAATTAGCCAATTCTTTATCAAATTGATAAGGAACTTTTAAATACTCAGAAATATGAATTTGGTTTCTTTCTACTGCTACTGATGATGAAGTATTCATAATATAATAGGTAAAAAACGAAGAATTAAACAAACCACATAAATTAAATACCTTATCTTCATCATAATCCTTGAATTTAATAGAAGATACCGAATCTGTATAAACCATATCTTTAATTGCAACAGCAGAAACACAAGATAAGTCAGGAGAGTTTCCTTTTTTTATCAAAACCATAGGAGCCTTAAATAATTCCATTTTATTTGCTTTATTTCTATGCAAATTATCAGCATTGAAAGGTTTTAATTCATTATACTCAATACAAAATGGTTTTAATTGTTTCTTCTTTGTATCTAAATAAAGCTTCCCATTTAATAATTCAGCAGACATTTTACTACTGCCACTTAATTGAATTCCTTCACCACAAATAAGCTGATTTTTTTGTTTATTTAAAAACTCATACTCTTCAATAAGTCTTTTTATAAAATAAAAGTCTAAAATGCTCCCATACAAAATTACTTTCCAAAGCCAATCATATTTACAAAATAAACTTTGTCGAATATACTTAATATCATTTTTTTCAATTAATAAAATTTTAAAATATTTAAAGTATAAATTAGGCTTTATACTTGTATATATAATATTATTATCTGTTTTCTTATTCCCTGGACAATACGAATATGTAAGAATAGATACTGGAGGAATAGCTGCATTAAATATTTGCTTTCTTACAGGAGATAACTCAAGTATTTGTTTTATTGTAAAATTACTTAAAAAATATTTTCTATAATTACAAGCCTTCATATTATAAAAAATTTTACTAGTAATAACCATTGAAACAACTGTTTGTTTATTACAAAAATCTTTTACCCTTGCCATAAAACTTTCTGCAATTTGGTTATCATTTACTGGAATATTATTTTTTTTGTACCAGTTGTTATGTAAGCCTTCTTTTATATCACCATAAGGCGGATTTGATAAAATGAAATCAAGATTCTTTATTTTATTATTAAAACAATTTGATTCATCAAAAAAATCATTTACAAAAAAATTATTATCTTTTAAATGCGGAAACTTAAAATTTAAAATACTGCGTGGATCTTGGTAATCTAATAAAGTTATGTATAAAGAAAATATTGCTATATTTATTGCATCTTCATCTTTGTCTATTCCAAAAATATTGTTTTCAACTAACTCTTTTAACCTTTCAGGACTAATCTTATTTTGAGTTATATTTTCTTCTTTATAGATAATTTTTCTTAAAGATTCAATTAGGAATATCCCTGAACCACAAGCAGGGTCCAAAATTTTACAGTTACTGTTATTTTTATTTTTATCATTTAAAAAAGGAGATACTGTTGTATTAATTATATAATCAACCAAAAATGTCGGTGTATAATATGCTTTATTCTCATATTGTTTATAATTCAAAAAATTCTCATAAATACTACTTACCAGTTCTATTGGAATTATAGAAAAATCAAATGGAATAAATAATCTTAATTGTCCATTAATATCGCTATCATAAAAGAAACCTTTAATAATATCCATATATTCATCTGATAATAAAGTGTTTTCATTTTTTTCTATATCAAATAAATCACCATTAAACTCTTTTTTTAAGTAACGAAATAATTCATATAATGAATCTTTATTTTCAAAAGAATTCTCTATCATATTAGAATTATCCTTATTTACAGATATCTTTCTATCTTTTAAATATTTAAGGAAAATAATTCTGGATAGCAATTTTGTAGCAAAAGATGGATGCATTCCTTTTTTTATTAAGGCTTGTCTATAACTAATTATGTGTTGAAATAATAAAGTGTTAACTCTATTTTTATCTGTAAACTTATTTCTATATTTAGAAAAAATTTTGCCCGTATAAAGATTTTCATATGAAAAATTTTGAAAATCTTTTACTGATTTTGTTAAAATAGATAACTTATGATTGTTAGTATCAAAATCAAAAGCATTGTAAAAAACAATTTCATTTGACGTTGATACAACAATAATGGGTGCTTTATCGAAATTCCAAGTTTGTTTTTGAATATTTTTTATTTTATCTTGACTATTATGTTCATTTTCTAAATTGAAAAATAAGATCAAAGGTTCATTTTCCATACAAAAAATGGATTCAGGTTTCATTTCATCAATAGCATTTTTATAACGCAAAGAAATATTGTTAAGAGGATATTGTTCTATTTTATCTAATCGAATAAACTCTTTCTTACCAACAAGGTTTAAATCGTTATATAACTTTTCTAAATTACTTGTCATATCTTCCTAATTAATTTTGACCATCATTAAGATAGTTCTGTACAGAACTAATATAACATAAAAAGTAAAAAATTTATATAAGAACTTGACAAAATTTTATTTTTGTATTTTTTCTAATAGTTCCTGCCTTTTAACCCTGCATAAAACTCATCCATTTTATTTGCGACCTGTGCTTCTTTGGATTTAATTATATGTGAGTAAGTATTCAGGGTTACATTTTTATCTGCGTGTCCTAATCTTCCGCTTACGGTTACAATATCTTCACCCGATGAAATCAGCAGGCTTGCGTTAGTATGGCGGAGTTGGTGAAATGTTATTTTGGGTAAGTTATGACGGTTTAAGAATTTTGTAAACCATTTATACGGCAACTG
>CALUPY010000013.1 GCA_944322755.1 Candidatus Gastranaerophilales bacterium | reverse complement strand
AGCGGATTCGGGCGGGCACGATGCGAAGCAAGTGCCCATGCGAGCAAAAACCACGCTTTTTGCGAGCGCCCGTAATCCAAGAGGCGGATTCGGGCGGGGCTGTAGATTGCATTTCAATTATTCTCCCCCTAACCCCTTTACCTAATGGGGTTAGGGGGAAAACAAAATGTACTTTTCTCTCAATACAAGCTGTCCTGCTGAAGCGACAGGCGTTTGTGTCAGCTTTAATATTTCCGTATTAAGCATCTTACAGGCTCGGGGGGGGGAGTATATAAATTGCGGCGTTTGCAAGATCCTGAACATACTCGATTGTTGCTTTGTTCCGGATTTGGTGCTTGAGGATGACAAGTTGCTGGGCAAGGCCTTGAATATCCTTCTTGCTCAACTCCGTCACTAGTTTGGTTTTGTCAGTACTCGCTCCAAGCCTCACAACTCTCTCAAACGTCAGAGGAAGTAATTTATATCTTGTGGCAGATAGCCCACTGAGATTCTCACACAAAGAAGCTAAAATAGAACCCAAACAGCAAAGTTCATTCTGAAAACACAACGCAATAGTTTTTATTTATCTTGCAACAGTCTCAAGAAACGGTTTGCCCACGCAGATATACGCAAAGCCTTTTTCTGCAAGACGTTTGGGACTATATTGATTTCTGCCGTCAAAGATTACCGGCTGTTTCAATAGCTGTTTAATTTTATCAAAATCAGGACGTCTGAACTCATTCCATTCCGTTAAAAGCAAAAGTGCATCTGCATCATCCAGTGCAGCATAAGCATTTTTGCAATACTCAATTTTGTCCCCGAATATAGAATAAGCAAGCTCCATTGCCTTTGGGTCGTACGCCTTAACCTTTGCTCCTGCTTCAAGTAAAGCATTAATAATAGTAATTGACGGAGCTTCTCTCATATCGTTTGTTTTAGGCTTAAAAGCAAGCCCCCATATGGCGAACGTTTTTCCATTAAGTTCATTTTTAAAATATTTTTTTATTTTTTCAATAAATATTCGTCTCTGTTCTTTGTTCACTCTATCGGCTGATTCCAAAAGCTCATGTGAACAGCCGTAATCTTTAGCAGTTTTTATCATTGCCTTTACATCCTTTGGAAAACAGCTTCCGCCGTAGCCAAGCCCTGCAAACAAAAACTGAGATCCGATTCTCTTGTCAGAACACATTCCGATTCTGACCATTTCCGCGTCTGCACCGACCTTTTCACATATATTTGCGATTTCGTTTGCATAAGATATTTTCACCGCAAGAAAAGAATTTGCAGCATATTTTGTCATCTCGGCAGATTTTACATCCATTAGTATAACAGGATTTCCGGTTCTCAAAAACGGAGAATACAACTCCTGCATAATTTCTGTCGCTCTATGTGAATTTGAGCCAATAACCACTCTATCCGGTTTCAGAAAGTCATCAACAGCTGCGCCTTGTTTTAGGAATTCAGGGTTTGAAACAACATCGAAATCAAATGAAGTATTTTTTGCAATAATTTTTGTAACTTTTTCAGCGGTGCCAACGGGAACTGTGGATTTGTCCACAATAACCTTGTACCCGTTCAGAGATTTTCCGATACTTTCCGCCACGTCAAAAACATATTTCAAATCAGCCGAGCCGTCCTCGCCCTGAGGTGTTCCAACGGCAATAAAACAAATCAGAGATTTTTCAACAGCAGATTTTAAATCATCAGTGAATTTCAGCCTGCCTTCACTAACATTGACCTTAATCAATTCCTCCAGCCCGGGTTCATATATCGGCACAATCCCCTTCCACAACTGTTCAAGCTTATTTTTGTCATTATCAACGCAAATAACATCATTGCCCATCTCCGCCAGACATGTACCTGCCACAAGACCGACATAACCTGTTCCGACTACACATACCTTCATTATATTTCTCCTTTTAGTTTTTTATCAAAGTATTCTATTGTTTTTTTCAATCCTGTACGAAGCTCCGTAGACGGTTCCCATTCGAGCATTTCTTTTGCAAGTGATATATCCGGGCGTCTTTGGGTCGGATCATCTGACGGCAGGGGTTTATGCACAATCTTTGAGCGGCTGCCCGTCAATTCAATTATAATTTTTGCAAAATCTATAATCGGAGTTTCTGCTGTATTTCCGAGATTTACAGGCCCTATAAAACCTTTATCATTATTCATCATTTTTATCGCCCCGTCGACAAGATCATCAACATAGCAGAAAGAACGGGTCTGCATACCGTCGCCGTATACAGTAATATCTTCGTTTTTCAAAGCCTGCACTATAAAGTTCGAGACAACGCGTCCGTCATTTTCTGCCATTCTAGGGCCGTATGTATTAAAAATCCTGATAATCCTAATATCAACACCATTTTGTCTGTGATAGTCCATCATCAGGGTCTCAGCAACCCTTTTTCCTTCGTCATAACAGCTTCTTATGCCGATGGGATTTACATTACCCCAGTAGTTTTCTGTCTGGGGATGAACTTTGGGATCGCCGTATACTTCACTTGTGGAAGCTTGCAGAATCCTTGCCTTGCAGCGCTTTGCAAGTCCGAGCATGTTCGTAACGCCAAGAACAGAGGTTTTTATTGTTTTTATGGGGTTATATTGATAATGTACAGGACTTGCAGGACATGCCAAGTTGTAAATCTGTTTCACTTCCGCCATATATTCTTTGGTAATATCATGCCGGACAAGTTCAAACTTTTTATTATCAAGCAAATGTCTTATATTATCCTTTGAACCGGTAAAAAAATTGTCAAGACAGATAATATCCTCTCCCTCATTGAGAAGCTTTTCGCATAAATGACTACCTATAAAACCGGCTCCTCCTGTAATTAAAATCATTCTTCAAAACCTCCGTTAAAGAAAAATATTTGCATCTGCCCGAATAAAACGGGAGTACATGTCATTCTTTTATACAAATTATACTATTAAACAAAAGATTAGTATACACCTGACCATAGGGTGAATGTTTCCAGAGCCTCTAAGACTTAAAATACGAGCGTATGCAATGCGTACGCCGTATTTAAGAAAGGAATAAGAAATGACAACTTTTAATCCGCTGAAAGAAAAAGGAATACCTGTTGAAAAACAACTGAGAACCTGGCATGATATAGCAGAAAAACCGTTTAACAAAACAGAAGTGGACTGTTATACAAGAACAAGACAAATACTAATGAACGGCATAGAAGTGGAAGCATGGAATTTCAAACACGCTTTCGCAAGATTTTCAGACGATACAGAGGTCAATAAATTTATAGCCCAAACAAGAAGAATAGAAGATATGCAGCAGACTACGGTAAACTGGCTGACTCCATGCGACCAGTCAGTGCTGGAGACGACTCTCGGATATGAGCAGGTTGCCGTAGACTTGACAGCCTGGCTTGCTCAAAACGAACCGGACAAATATGTTAAAGAAACATTTGATTTCGGATTGCTCGAGGATTTCGACCATCTGTACAGATACAGTCAGTGGGCGCATATGATACACGGAATAGAGCCGTCTGATATTGTTCAGGGACAAACAGATGTCGTGATAGGAAGACCGACACAGAATCACCACAATGACAACTCTATAAGGCTAAGACAACACTATGACAAAAATACAGCCTCGCCACAGACAAAAGTCAACATCCTGACACTAGTTGCAGGAGAACAGCAAACCCACAACTTCTATGCAGAACACGGTATGCAATACGGAAATGATATACTAAGAGAAACTTATGCAGAAATCTGCGATGTGGAAGAAGAACACGTTTCCATGTATGAATCTCTCATCGACCCGACCGAATCAATGTATGAAAAACTCCTGCTGCACGAATTTACAGAAGTATGCAACTATTATACTTGTATGGAAGACGAAGTTGATGAACGAATAAAGAAAATCTGGGAAATGTTTATGTTATTCGAGATTGAGCACATGCATTACGCAGCAGAACTCGTTAAAAAGTACGACAAAAAAGACCCTGAAGAAGTAATAGGCACAAATGTCGTTATACCGTGCCGATTTAAATCCCAGAAAAAATATGTGGCTGACATACTGAAAAAAGAAATAGACAAACGTCTTGATACCGAAATGGGATACACTACTATTGACAAACTTCCCGAAGATTGGCCGAGCTATGATGTGCAGGAGGCAGTAGGCGAAGAAGGTGCACCGACAGAAACAACAATAAGACTTATCTCAATAGCTGACAATCGCGATATTGTAGAAGCAGATGCAGCTCTTATAGCAAAACAACCGCAGCTGCTTGAAAAAGGACTGCAGGAAAAAGCCCAGGCGCCAAATACCGTTACCGTCGAAGAATACGAAGAAATGGGAAGCAGAAACTAACAAACAAGGAGCTGTAAATTACAGCTCCTTTATTTATTTACCTGAGACTGAACTGATGAATCCTTATATTTTTCCTGATAAGCTTTTAAAGAAGCGAGGGTTGTTTTAAACAGAGACTGTTTTTCACGATAAGATTTATACCAGTTATCGAACTGCGTACCTATGATATTCAGCGCATAAGCCGTTCCCAGACCCATCGCTATATTTTTGGGGCCTGTAAACATTCTTGTTGTACCATAATATGTTGTGCCTATACCGCCAATAATAGGGATTCCCTGGGTAAGGATTTTTGAGACACGCTCGTCTTTTGTTTTCGCGCTCGTAACAAGCCATGTCGCAATAGCGATAGGAGCAAGGATTCCAAGGATATCAGTAGGCGCAGAACCTACACGGAGCTCTGACATCTTTTCATAAGCATCCATTTCTGTATTAATCGCAGTGTCCAGTTTCTTTGAAAAATTTTCGAGATTTTGCGTTACTGTTTTATATTCCTCGGAATTTTTTCCAAATTTATTTTTAACAATTGTGACAATCTCCTGTGCTTTTCCCTTTTTGCTAAACTCAGGATTTAAAATATTTCGAATATTTTTTGCGGCTAATTCTATATCAACAATATTGCGGTTAGTTTGCATATAGTAGATCAGAGTACCAAGTGTTTCTTCTGCTCTTTTGGCTACTTCTGCACGTTCTGCAGCCTCTTTTGTGCCGTTGAGTTTTCTGTAAATTTCAAAATCTTTTGAAAGCTGTTGAACAAACTCAACGGCATATTCATCATTTGTTTTCACATTGATTTTTATGCGTTTTAGTTCATTTTTTAATGCACGATAGTTGTCCTCTATCCCGTTTGTTATGATTTTTTTCGCCTCCAGAAGCTCTTTTTTTATACCCAGTCTTTTGGGTGCTGTGATATCCAGTGTAATATATGATTTGTATTTAGATATATCCTTATTTTTTCTGGTTTCCAAAAGCGTATTCCACACCCGTCCATGCAGCAGTTTAATACTCTCCCAGAATCTTTCGGAACGGCCGAAATGCGAATCAGTGCTGAAAACCTGTGTATATTTCGTTCTTATATCGGAAGCAAGCTCAAGAAGCTCTTTATTACCGGAATTTTTCGCAATTTTTTCTACATTATTTACGAACTTTATTACAGCATACTCTGCATCATTATAGGAATTTCTCTGGGTTTTAAGAACAATTCCCTTAAAAACATTGTTAATTTTATCGACAACCGGCGTGAGTTTAAGCCATTTTGCGATAAGCATAACCCCGCCGTCTTTGAGAACGTTTACATTAGAGATTGACTGAAAGCTGTCAAGTAGAGGCTGCATAACCTTTGCAAAAGTGAGATTAATTTTTTGCAGGGTTGTCGGATTTTGCACATCCGCGCTCAAGTCATAGGCGCGTTTTTTAAATTCATCGGAGAGGTTTGATATTTTTCTGTAAAAACCGCCTGAAAAACCTTTTGTTAATAAAAACAGAGCGGCTATTCCACCAAGAACACTGGCTCCTATTGACAATCCAATTAGACCTCTGTGGCTATTTTTTTCTCTCTGGACATCTTTTATTTGCACTGAGGCAATTTTTCCGTTTAACTTTTTTGAATCAGAGTTTTTTGGAGCGTCAGTATTCGTACGCGGGCGTTGTACGGAATTTAGCATTGTATTAAATGCGTTTTTTTTTTCAGAAAAATTTACTGACATCACAGTGACCTTTAAGATTTTATAAACGGACCCAGATGTATAAACCCCATGATAAAAAAAACTTGCTGTTTATTTGCATAAAACAGCAGAAAAATTTACATTACTTATACTCATAATATATAATATAAGGCTGATTCTTTTTTATATAAGCAGGAGTACCAAGTTTGATAAACGGGGCTTTTGTTCTAGTACCTAAAGAGAGAAGAGAAACGGGCTGATTTTTCAAGACCTTGCCTGTTGAAGAAAATTCTCCGTTTCCTATTGTGCCGAGGAGTTCTACTCTTTTGCCGTCTTTTTCAAAATAAAATCTTGATATTTCTAAAGACTCGCCTGCAGACGTATTAAAAGTCACATAGCCAAAGACAGGAGTGCCTTTAGGAATAACAACCCTGTTATTCAATACAACATCTTCTACAACTCTGAATTCAAATTTTGTATTCAAAAGAGGAAGCGAATATGTATAAACTACATGATTTTTTCTGTAGAATTTTACAGTATTTTTAATTGTTTTATCTGTAGATATTTTTACTGGCACTGCGCTGACAGCGGGGATTTCAGCGTTGTATGACACTTTTTTTGCGCCATCTGCAGCAGGCAGTGTGTCTTCTTTATAGACTGGTGCACTGTATATAGGTCTTTGCGATACGGATTTTCTAACAGGAATATCCTCATATATAATATTTTTTTGCACAGGCTTTTTATAACCTTTTTTTGACAAAACATTTTCTGCTTCATCGACAAAAGAAACACCGGAGTATGTCCGTTTTTTAAAGCCGTAATCTTTCAATAAAACCTCTGCCTCATCGTATACAATTCCGTTTTTTGTCACAAAGTTTTGCGCCTTATAACTACCATTATCGAGCGATAATGCAGGAATAGATAAAAACATGGAAAGTATAACAGCCGTTAGAATTTTGCGCATAGATATCGATATCATAAGATTCCCTTACTTTGATTGTACATTACTGACCGGAGTATACTGCTGCGCATATTTTTTTCTGATTAGCTCTCTGTCTTTTTGGGATGTCAATAAGAAGTTCTGATAGTACAAATTCGTTCTGTATTCATTATCGACAAGGTATGCAGGATATTTTGCATAAATATATTCATAGATATAAGCAAGTCTGTCCGAACCGACAGGATGCGACCCGCTTCTCTCAAACCAGTTTTCTTCCGGCAGTATTTTATTCAAAGCCACAATCATTGCAACAGGATTATAACCGGCATTCACCATCATATCCACAGCTTTTTTGTCTGCTTTTTCTTCATACTTTATCGACGAAAAAGCCATTGCAATCCGTCTCCAGAATCCGGCATGAAAATCCAGCCCGTGAGCAATTTCATGGCTTAATACAGCCGCAAGCTCGTCATCTGAATCAAAATACGGAACTATTCCTTTAAATACAACTATATTTTTAGTAGTTGAATAAGATACAGCATTAACACGCTTATCAGGCTCATAAGAGAATATCATTCTTTTGTCAATACCGTTGGCATTCAATATACGAAAACCGACCTGCATAACTTTTTTCTGATACTTGCTCTCCAAATCAAGTCTTAGCTCATCCGCAAGACATGAATTTACAGTCAAAAACAGCATTAATACGCATAATACAATTCTTTTCATTTGTCCCCCTATATTCTATTTAAATCCAACTATAATTTAAAATATTATAATAAAATATATTTTGTAAAGTCAATAATTTTAAATTTATACAGTAAAAAAACAGAAACATTAGGCTGCAACACGGCATATAAAGAGATTTACATATTTAGCAGTTTATGCTTAAATCTTACAAATTTGGAGCATAGCTTGTAATCCGCTAAGATTTCGAAACCAGTTCGCAATCACTTTATATCTATATTACGAGTGTATTTGGTGTAAAGCTGTATATAAGTTCCAAAAATCAAAACTTGCATAAAGTTGAAATATTCGGTAGAATATTAGCTGAATAGCGGTTTTAATCGAACAAGGAGATTTATATGAGAAAAATTTTAGCAAGTCTTATTGTTCTTTTCTCTGCAGTATGCCTCAGTACGGGCGGCGCAGTAGCAAAAGAATATAAAGACATGACTCCGGAGCACTGGGCTTACAAAAATATCCAACAGCTCACAGACTGGGGTGTTGTTGTCGGTTATCCCGACGGAAACTACAGACCGGATCAGAATGTTACCAGAGGCGAATTTTCGACTATGGTTGTAAAAGCACTCGGACAAGCTAATGCAGCTGTTCCGAATCCGGTTAACTTTTCTGATATGACAGAAAAAGACTGGTTCTATGATATGGTGCAAAGAGCCGTTATGTTTGACCTGGTTAAAGGTTATCCTGACGGCAAATTTTATCCGTACGGAACTGTCGAAAGAGGTCATGCTATTTCTGTTATAACTAATGCACTTACAACAGAACAAATATCGGAAAGCAAAGCAAGAGAAATTCTGGAAAGCCAATATACAGACTATACACAGCTTCCGCCGTGGCTTATTGTAATGGCTGGAAAAGCTGAAATTCTCGGAATGGTCGTAACACCTCCGGGTCACGAAGGAAAACTCGAAGCACAAAGACCCGCTAACAGAGCAGAACTGGCTTCATTCCTTGTTAACATGATTGAACAGGCAAAACTTAACCCGAATGAAAAACTCAGAGAAGCTATGAGACCGCCGACATATGACGGTATTGTTATCGAAGACACTACCCTTCAGGGTTACATTGCAACAATTCCGGCAGGAGCTATCATACCGATTATGATTCTTGACAGCTCTGTCAGCAGAAAAGATTTTATCGGCGAACCTTACAAAGCTAAATTCCCGAAAAATCTTATCACCCCTGAGCATTACCTGCTATTCCCTGAAGGCTGCATGGTATACGGAGACATTCAGGATGTAAAACCGCAGAGATTCTTTATAAGACACGGTGATATATGTCTCAGAACCTGCACTCTTGACGCACCGCACAATCCGGGCACAACTTTTGCAGGTATTGTAATTGACCCGCCGGTAAAACATGGATTCTGGAAAAAAGAATTCGTTGAAAAAACCAGAATCAAAGGCGCAAAACGCTACTATGACAAAGGTATGGTAGTTAATGTAAAACTTTTAAAACCAATAAAAGTTGACCTGACAAACGGTTATATAGTTGAATAAAGTATTCAAAGAAATAGAAAAAACCGGCTCAAACTTGAATGAGCCGGTTTTTTATTATGCATTTTGTTTGTCTATAAGGTTTATACCAAGACTGAGCAGAGATATTATAATTGAGCCGAAAAACGCACTCAAAAAGCCGTCTACCTCAAAACCCGGCGACACCCATCCTGCGAACATAAGCAAAAGAGCATTCAGTATCAACCCGAAAATCCCGAGTGTCAAAACGTTTATAGGCAGTGTCACAAGCTGAAGTGCTGGTTTTATAAACGCATTTATTATACCGAGCACAACAGCCACAATCAATGCTGCCCAAAAATTCTCAACAGAAATACCCGGAATAATCCATGCTGTAAACATAATCACAAGCGCAAAGGCTATCCATCTCAATATTACGTACATATTTCATCTCCTTCTCTTTCAATTTAATCTTCATTACCCCGTATTTCATCCCCCAAAAGCGCTTTTTATATTAACCACATGGACTATGAAAACTAACCTCCGGATTGATAACTTTTTTGTGCTTAATTTATAGAATATTAATGAGGGAGATTACAGAGGAAGAACATTGGGGATAAAGTATACGTGTACAAAGCCAAAGGGTCTTGATTCGTTTTTGGTTCATCCGGTTAAATCATTAAACGACAATGAAGCATACAGACAGTTTGTTAAGGCCGATGCATTAAGACTCACTAACCATTTTAGAGAATCAATAAAACACTATCTGTCATCCATTCTTATAGACAGAAAGAATTACCGTGCATATTTCGGACTCGGAGTCTCTTATAAAGCAGAAGGCGAATATGAAAAAGCTGTTGAAATGTTCGAAAAATCTATAAAAATGGCATTTTATCAGCCAATGGCACACCACGAACTCGGAATTTGCTATCTGTTTCTCAACCGCGCTGAAGATGCACTCATGACGCTAAGGACAGCTGTCACAATGGACAGAAGCAATGTCTCTACCCAAATTCAACTTGCAATTGCCCATGAAATGCTTGAAGAATACGAAATGGCTGCTATGATTTATCAGGCAATAATAGATAATGACCCCAACAATCTTACAGCCTACACGCATCTTTCTGCGCTATATATGAGGCTGGAACAGTATATGGCAGCAGGAAGCGTTTTCACACAAATGTTAAAGATAAATCCTGATTTTTACAAAGCACATCTCGGGCTCGCTATCTGTTTTGATAAAATGCAAAACCCCAAAAGAGCCGTACATTACTATCGCTCATTTATTGACAAAAAACCGCACTCACACCACTGTCCGAGCGTAAAAAACAGAATTAAAAAATTGCAAACGGGCAAGCCCCAGCCTTGTGCAGAACTTACCCTTGCAACTTTATAATCCGATATAATTTATTAGTTCAATCAGAACAATTTTGAAATAGAATATGGGATGCCATACGGTGCAGTAATAGAATTTTCTCCGTACCAGACTTTTTCAATTTGTTCAAACATTGTTCTTTCGTCGCCGCCTTTGTCGAGAATATCCTGTATTTTTAACAGTTTGTATTCTGAGCCTAAAAGATTTTGTTGAAGATTTTCTTCTTTCTTTTTGGAAGGAATAAATCCGGGTTTGAAATCATCGCTAATAGGCGGATTGTCATCAAAAAGTACACTGATTTTACCAAGAGTCGTACGTCTGTTGTTATCTTCAGCAAGAATTTCTTTTATGCCGTCCATTATTTTAGAACTGCGTCTGTCTTTCTGACCGAGTAAAAATTTATCTTTAGCCAGCTGTCTTTGAGTAATTCTAATAGCACGTCTGTAACCTCTTTTTTTCAGGTTGTCACCCTGTCTTTCATTGTTCAGACTGTCGAGTTTTGATTCGTATTTTTCCAGTTTCTTTTCACCGTCTTCAACTTTTTGTGCAGTACTTCTATCGTCTAAACCAAAAAGAGTTTTGAATCTGTGATTTATTTTTTTTGCAGCTTCTGATAAATGCGCCTTTCTTTTATCAAGTGTGCTCTCTCTCGATTCCGTTCTCATAAAACCTGCTGCAGATAAACTTAATGTCATAGTCTTTTCTCCTTCTCTAATTCATCCTTTTTAACTGTTTTTAATTTCATATTTCTATAAAAACATACAGGAGAAAATAATTGCCAAATTACACCACACCCCTCCCATCCCATTCTATTCTATTAGAAATGCTGGTACAGCAAGCGTTTCATGTCAATACGCCATATGAAATATTTCTTAACATTTCACGAATAAATAGTAAAAAACTAAAAATTTAGTCTTCTTTATGTATGGTAAGCTGAGGGAAAGGAAACTCAATACCCAGCTCGTCAAATTTTTCTTTTATTTTCAGGTTAAAACCGCGCAATACAGCCCACTGCTGCATTGGTCTTGTTTTTATACGGGCTTTTATTATCACAGCAGAGTCATCAAACTTATCCAGTCCGAATATTTCAATAGGCTCTAATATATCATCTTTGTATTCTTCACTCTCCATAAACTCATCGCCCAGCGTCCTTAATATGTCTAAAACACGTGCAATATTCTCTTTGTAAGCAACGCCTATATCAAACATTGCGTAAGAAAAATCACGGGTCAGGTTTGTAACGACATCTATCATTCCGTTTCTTATGTAATAGACTCGTCCGTCAAGATCTCTTAAAACAACGAGTTTTATATTTAATTTTTCAACCGTTCCTTTCATACCGTTGATTTCTACAACATCGCCGACGCGTATTTGACCTTCAAGCATTATCAAAAGACCGGTTATCAAATCTTCCACAAACCTTTTCGCGCCAAAACCTACAGCAACACCAACGATACCTGCGGCAGTCAAAAGCGGACGGATATCAACCCCGAGCATATTCAAAATATAAATCACCGCAAATACAATCCAGATAGTGTCAACAACAGACTTAAACAGCAGTTTCAACGTATTAATCTGTTTTTCAAACTCTGTATCATTTTTGTATGAAACAATTTTGCTTGTAAATTTATCTATTAAAAAGTTAGATATACTGATAAACAGCCAGAACAAAAGAAGATGCAAAAGCACCATAACAAATTCATTATGAAATATAGGCGGCAGCAAATCAAAAATACATTCGTGGTCATGTGTATGTGCCATATATATAAAACTCCTCTGTTTACTATTTTATAAGTTTAATAGAATAGAAATTTCATTGCAACCCGCTGGGAAGCTATATTAAAAATTTCGAGCAAAATGCAAATAGGACAAAATTCATTATAATTTTCTAAGCCCCAAAAGCGCTGCCCCTATCATGCCTGCATCATTTCCCGTTTGTGCATGTTTTACTTTAACAGGAGTTACGACAGATTCTTTATTAATCCTTTCTTCAAGCTGTAAAACATTTGCAAATTTTCCCATTCCGCCAGATATTACAACAGTCTCAGGATTAAATATATCTACAAGACTAACAAGTCCCGTAAAAATATATTCATGCCACTGGCTGAAAACGAGTTCTGAAAATCTGTCTCCTTTATCCTCACCTTCTGTTATGTCATAAGTAGTGAGCTCGTCCGGCGATTTATCCTTGTGCAAGCTATTCTTATACTCAGGAGAGGTTTTTGCCATAGCAACAGCAGTATTTCTCAGCCCTGTACCTGATGCATAGCTTTCCCAGCAGTCATAGCGCCCGCAGGTACATTTTTGTCTTTTGTCTGCAAAAATTTTCATACTTCCTACTTCGAGAGCAGCTCCTGTATAACCTCTTACGAGTTCGCCGTTTGAAACTACTCCGCCGCCAATCCCTGTCCCCAGCGTAATCATCAATGTGTTTTTACAGTCTTTCGCTGCACCGCAGGCATATTCTGACCAGACAGCACAGTTTGCATCATTTTCGACAAAGACTTTTTTGTCTGTAAGTTTAGAAAATTCAATATCAGGATATCCGGCCGGAAGATTCGGAGTAGAACTGCAAACTCTTGTGTTTTCAAGATTCACGGCACCTGCTGTAGATATTGTTACAATATCAATGTCTGTATAATTTTCTTCTATTATATTTTTAAACATATCAAAAATTTTGTCTGCAGTATCAGGAGTGGCCAATTTTGTTTTTTGAGTAACAAAATTTCCATTTTCATCAATAATTGCATAAATAGTTTTTGTTCCGCCAATGTCAAAACTGAGTGCTTTTTTTGTACTATCCATTTTTTCCTCTGTTTACGAATCTTTTTGTTATAAGCTGCGGTCTGGTTATTGCCGAACCGATAACGACAGAATGCGCACCGAGCTCAAACGCTTTATCCACCTGTTCGGGAGTCCATATTCTTCCCTCAAGTATAACAGGACATTCAACTGCATTCACAAGTTCCTTAAGCAGCTTAAAATCAGGCTCTTCTGAAGCAGGCGAAAACTGCGTATACCCGGAAAGTGTCGTCGATATTATATCAGCACCGAGAAGACGGGCGGCAATCCCTTCTGTAAGTGTTGAAATATCTGCCATTACGACTTTTTTGTTTATCTTTATGAATTTTATAATCTGCTTAAGATTATAATCACCTCTGGGGCGCGAAGTCCCGTCCAGCGCAATAATATCAGCCCCTGCCTGTATCAGATCCTTTGCTTCTTTTATTGTGGGAGTAATGTATACAATATCACGCCAGTTTTGGGGAATTATTTCAGGTTTTGTGATACCGATTACCGGAATCTTGAACATTTTCTTTGCGTTAATCACATCACGAACACCAGCAACACGAAGTGCAGCAGCTCCGCCTTTTACAACAGACTGCATCATTGCATTCATACAGGCCTCGAGATAAAGTGGTTCAGTCGGCATAGCCTGAACAGATACCACTACTTTCCCTTTAAATTTATTTATTAATTCCGAACTCATTCTATTATTATAATGCATTTTCAGCCATTTAACAATTACAAGAATAAATTCACAGGCAATTTTTTTATACATAATGTTTTTATATATTCATAGGAATGTTAGGTATAATTACGGAGTTTTAAAATGGAATTAGGATTTGTACAGGGATTTGGAATATACAACGGCTATTCAGAGCAGGAAGTCCGCTCTTATATCAACAGAAAGCTCGAACAAACCCCAAAGACGGATAAAGGCAAAATTCATACGGTTCAAAAAGGCGAAAATTTATGGTCAATAGCCGCAAAATATCTCGGAAAATCAAAACCGACTAACGGAGAGATTCAGGATTTTATGTATAAAATTGCAAAATTAAACAACAAAGAATCTCTTGAAGACTTTAACAGCCTTGATGTAAATGACACTTTGTATATCCCGTCAGGAGTAAAAGATACGCCGAAAGCGAAATCAGACAGCAGCCTGTCAAATTACGAAAAAGTCCAAAAAGCAGCAAATCAACTGCAGAATATGACAGCTCCTGAAAAAACAGATGATACATATTCAAAAAAAGTTATTACGAAATATAATAAACTAAAAACAGTTCCTGATGCATTATTCGAAGCGCACGGGCATGCAGGATTTAACAACTGGACAGACGAATTAAAGAATAATAAAGATTTAAAAATAGAAAAATCTTATACACTGAGTGTCGTAAATCCGTCCGCACTCGTCTTTCGAAAGAAAACACCGGACGGAAAAACAGAAGCCAGCATTTATGCTTTAATGAATCCGGACGGAAGCATAAAATGGCTTGCATTTGAGGCACCCGGATTTGATGTAAAAGGACCATCGTTTGACTATATTGTAGACAGTGACAGAAATTTAATGGTTGCAAATCCAACCAGATACGGATACAAAATAGTCGGCAAAATTTCAACAGATGAATATAATGCAATGATTAATGCCCTACAGCCCAGAATGCAGGAATATCTTGCACGCTAAATCGAAGTATTACATTTTGTATCGAGTTTGTAACAAGGAAAAAAATTACTAGCAAATTTTTCTTTCACGGTTTTTGTATATAATGTAAGTAAAGCAATTTTGTATTGGAATGACCGTGATAACAAACAGACAGGTTGATGTAAAACAATATAGTCTGGATAACAATAAAGCGCATTTAAAAAAACGCTATGTATCTCCGCATACATACGGGCATATACAAAATAAGAGCATAAAAAAGTCCTTGGAAGATAATATATCATTCAAGGGCTTTCAGATTGAAAAAGAAATAGTTGAACTAAAACACAAGTTCATTCCGCTCATTATAAAACCGCCTAAAGAACTGGTTCAGAAGGTTTTCGAAACACTAGAGGGCATTAGTTCAGAACAGCACAAATATTATGACAAAATAAGAAAAAATTTCGTAAATCTGGTTAAAAACGATGCAAAATTTCGTAAAAAATACGGAATTACAAAAGAAATAGCAGAAAATATCTCGGAAGATAATCTGTATTTTATCCCGAAAGATCAGGTTGCCACAAAATTCATCAAAAATCTTGTCAGTCCAATTACTTATGTTGTAAAAAAAACAGCAGGTCTTTTTATTGATAAAAATTCCAACAAATATAAACAAAATGCTTACTACGAAAAAACAGCACGTGAGTACAAATGCCTGGAAGGACTTATTCATTCTGTCGAAATCTGGGAAAATGAATTCAGACGCTACAGCGGAATGAGAGGCAGAGGTAAAAAAGACAGATTTGTAATTCCTGACGAAGTTCTATACACAAATCTTAACAGAAGACGAAACAAAATTGTTGATCCGACAAAAGGTAAATACTCCTCTACCTCCCTCATGATAGGAAACAGGTTTATATCTGGAGTTGTTTATGCATATTTTCTTGGAAATGATGCATACAATACCACAATGCGCTACAGCAACAACAAATCAGAAGCAAATGTTCAGCGTAAATCGCGTATTGCCCAGGAATTCTCGCGTATTGGTCTGAATATGTATATTCAAAATCTTCTATTCGGAACGCTTGAATCGTCAGTGAACAAAAGCCTGCCGATGGCACTCATCGTATCGGGTTCAACTACAGCATTTTCAGAAATACTGGGAAGAAAACTGGTAGGAAAGCCTATCGTTCCCTCTAACAAAGAAACACTTGACAGAATGGAAGCAGAAATGCAGGCAAAAACTGGTATTCTGCCTGCTATCGGAAAAATGCTTACAGGTGCTAAAAAGAAAGAAGCTCCGGCACTTGCGCAAAAGGCTATGGAATTTACAGATTTTAAAAACGCACCCAACAATACTTTGTTTGCATCCTTTGCAACTAAGAATCCAGAAACGAAACTGGTATCTGCCGCTACAGAGAAAGCGCAACCCTCTCTATCAAATCCTTCCTTTAAAGGTTTTTTTGCAAATGACAGAATGTTTAACAAACACAGAATACTATCTCTTTTAAAAATACTTGAAAATGCCGATTATAAGCAGGCTCAGTTTATGAAAAGAACCCTGATTAATTGTGTAAAATATTCTGATTTATATGAAAAAAACCCTAAAATTCAGACAATATTTAAGGATATAGAAGAAAAAGCGATAAAATCAGAACTCAATAATGAAGATTACTCTAATATATTTAATAACATAATGAACATACTTGATAAAGATGTTCCGATAGGAAAAACAAAAACGCTTTATGGCAGAATTATCAAAAGCATACTCGTCCCTGTAAACTTTCTGAAAGATATCATGTTTACTGTCAGAAAATGGTATTACGGTTACTCGACCTCTGTTTCAGGAAAAGATATCAGCAAAAATTCTAAAATGTTCTCTTCTAATAAAGTCCGTTTAACAGCAAGAGATATAGAGGAAATGCAGCACTATTATAATTTCAAAAGCGAGAATTATCCGTGGAATGCAAACGGAATGACAGAGAACATGAAGAAAATAAAGCTCTTCAAAGAATATATTAAAAACCGTGAAATGATTGTTGAGGATATAGAAGGTGCAAAAAATCTTCTTATGCTCATTGAAAAAGAAATTACATCAAAAGATATTAAAGTTCAAAAAGACGGAACTCTGCTGCCTGAGGATGTTGAAAAACTCAGAAACATCATGAAAAATCTTGTACTGAAAGCTGATGGAGCAAAACACGTAGAATATGACGGAAATGCGCTTTCACAGATGAATGTAAACCTCGGACGAGCAATTACTACAATCTTCCTTGTAACAGACGCATTCAACCTGACTATGCAATACAGCAATGACGACAAAAGAGCTGCAAGGAAAAGTGCCAAAAACAGGACAGCCCAGGAAATTTCGAGAATCGGTCTGTCTGCTTATATGCTTGCTTTCGTTCACAATCTTCTTGCAAAAGTCTGCAACTCAAGCTTAGCAGGTGCATTTGGAATAACAGCCCTCACCTCGGTCATAAATGATTCACTTTCGAGAAAAGTAGTAGGGGTTCCGATTACGCCCAAAACCAAAGAAGAACTTCTTGAAATAGACAAAAAAAATAATAAATCCAAAAGTCCCATAAAAAAAGCTCTTGCATATTCCCTAGGCAAAAAACAGGCAATCCCGTCTTCTATAAAACCTGCAACAATGCCTTTCTTCATTACTCCAGCAATTGAATTTAAAAACACAAAATCCAATGATAAATAAGAAACTTACAATTTCTGCTACCGCTTTTTACAAAGTTCAAACATAAATAATACTTTGGTATAACAAATTATTAGAAACATAAATATAAAGCATAATGAAAAGAGTTGAGGCATATACTATATTGGCATAGTAAATCCTCAACTCTTCTGATTGCTTGTACTTAGTGCTCACCCTTCCCAATTTTACGGGGAGGGTTTTCTTTAAACTCTGTCCTTTATTTCAGCCAGCAGCGCTGATACAAATTCATCAACTTTCAGTGTGCCTATAGGGCCTTTGCCTCTTTTTCTGATTGCAACAGAATTTGATTCGATTTCCTTGTCACCTACTACTGCGACATAAGGTACTTTTTTATTCTGCAGAGCTTCTCTGATTTTGTAGTTCATACTTTCGGAACGGTCATCTAGGCTGGCTCTTATACCTGCTGCACGAAGCTTTTTATATACTTCTTCTGCGAAATCGAGGTGTTTGTCATTTGAAATGGGCACAATAGCCACCTGAGTCGGAACGAGCCAGAGCGGGAATGCGCCGGCGTAGTGCTCAATCAGGATTCCGTGGAATCTTTCCATAGAACCGAATACAACCCTGTGAAGCATAAGCGGAGTTTTCATCTGACCGTCTTTGTCCTGATATTTCAGGTCAAAACGTGCGGGCAGGTTGAAATCAAGCTGGATTGTAGCGCATTGCCATGTTCTGCCGATTGCGTCTTTAACTTTGAAGTCGATTTTCGGACCGTAAAATGCGCCGTCGCCTTCGTTTATTTCATACTTCATACCGCGGCGTTCCATTGCTTCTTTTAGTCCGGCTTCGGCTTTGTCCCAGTTTTCGATTTCGCCGATGTAGCTTTCTGGTCTTGTCGAAAGCTCGACTTCAAATTTCATGTTAAAAATAGCCATCGTATCAGCAACAAAATCAATAATTTCGTTGATTTCATCGACAAGCTGTTCGGGTGTGCAGAAGATGTGCGCATCGTCCTGCGTAAATCCCTGTACGCGTGTGAGACCGCCAAGTGCGCCCGAGTGTTCTTTTCTGTAAACAGTTCCGAGTTCTGCCATTCTCAAAGGCAATGAGCGGTAGGAATGTCTGTTTGCCTGATAAATCAGGATATGGAACGGACAGTTCATAGGTTTTAGTATAAACTGTTCGTCACTGTCCTCTTCTTTTTGGATAAAGAACATGTTTTCCCTGTAGTGGTCAGCATGACCTGAAATTTCCCAGAGTTTTGATTTTGCGATATGAGGAGTGTTTACAATAACGTATCCTCTTTTTCTGTGTTCTGTTCTCCAGTAGTTTTCTATTTCTTCTCTGACAACAGCAAGATTCGGATGCCACAGAACAAGCCCTGCACCGAGTTCGTCACGGGTAGAGAACAAATCAAGCTGGGTTCCTAATTTTCTGTGGTCGCGTTTTTCCGCTTCCTCAAGCATTGTTAAATATGCTTTCAAATCGTCTTTTGTCCAGAAGGCAGTTGCATAAATTCTCTGGAGCATTTTATTTTTTGCATTTCCACGCCAGTATGCACCGGCAACTTTCAAAAGCTTAAACGCTTTAATAAATGATGTATTCTGCAAATGCGGGCCTGCGCAAAGGTCGTTAAACAGAGAATTTCCGTCTTTATCTTTTGTAAGATAAAGAGTAGGGTTGTGATGCTTGTGCTCTTCTAATAATTCAGCTTTGTATATTTCGCCCTGTGATTTAAATTCCGCAATTTGAGCATCAACATCGGGAATAATATATTTTTCGAAATGGAGATTCTGTTTTACAATCTCATCCATTTTTTCTTCAATTTTTCTCAAATCGTCTTCAACAAATGTATGACCGTCAAGGTCAAAATCATAATAAAAACCGTTTTCAATAGCCGGTCCTATTGCAAGTTTTGCCTGCGGAAAAAGAGCAATAACAGCCTGTGCCATAATATGCGAGGTCGAATGGCGGAGCACGTAAAGCGCCTCAGAGTCCTTAGAGGTCAGTATTTGTACACTATCACCATCTGTCAGGGTAGTTCGTATATCCTTCAATTCGCCGTTAATCTTAGCTGCAACAGCATTTTTAGCAAGACCGCTGCTGATTTGTTCAGCTAAATCTAGTGCACTCATACCGTTTTCGATTTCGATTTTTGAATTGTCGGGTAAACTTACCTGAATTTTAGACATTTTTACTTCCTCTCTTAATGTTCCATAATACCTTTATAGCACTACCAAAAATCTATTGCAATTTTAATTTTCTTGTAATATAATTTAAAGAAAGTAAATAATTTGTAATATTTTCAATTTTAATAATACGTCTAAATTAGAAGTAGTGGATATAGAAAGATAGGTTTTTGAACATGTGTCCAAACAGTGAACCCCTAAATGAACAAAGCGAATCAAAACAAAAAATCCTTATTGCGGATGACGAAGCAAGTATTCGCAGAATTCTTGAAACCCGTCTGGGAATGATTGGTTACGACATTGTTACAGCTGCAGACGGAGAAGAGGCAGTAGCCGTATTTAATAAAGAAAATCCGGATCTTGTTGTTCTGGATGTTATGATGCCCAAAATGGACGGTTACGGTGTTTGCCGCGAAATCAGGAGAACATCTGATGTTCCTATTATTATATTAACAGCACTCGGCGATGTTTCGGAAAGAATTACCGGTCTGGAACTCGGCGCTGATGACTATGTTGTTAAACCGTTCAGCCCTAAAGAACTCGAAGCACGTGTAAAATCAGTACTCAGACGGGCCACTAACAGAGAAATTGCTCCGGCAACAGGCAAAGTTACAAAGAACGTTATCACAACAGGCAACATAAAAATCGATACAGCAAGACGCCAGGTATTCAGAAAGAACGAACGTATCAGACTGACAGGTATGGAATTCAGCCTTCTTGAACTGCTCGTTAACAATTCAGGCCAGGCATACTCAAGAAACGAAATCCTTCAGTATGTATGGGCATATCCGCCGGATCACAGGATTGACACAAGAGTTGTTGACGTACACATTTCAAGATTACGTTCAAAACTAGAAACAGACCCGGCCAATCCGGAACTCATTCTGACTGCACGCGGTATAGGATATATGTTCCAGAGAATAAACTAGAAAAAAAGAAAAAAATATCAAAAGAGGACTTTAAATACGGTAAAGTCCTCTTTTTTATATGCAACAGTTTAAAATACCCAAAGAACATATTATTGTTCAATGATAAAACAACGTTTTTTTAAAAGCTTTTAATACAGGCAATTTAAACTTATATCTTCGTCGCGAGCGACGGTGCAATGCTAATAAACGCCCTGACAAGCCTTTCATCCCAGTGTATGCCCGCACCGAGTTTCAGAATTTCACAGGCTTTCTCAACAGACAGCCCTTTTCTATACGGTCTATCGCTAATGAGAGCATGGTAGGCGTCCGCAACCGAAACTATTCTCGCGGTAAGAGGAATCTCTTCACCTTTTAGTTTTTCCGGATATCCTGTTCCATCCCAGTGTTCATGATGATATTTAACCATCGGAATAAGGTCATGAAGTGACTCATTAGGACGCAAGACTTTTTCAGCACCAATAACAGGATGCTGTTTCATTATTTCCCATTCTTCATCAGTGAGTTTCGATGGCTTTCTTAAGACATTTTCAGGAATACCTATTTTCCCAATATCATGAAGCAGCGCACCTAATTTTATACGCTCAACATCTTTTTCCGGAAGATTTAATGCTCGGGCAAGAGCTTCAGAGTACCTTGAAACAGAAGAAGAATGACCTTTTGTGTATTCATCTTTTGCGTCAATAGCAGAAGCGAGCGACGTTACCACCTCAATCAGATGGTTCTGCGAAATAATTTCTTCATTGTGGAATTTGTTAACAAGCTCTTCATCAAAATTGATGCCTATTTGTGAATGCCGTTTCGCAATAATAGAAGCAAAGGAGCTTAAAGCCATATCATCCCAGAAATCAAAATCATCGGACGATACGATAGTGGACATTCCGTTTTTGTAGCCTTTGCTTTTTGAAATATACATTGCCTGCTCTGCAAGGATAAGCAGCTTTTCCTGGTCTTTTGTCGCATCGGGATATGTGGCAATACCGACAGAAACCTTTATCGGTCCGACGTCGTCCACGAGACAGCAGGAAAGTGCATATGTCAGATATTCAGCAAGATATTTTGCATCGGCAGAATCCGTTTCCGGAAGAATAATAGCAATCTCATCTCCGCCGTATCTTGCCGCTGTGTCATTGTTTCTTACATTCTGTTTAATTTTGTCAGCAACAATTTTTATTATTTCATCGCCTTTGGCAGGGCCGAAATCCCTGTTTATCTGCGAAATATTGTTTATGTCAAAGATAACAATAGAGGTTTTTGTATCGGTTCTGTTGGCTTTATCAAGCTCCTGCGCAAGAATCTCCTGAAACTTTCTGTGATTGTTTAAATTTGTCAGAGCATCAGTATGGGTGTTCAGCATAACTTTTGCCGAGAGTTCTTTGTTTTGAACAAAAAGCGCAAGATAATTGGCCATTAACTTATAAATTTCAACAGAAGATTCAAAATTGCTGTCCCCGACAAGAAAAACACCGTCGCATTTATCCATGACACACAGAGGAATAATACCTACACCTGAGTTCGTAAGATAATGAATATTTAAAAAATCACTGTCTGGATTAAAAGTAATTTGTTTTGAGGTAAAACAATTTTCAATCGGGGTTCCATGCCCGTTAATCAAGATTCTTGAGGTAAATGTCGACCCTATTTTATCAATAATTTTCAAATTAATATAACTTGACTGCTCATTAAAAACCCCAAAAGCCGTAAACATTGCATTCAATCTGTTTACGCAGATATTGTGCAGAGAATAAAAGAGCTCATTTTGGGTTTCTTTATCTTTAATGACTTCATTAAAGAACTTGATAATCTCTGCGTAATCTATACTTGCTGTCTGCATCCAGTTATTCTGGCTGTATCCGGCATAAAGCCTGTTTGCGGATGTTCTGCTGTTAAGACTGTTAATTTTGGACACAAGACCCTCCGGCAGTATCGGGTTTGTGTGTTTAGCCGTGATACCTTGACTTTCTGCACTATCAGTTTTATTTAACTTGTTTAAATCCAAAATTACACCTTCCTGAGTATTTACTACAAAACATCTCATACATTTTTTTTGACAAAAAATATAAAAATGTTGAATTTTGTAAAACTCACACTAAAGTCTACATATTGTATCAACTAAATACACGCTTTGTAAAGGTGTAAACATATGATAAAAAGTTTGTTCAAATAAACAAACAGAAACACTGCCTGACCGGCAGATGTTGCGTCTTTTTATTGTTAGCTATAAAATAATAAAAGACAGTCCGAGAAAAATTCGTGATAAGTAATGAAATGACGTGAACGAATTTTTTGACAAAGCGAACACGCACAGCGAAGCGAGCAGTAGTGAGCCTGTCTCCCAAACGCAGTGTAGGTGAGTGTCATTTGAAAAGCTGAGCAGTTGCATGCTGCGTTGAGCGAAACCAGACGGGCTCGCACTGAGAGGCAAAGCCGAACTCAGCGCCCGTGTTCGTCAAAACCACGCTTTTGGCGAACGTCTGATTTCAAGAGAGCCGGCAGCAACTGCGACACTAGATATAAGAGGAGAGTTTACTATGAAAAAATTTATAATGACAGCAATGATAGTGCTCGGTATGTTTTTGAATACATCGGCGTTTGCACAGGATAACAACCGAACAATAAAAGCTGATATTCAATCCATTAGAATACAGGAAGGAACTTATTTAAAACTGGAACTTATTGACCCGATATCAACTAAAATCGGCAATACAGGCGACGAATTTAACGCAATGCTAAAAGAAGACCAGATTGTAAATAATACTGTCGTACTCCCTGCCGGTTCGGTTTTTCGCGGCACTATAAATAAAATAATTCCGGCCAAAAGCCTTTCACGTAGTGCTATTCTGTACGTAACATTTGACCACGTTGTAACAACTACAGGCAGACAAATCCCTGTCACTGCCGGTATCTACAACTATCCATCCCTGACCGTTGACGGCGGCATTTTTGAAGGAGGAAATTACGGCTGGGCACTGCAGCAAAACTGGTCAAATACAAAGAAAATAGTAAGAACAACAATTGACTGGGGTAAAGGAACAGGAGACAATCTGCAGTATGTCTGCGTTCCGGTAGGAGCAGTAGGCGGTGTCATAGGCGGAGCATTTTATCTCGTAGGTGACTCTATTGTCGATCTGTTCAAAAAAGGAAACAATGTTAATCTCTCGCAAGGACAGATTCTCGACATTATGCTTACACAGCCCATAGATGTACCGGTTCACTAATATGAAAAAATTTGTTGTAAATACAATAGCAGCTTTAAGATGTCTGGCTCTGGTTTTATTCAACAGAGATGAAGAAAAAACAGGAGAACTGCTAAAGACATCAAAGAAAAAAATTTCAACAGCAGAAAGCTGCACAGGCGGGCTTTTAAGCTCATTTCTTACTGATGTATCAGGTAGTTCCGAATACATAAAAGCAAATTTTGTCACCTATGCAAATGAAGCTAAGGAAGAATACTTATCAGTAAGTCACGATATTTTAAATGAATACGGTGCAGTAAGTCCGCAGACCGCAAGAGCAATGGTAGAGGGACTCCTTGAACATACTGATGCGGATTATGCCGCAGCAACAACAGGAATAGCCGGGCCAACCGGCTGTACAGACAAAAAGCCTGTCGGATTGGTTTACATAGGAGTCGGAAACAGAGAAAAAATTGTAGTAAAGCAGTATAATGTACATCCTCTTACCTGCAGGCGTTTTGTTAAAATTATGTTTGCGAAAGAGGCTTTGAACATGCTCAATGAATTTTTAAGGGAGAATGAAAAATGCACAGACTGACACTTATACCCGGAGACGGAATCGGCCCTGAAATAAGCAACGCAGTTACAAAAATCATAAAAGCAGCAGGCGTGGAAATAGACTGGGATATACAGCCGGCAGGCGCAGATGTGGCAGAAACAGAAGGTTCTCCTCTGCCAGAACGTGTTATTGCATCAATAAAAAAGAATAAAGTTGCGCTGAAAGCCCCTGTGACGACGCCTATCGGCAAAGGGTTCAGAAGTGTAAATGTTGCTTTAAGAAAAGAATTGGACTTGTATGCAAATATTCGTCCCTGTAAAAACATAAAAGGAATAAAAACACCGTTTGAGAATGTTGATTTGATAGTTTTCCGTGAAAATACCGAGGACTTATATGCCGGTATTGAACGCCAGATAGACGAGAATAGCGCTGAATCCATAAAAATAATCACACGCAGTGCCTCTGAGCGAATTTTTGAATACGCGTTTCAATATGCTGTTAAAAACAACAGAAAAACATTGCATGCCGTGACAAAGGCTAATATATGCAAACTCACAGACGGACTGTTTCTGGAATGCGGAAGAAACGTTGCAAAAAAATATCCTCAAATAGAATTTAAAGAAATTCTGGTGGATAATCTCTGCATGCAGCTGGTTCAGCATCCTTCTGTTTTTGATGTTCTGGTTCTCCCTAATTTATACGGTGACATTGTTTCAGATTTGACAGCAGGGCTTATCGGGGGACTCGGAGTTGCACAGGGCGCAAATATCGGCACTGATTGCGCAGTATTTGAGCCAGTTCACGGCTCTGCTCCGGATATCAAAGGTCAGAACAAGGCTAACCCGACAGCGCTTCTGCTCTGCGCTATCAATATGCTCCGGTACATAGGAGAAAAAGAAAAAGCTCAAAGAATTGAGAATGCATTGATGAAAGTGCTCGAAACAGGCAAATGCATAACTGCGGATTTGGGCGGAAACGCAACGACCACAGAATTTACCGATGAAGTAATAAAGAATCTTTAGGTGACCATGGGAAATTATTCTAACAAATTCGAACTTTCAACAGCGCCAAAGCTTAAAGATTTTTTTATCACTGAAGGGGCAGAAATATCTGATTGCCAGCATGCTCTCTGGCGTGCAAAAACAAAGAATTATGCAGCTACCTTTTATAATACAGGAAAATTTTTGATACAAGGTGCAGATATAACAGATATTGTCACGAAAGTCGAGAATTTTTTGAACATTTCAGCTCAAACCGTGCAAGAAATCCGGGAGCAGCACTCCTTTGTAAAAAAAATAGGAGTCGATGAGTCAGGAAAGGGCGATTTTTTCGGGCCGCTTGTTATAGCCGGAGTACTTGTAGATGAAAATAATTACGAACTTTTCAGAAAAGCCGGTGTAAAAGATTGCAAAATGGTTGATGATAAAAATATCAACAAACTTGCTGCATTGATTAAAAACAACAGCATTTTTTCAGTTGTGACAATAAGCCCTGCAAAATATAATGAGCTGTATGCAAAACTAAAAAACTTAAACAAACTACTTGCATGGGGACATGCAAGAGCCATTGAAAATATTCTGGAGAAGACCGACTGTTCATATGCTCTTTCTGACAAATTCGGTGATGAAAAACTCATAAAAAATGCGCTTTTGAAAAAAGGACGCAATATACATCTTGAACAGAGATGCAAGGCTGAAAGCGATATGGCGGTAGCAGCCGCGTCGATTGTTGCACGGGCAGGTTTTTTAAGCTGTATTTCTGAAATCTCTTCAAAATACGGAATAGAAATACCCAAAGGTGCAAATGCACGTGTAATCGAAGCAGCAAGACAAATCAGCTCTAAATATTCAAAATCGGAACTGATAAACACATCTAAAATTCACTTTAAAACATTTGAACAGGTGTAATTATGCCTGAATACGTTTATATTCATATTCCGTTTTGTAGAAGAAAGTGCTTGTACTGTGCCTTTAGCTCAATTACGAATACAGCACTTATTCCGGAATATTTAAAGTCCTTAAAAAGCGAAATTAGAACTTTTTATAAAGGTGAAAAGCTAAAAACCCTCTATTTTGGCGGGGGAACCCCCTCTCTCTTAGACGCAAAACAGATAGACGGGATATTAAAATGCTTTGATATCCAAAAGGATACGGAAGTAACCATTGAAATCAACCCAGACAGTGCGGATAAAAGTTTTTTTAAAGAACTACGTAGTATAGGCATTAACCGGCTCAGTGTGGGAGTGCAGAGTTTTGATGATTCGATTTTGCAATCTATAGGACGCCTTCACGACTCTTTCAAAGCGGCAGAGACTCTAAAAACAGCACTAGATACCGGATTTTCGAACATAAGTACTGATTTTATATACGGGCTGCCGTCCCAGAGTCTTGAGAGTTTTATATCAGACTTAAACACAGCCATTGAGCTCGGAGTCTCCCATATATCTTTGTACGGATTAAAAATAGAAGAGGATACACCATTTTCAAACAATCCACCGAAGAATATTGCAGACCCGGACATGCAGGCCGATATGTATACAGCAGCCATCGATTTTCTAAAAGCTAAATGTTTTCTGCACTACGAAATCAGCAATTTTTCAATCCCCGGAAATGAGTCAAAACACAACCTGAACTACTGGAACTGCGGAGAGTATTACGGATTCGGTGCTGCAGCACACGGATACGTAAACGGCGTCAGGTATGAGAATAACAGAAATATTCAAAAATATATTTCTAACCCTCTAAAAAAGACCTCCACACACACTCTCAGCCTGAATGAAAAACTAGAAGAAGCTGTTTTTCTCGGACTAAGACGAGGAGATGGAATAAATTTTTCAGATTTTGAAGAAAAATTCGGTATTGATTTCAAAACAAAGTATTCCGCTCAGCTGGACAAATATAAAGATTTTTTTGTGTTTACTCCTGAAAACTGCTTTTTTAACACAAAAGGTTTTCTTGTCAGCAATATTATACTTTCTGATTTTTTAGAATAAAGATTCTCCTTGAATGAAAGATAAATTTATACTATATCAACCAAAATATTGATTTCAAAAAGTGGTGTATAAAGTATATTTTATTTGTTACACAAATTAAGGAGTATGTATGCTGAAAAAGATTTGCGCGTTACTGGCAATGACAGTACTTTTAAGCGGCTGCGTAAAAATGGAAACAGACCTGACCATTTATAAAAACGGCAGCGCTGTAGTAAAAGACCGTTTTATGGTCAATAAGCAGCTAATAGCAATGAGCAAACAAGATCCGTTCAAGGATATAATGAACAAAAAACAGCAAAATGCCGACACAAAAGTGCTTCCGTATGAAACAGAAGAGATGAAAGGTTTTGAGGCAACTACGCATATGAAAAACCTTGAAACAGCAAAATGGAACTCAACAGCAGAAAGCAAATCCGTTAAAACTAAAAATCCTGACGGAAAATTTGTAAGCGTAAAAAGAAGTTTTGTAAAAACTGTTTATACAATAGACGCAGAGATAGATGCATCGAAAGACACGGACAACAACCCTGGTTCTCAAAGACAAATGGATTCATTAAAGAACAGCGGTGCTGACATTAACAACATATTTCAGGTAAATTACATTGTCCGCACTCCGGTAAAAGCGGACTCCAACAACGCAACCACCGCAGATGATACAAATTTCGTATACAAATGGCAGATGAAGTTTGGAGAAATAAACCCGATAAAACTTCAATTTACCGTATACAATACAGGAAACATTATCGGCGCAATCGTCATACTATTGATTATAATTGCGGCAGTGATGACTAAGAAAAATTCCAAAAAGGAATAAAGCTATTTTTTAGTTAAACAGACAAAAACAGCGTCTTTTAAAACAAGACGCTGTTTTTGCTATACTTTTAGATTTTAATTTCATTTTTATTTTATTGAAGTTTTTTCTTCTCTTCAATATGTTTGCTGACCTTATTGGCAATAGGTGTAGCAATAACAGGGGTAAAGAATCTGTACATCAAACCAAAAACTACAAGTGATTTTGCTATTTTAAAACCTGTAAGCTTTTCAGGAAGGTCTTTTTCTGTTTCTGCAATAATGTTAATAGCATTTTTCACAGCCTGTTTGTCATAAATCGATTCGAGAATTTTGCTGTTCTTTATATTGTTTATAAAAATTTCTTTTGCTTTGTCGAATCTGAGAACATCTTTTTTATCAAGTTTTGATACAGCCTCCAGAACACTAGCAACTGCATTATCAGAAGGATTTTTCTTCAATTCTTTGGTAAGAGTTTTTGAAAGTTTTGCAGTATATTCAAACTCATCTTGAAGCCTTTCTCTTAAACCGGAAAGCTGCGGCGCGCGTTTCAGGACGTTAATGTATTCCGGATTGTCAGAAAGTTTAATAAGAGCTTTTTGTGCTTTTTTATCCTCCATGTTCGCTATAGCAAAGGTCTGCCCGAGTTTATCAAGTTTGCGGTCAAGAACTTCGTTTATTGTATAAGCTCCTGTGGTTGAAATAGCAAGAACAGTACCCTGATTCAAAATCAGCGGCAGTTTCTGGTCGCTTTCAATTTTCTTTGAACGCGCAGTATCAAGCATATAGAAACTTGATAAGACAACTCCGACAGCAGCAGGAATATGACGCTGATAATTTTTGTCTTTCAGATAATCAACCAGTTTCTGTACAGGTTTTACTGCCGCCAGCTCTCCGAGTCCTGACGCAAGCTTTTGTTCAAGAATCGTCGGGTTTGCTTTAAAGGAAGCATTGGATTTTTGCGTTGTTTTCTTCATGGGAGACATTGGATTAATTGAAAAGATTTTCATTATTTCATCCCTCCCATAAAACTCTGGAAAATATTCTTTTTGAAATTCAAATACTGGAATTTAAATTCATCGTAGTTCTCAGGCCCGGACGGCTTTTGTGCAGCAGGAGTTTTTTCTTTGAAAATTTTGCTTATAACGTATTTGTCAATATACGGTATCATTGCGATGGTCGCTGCTGAACGAAGAGAAGAAGTCAAAATCTGAGGCGTGTAATTAAACAGCATAACAAGAGTCTGATAACGTTTCGATGCACCGATTTTTTTTGTATTGCTAAAAGTTAAAAAGTCCATTGCTTTTTGAGCATATTTCGGAGCATCTTTTTTTATAAGTTTCAGAGCATTTGAAATAGGAGAAAACAGCACTATAGCCATTGCATACCCTACAAGTCCGGACGTTATGGAATGAGAAGCAGCCTTTTTGTTTTTTCTGTAATCTTCCTCTCCGCCCTGCATCATTATTGCAGCAGGTCTTATACCGCAGTTTATGCCCAGTGCAAACAGTGCATCGAACAGAGTCTGGTTGTTTGCAGCTTTGTTTATAAACCAAAGCACGCCTTTATTTTTTGAAAAAGCCCAGCCCTTTGTGTCGACAATAGATTTTGCTGTCTTTTGCGCGCTATTAAAAAGACCGCCAAAACTGACTTTTGCGGTCTTTAAAGAATTATTGTTGAATTTAGAAACAGAATTATCAGAAATGGAATGATTATAACCTCCGCAGGACTTTTCTGCGGAAATTTTATTGTAAAGCAGTTTCGGCATTGTAGCGTTTACGTTAATCATTCTTTCCCAGTCTGTTAAATATTATCCGTACTTATACCGGACAGCAGCAGTCAGTTAAAATTTTTTTGACCTTTGCTAAAGCCAGTCTATCATGCAAAATAGTCAAAAAAAATATTTTTGTCAAAATTGTAAAAAAATTTAATAAAATTTCTTATTGTTAACTTGTCCCGCCCTTGCATAACCGTAGCAATAAGCAAGTCCCGTGCACAAATTCAAATGGCTGCATACATAAAAACAGCGCTATAATTTAATAGCGCTGTTTTTAAGGATATACTTAACTAAATCAGATTATGCCCTGAGATTTCATAGCATCTGCAATTTTTCTGAATGCTGCAATGTTTGCTCCGGCAACATAGTTAGTGCCAAGACCATACTCTTCTGCAGCATCCTTGCATGCTTTAAATATATTGGTCATAATACCGTCAAGTTTTTCATTGACCTCTTCAAACGTCCAGAAATATCTCATGCTGTTCTGGCACATTTCAAGCGCGGAAGTAGCAACACCACCTGCATTTGCAGCCTTAGCAGGCCCGAAAAGTACACCTTTTTCGAGGAAATATTCGACAGCCTCTTTTGTACTTGGCATATTTGCACCTTCACCTACAGCTTCTACACCGTTAGCAACAAGTTTCTTTGCAGAATTGAGATTTATCTCATTCTGGGTTGCACACGGAAGCACAATATCCGCTTTGATTTCATATATCGGAGATTCAGCTTTATCGACTGTTTCTATATATTTTGCCTGAGGATGTGCGTTTACATACTCTTTTATTCTTTTTCTTTCTACTTCTTTAAGTCTTTTAATTGTATCAAGTTTTATACCTTCAGCGTCATAAATGACTCCGTTTGAATCACTCATAGCAACAACCTTTGCTCCGTATTCCGTAACTTTTTCACAAGCATAAATCGCAACGTTTCCGGAACCTGATATTATAACAGTTTTGCCTTTGAGATTTTTTCCGTTTGCAGCAAGCATTTCACGCATAAAGTAAATAAGCCCGTAGCCAGTAGCTTCCTTTCTTGCCAAAGAACCGCCGTAGTCAAGTCCCTTGCCTGTTAACACACCTGCTTCGTAATTGTTTTTAATTCTTTTATACTGACCGAATAAAAAGCCGATTTCTCTTGCACCAACTCCTATATCACCGGCAGGAACATCACAGTCCTGTCCAATATGTCTCTGGAGTTCTGTCATAAAGCTCTGGCAGAATCTCATAACTTCTTCATCAGATTTGCCTTTCGGGTCGAAATCGCTTCCGCCTTTGCCTCCGCCTATCGGAAGACCGGTAAGTGCGTTTTTAAAAATTTGTTCAAAAGCCAAAAATTTCATAATACTCTGGTTTACACTCGGATGGAATCTCAAACCTCCTTTATAAGGGCCGAGAAGAGAATTGAACTGAACGCGGTATCCTCTGTTCACAACGACTTCACCTTTGTCGTTTACCCAGGGAACACGGAAAGACACTATTCTTTCAGGTTCAGTTACACGTTCTAACAGTGCAATCTTTTTGTACTCCGGATGTCTTTCAACTACAGGCTTTATGGAGCTTAATACTTCATCTGCAGCCTGCAGGAATTCCGGCTCAAAGGCATTTTTTTCTTTTAATGAGGCAAGAACCTCGTCAACATAGTTTGTCATAATGTAACTCCTTCTTATCTGCTACTTTTTTTCAATCAGTTCTATTTCATTACCATCCGGATCTTTCAGAAACGCAATCCTTGTATCTATTTCTTTCATATAATACGGCTCCCAGAGGTATTCATATCCGTATTGTTTCATTTTTGTCTCAAATGCAGCTAAATCATCACATTCAAAAGCAAAATGTCCAAATGCATTTCCGTTTTCATATCCGTTTTCCGGAATATCAAAATTTTCGGTAAGTTCTATTTCTATATTTCCGTCAGAAAGATAGTGAAGTTTTGAATCCTCAAGATTTATCGTACTGGAAGACTTTAGTCCGAGGAGGTTTTCATAAAACTCTTTTGACTTTTTTATGTCTCTGACTCTAATCATTGCGTGTAAAAATTTCATAAATTTCACCCCTTTTTATACTCGATAGATTTAATCATACCATATCATTGTAATTTTTGTTTTAACTGATATATTTTTTAAAGGGAGTTAGTTTATGAAAAATATATTATTTATAATTGATGAAATTGAGCTGAAATACTTTGAATTCAACCGTCTGGTGACAAATTTCTGGCTGATAAAAGAATTACTCGACCGTGATTTTTTTGTTTCAATTTCTACAAAAAACAGACTTATGGTAGAAAATACACAGGCAAAAGTGTCATGCTTTGAAGCTTATGAGAAAAATAATGACATCTTTTACACAAACAAGGAAGAAAAAAAGTGTGTTAACGATTTCGACATAGTTTTTTTCAGACCGGATCCGCCTGTTGACATAGATTACATAAATGCGTGCTATGTGTTTGATTTTGTGGACAGGGAAAAAACTCTTCTTATAAATGACCCGTCAGCTATAAAAGACTTTAATGAAAAGTTTCATCTAAACTATTTCCCGGAGTTTGCCCCTCCTAATATAGTCTCAAGCTCTAAACAGGAAATAAGAAATTTTGTTGAAAAATACGAAGAGGCAATCATTAAACCGCTAAACAGATGCTTCGGTAGCGGAGTATTCTATTTAAAAAACGGAGATAAAAACGAAAACTCAATAATTTCCAATCTTACAAACGACGGTAAAACAATGGTTATGGTTCAAAAATATCTGGATAAAGCGAGATTTGGAGACAAAAGAGTTTTGATTCTCGGAGACTATGTATTTGATGAGTGTGTCACAAAACTCCCGGGCAAAAACGATTTCAAATTCAACACACACAGCGCGGAATTTTTCAAACACTCAGAGCTTACCCCGCGGGAAAAAAGCGAAGCCCAGCGCATTGCCCAAAAGCTTAGCAAAATGGGGCTTTACATGGCAGGACTGGATGTCATTGATGAATATGTTATTGAAATTAATGTAACAAGTCCCTGCTTCTTTATTGAAGAAATAAATACCCAAAATAATATCCGTTTTCAGGATAAACTAATGGAAAAACTGCTGACATTTATTGATTACAAAACAAGTGTTCCGGTAAAAGTATGCTAAAAAATCCTGTTGAAAAAAATTTAATACTAGAAAAAGACCAACTGACAGAGGTCTTCTACTCAGGCTGTAAAACAAGCAAAAAAACAGGAATTGAGTTTGAAAAAATTCCTATATATACAAAAAACAGTCTGGCTGTTCAATATGAAGATATAGTGAGACTTATGCTTCAATACAATAACGGAGACTGGAACGGAATTTTTGACGGAAAAAGCATAATAGGAATGAACGGTAATAACGGCAGTATTACACTTGAACCTGGGGCACAATTTGAATTAAGCCTTAATCCGGTTGAAAAAATATCAGAAATACAAAAACAAATTGAAAAATATAACAAAGAAACTGCAATTCTCGGCGAAAAACTCGGTATTACCTGGCTGGGATACGGAATACAGCCTTTGTCTACTTTTAAGAATATAAAGGTTATACCCAAAAAACGCTATGCGCTTATGACAAAATACCTTCCGACCGTTGCAGCAAAACCACTCGTAATGATGAGAGAAACAGCGGGGATACAAGTCGGTATTGATTACGCAGATGAAGCAGATGCAATGAGAAAATTCACACTTGCGTTGAAACTCTCTGCGATAATTTCTGCCGTATTTTCAAATTCACCCGTCAGAAACGGAAAACTTACAAAATTCAAGTCATACAGGGCTCTCAGCTGGCTCAGCACAGACAATGCCAGATGCGGCCTTGTATCTCCTAAAATTTTTAAAAAGAACAGCAGTTTTTCATTTTCGGATTATGCGGAAGTTTTGCTGGATGTACCGATGATATTCATAGAAAGACCGCTGGAATGTACAGGCGCAATTCCCGTTCGCAATCTAACATTCCGTCAGTTTTTAAAAAGCGGATATCTGGGTTTCAACCCAACTGTAGAGGACTGGATGCTGCATTCGAGTCTCTATTTTCCGGATGTCAGACTAAAATCATATATAGAAATAAGAAATCATGACAATCAGCGCAATGAGCTTATACCGGCAATACCTGCCTTCTGGAAAGGTCTTTTATATAATAATGACGCTATATGCGCAGCAGAACAGATAGTAAATCAGTTAACTTATCAGGATTTTCAATATATAAGACATAAAGCCCCAAAATTTGGTCTGGATTTTTCACTTCGCAATACAAAAATTTCAGAACTTGCCTATGAGATACTCAAAATATCCTATGAAAGCCTGAAAAATGACGGCTCCGGCGATGAACAATATCTGGAACCTCTTATGGAGCAGATAGAAAAGGCTATCACCCCTGCTGATATTATAATATCCAACTGGCAAAATATCTGGAAAAATAAGCTTTCAGAGCTTATTAAATATACAAAACTCTGCTGATTGTAAAGTTCTTCATTTAAAAAGGGTAGAAAATATATAAAAAAGTGATATAATATAGTATATATGTATGATAAAACACATGTCAGTTCTGCATACAATAATATATATATTGTAAAATTGTAAAGAGGTAACGGATTATGACTATACAATTTACAGGTGTTGGATCAGGGCTTCCGATTAGTGACTGGATTGATGCGCTCGTCGGATTAAAACAGGATGATATCGATGTATTGACTGAAGAACAAAAGGCGCTTCAGGAAAAATCAAATACGCTTAATACACTAAAATCCACATACAATTCTGTAAAAACAGCAACAACAAAACTGACAGACTCTTTGTTCGGCCCGTCTTCGGATATTTTTTCCAAAGTACAGGTCAGTGCATCTGACGAAAGTATCGTAGAATGTACAGTAACACAGGTTGCTACCCCGACAAGACTTACACTCGAGGTTGAAAGACTAGCAACAAAATCGCAGAAAAAAACGTACCAGAACGATGTCTTTAAAGACAGTTCAAAGAAACTTTCAGAACTCGGAGATGTGCAGAACGGAAGCTTTACCATCAACGGAGCTGTTATTTCGGTTTCGCCGGATATGACGGTTGACGGACTTATCTATGCAATAAACAACTCACCTGATGCAAAAGTAAAAGCATTTATGGAAAACGGTCAGATTGTACTGGAAAGTACAGAATACGGAGACCATCCGATAGAGGTTGTTGAAACAAACTCGAATTTCGTTCACCTTGCCGGCTGGGACGACCAGACAGAAGCTTATAATATAGACGGTCTGACTGCAAAATACAAAATTAACGGTGAAGAAAAAGAAGCAAATACAAATACTCTTGACAGTACAAATACAGGTGTTGTCGGACTCACGGTAAATCTTCTTTCTGTAACAGAAACAGATGCCCCTGTTACAATAGAAGTATCACGTGATTTTAGCGCAGACGATGTTCTTGCGGCTGTAGAAGAATTTGTAACAGCATACAACAAAGCAATTGCAGACACGGATACAGCGACAGCTGCCGGTACCGGACAGTTGAATGGAGAAACATCTCTTATTTATATAAGAAACAGCCTTAGAACGATGACATCAGATACAGTACTCCCCAACGGAGTCTACAAAACATTGGCAGACATAGGTATCACAACAGGGGAACCAGGCCTTGATGTGGATGCTGACACGAACCAGCTTGTTATTGACGAAAATAAATTTCTTGAGGCTTTTTCAAAAAATCCTACAGCAGTAAAAGAACTCTTAATCGGCTCCAATACTGACAGTAATAATGTTACTGAAGGATTTATGCAGAAAATTCAAGACAAACTGGATACAGCTCTTGACACACAGGGCGGATATTTTAACGCACGTGCCGAATCTCTGCAAAGCCAGATTAGCAACATGGCTGATAAAATAGCAAAAAAAGAAGATCAGTTATTGATTTATCAGGAACAAATAACAAATCAGTTTACCTATATGGACCAGCAAATTGCCCAGATGCAGGCTCAGTTTACACAAATGCAGCAGCAGTTGTCCAGCATCGGGATAAGTATGGGAAGTTCTTCATAAAAACAGAAAATATTAACAAACACAAAACGGCAGAAATGCCGTTTTTTTATTCAATAATTTTACCGTTAAAAACATCCAGTATCATTTTTGCCTGGTCAGAATAATCAGCTGCTGTTATTTTTTTTTCTTCTTTAGGCTTCATTGCAGCTTCAAGGTATTGCGCGTTTTCTTCTTCTCTGCTATCCGGAGCAGGTGCGGGCTCCGGCTCACTCTTTTTTTCAAAATTTATTACAGGTTTTGCTGTTTCCAGCTCCTCATGCGAGCCTAAGCGAATAGTAATTTTTATATCAGGAACACCGAAAAATGCCAGTGCTGCTTTTTTCAGTGGTAAATGTTTCGAATCTTCTTTTGCCTGTCTGACAAAAATTTCCTTGCCAAATACAATAGTCATTTCCTCAGGAGTAACAGAGACCGGTTTTGACAAATTATAAAAGAACATTCGTGACGGAACACTCTCTATGTTCTGCAATACGCCCTGCCAGTTAGAAAACATATCCCCGGACGGAGCAGAAGCCTGCACAGCAGGTGCCGGTTCCTCATGAACAGGTTCAGATTGTACAGGTTTTGTATCAGGTTGAGATTCATTAACCTCTTTCACGGGTTCAGACTCAGCTTGTTTTATATGTTGAACAACAGGAGCCTGAGGCTGTTGTTCTACTTTGAGCGCTTCAACCCTGATTTTTGGTACCGGCGGATTGTATCTCGGAGGTGAGGAAGAAGGTTGAACTGCGCCGGAAACACCGCCTGCCTCAAGTTTTTCTATTCTCTCCAGCAGCTGTGCATAAGATGAGTATTTAACATTAGAAGAAAGCTCTATTACGCACAGTTCTAGCCAAAGATACCTGTTTGTAGTATCTTTTATTTCTTTTGAATAGAAAGACAGTCTTTCGATTATATACAAAAGCTGTTCAATTTCCGCGTTTTCAGACTGTTCTCTGAGTTTTAGGATATTTTGTTCACTAAGCTGCGTCAGCTCAATTGCTATATTCCTATCCGAACAGTTTTTTACAACAAGCATATTTCTGTAAAACTGAATAAGGTTAGATACTATCTGAAGCGGCTCATTGCCTTTATTGTAAATCTTATCAAGAATTAGGATGGCATTTTGTGTATCTGCATTTAAAATACAACTGCTCAACTCCAAAAGCACATCATACGACAATCTGCCCAAAAGCTCATTTACATCCTCGGGAGTAATTTGTTTTTCTGTATCAGAAACACTAATCTGGTCCAAGAGTGCTAGCGAGTCTCTCATACCGCCTGCAGAACTTCTCGCAATAGCAGCCAGTGCATCGTCAGAGATATTTATTTTTTCCTGCTCTGCAATATATTTCATACGTTTTACAATGTCATCATTTGTTATACGTCTGAAATCAAAACGCTGACAGCGCGAAATAATCGTATCAAGAACTTTATGCGGTTCTGTTGTTGCAAGAATAAAAATTACGTTCTCGGGCGGTTCCTCAAGAGTTTTCAAAAGTGTATTAAACGCCTCGGGAGTAAGCATATGAACTTCGTCTATGATGTAGATTTTGTATCTGCCATGCACAGGTACAAACTGGATTTTTTCCAGAATATTTCTTGCATCCTCGACTTTTCTGTTGCTTGCCGCGTCTATTTCAATAACATCAATAGGATTTGAGTTCAAAATATCCTGACAGCTCGGACACTTTCCGCAAGGAGTGAGAGTAGGGCCTTCCGCACAGTTTAATGATTTAGCAAGAATTCTTGCAGATGATGTTTTACCGGTTCCTCTCGGTCCGCAAAGCAGATATGCATGCGAAATTTTCCCGAGTTTTATTGCATTGCTGAATGCTTTCACAATATTTTCCTGCCCGATTAGGTCAAGAAAGGTCTGTGGTCTGTATTTTCTGTATAAAGGCAAATATCTTTCTGTCAAAATTTTACTCCAACTCTTATGCGGGTATTAATGTATAATATAATTATAATGTAAATTTTTTCAAAATAACGCTGATATTAAGAAATTATGAATTTTATTAAACCAGAAAAACTAAAACCCTCATCCACAGTGGCTTTTGTTTCGCTTGCCGGCTCTATTGACCACAGTGATTCAATATTAACCGCAAAAAAATATTTTGAAGACAAAGGTTTCCAGGTAAAAATATTTGCGCCTGACAGAAATGTTGATTACCTTGGCGGAAGCGACAAAGAACGATTATCCTTTCTCCACGATGCTTTTTCAGACACATCTGTTGATGCAGTGATTGCACTCAGGGGCGGATACGGGAGTTTGAGACTGTTAAAGGATATTGACTGGAATGTGATAAAAAATAACCCCAAAATTTTTGCCGGATTCTCTGATATAACAGCTTTGCTTCTTATGATATGGAAAAACACGGGTCTAATGACATTTCACGCACCAATGGTGTGTTCTGATTTCGGTGCTGATTTAAATCCTGTTACAGAACAGAATTTTTTTAAAACTCTTCAAAACGGTTTTTCACACGCAGATATAAAAAAATCTTTCAACGGTAATTATGCGCAGGGAATACTCTGGGGCGGAAATCTGGCAACTATAGTATCACTGTGCGGTTTGGATTTTCTTCCTGATGAAGACTTTGTATTTTTTGCGGAAGACATAAATGAACCGGTCTACAAAATTGACAGAATGTTTACACAGCTTTCAAATATTGAAAAGTTCAGACGCAATATAAAAGCACTCGTAATAGGGGATTTTAACGGACTTGACGACGAAAGACTTTTCTGTAAATACATAAAAAATTTAGCACTCTCTCTTAATATCCCCGTGTTTTTTGGTTTAAAAACAGGGCATGAAAAGGAGAAACTCACATTGCCGATAGGCCTGCCAGTTACTATCACTGATTCTCAGATAAAACCGATTTAGTCAGCTCAGCTATTTTCGCTATTGTTCTGGGAAAATGCTGCTGCAGGTACAAAGAACGGCGTGAAGAATACGGTGTAGAGAGTATCATTGTAGATTCAGCCATTGTTTCAGCCCTTGCGTTTTTAGGAATTCCACCAATAAAATAGTCAACAAATTCCTGCTGGCGTACTGTTGAATTTTTTTTGAAATTTGCCAGTTCCTGATTATAAATTTCTTTTAATTCCTTATTCTGCGATATTATTCCGTATTTTTCACTCTCTTTTTCCGTATCAATATAGTGTCCCATTTCATGCATAAATACGGAAAACTGTTCATCTTCGCCGGAAAACCAGCTCGGTACACCGAGATAAAGAATTTTGCTGTAATTACCCCAAAGTCCCGGGTCAAAATCCGAACTTTCAATAGTGATAGGATTCTTCGCAATCTGCATAAGATAACTTCCGGGCAGTTCTTTTAGAACCTGCATTACATTTTCAGGTCTGCCGGGAGCAATTTTATCCGTTTCAAGTTCAACTTTTTCACCGGTTGACCTGTCTGTTACCTGTATTTTTTCAGGAGTATGAGTTATCTCAAAGACTCTGCCGTTTTCAGAGGAAAGAAATTTGTTGTCAGCACCTTTTACCGGCTGAAATGTGGTATGCTCATCCAGCAATATATTCCCGTCTTTGTCTGTAATACGGTAATCACTTATTTTTACACCGTCAGGAGTCTCTTCATAATAATACTCTGTTTTCGTACCGTCATATGATGTAAAGTTTTTTTGTATGACCATATTGCCGGTATCCTTATCTTTAGACGCCCACTGAACAGGTATCTGACGCCCTGTTTTATCCGTTTTTGAGACATTCTGCTCGAGTATTCCATCACTATTGTTCAGGGTCACTGTTGAAACAAGATTGCCATTCCTGTCATACCTGTATATTTTTTCCTCAAGAATTGTCTCCGTATCCGATTCAGTTTTAATAACCTGTTTTATATTATTTTTTTTGTTTTCAATTGTTTCTGTTCTGATATTATCGTTGTATTCCTCTGTACGTGTTTCTACCAGACTCTTCTGTTCTGTATCATACACCTCAAATATTCTTTTACTGCCGTCATTATAAGATTCCAGCGCAATACACGTTCCAGTAAGCTTTTCAACAGCAAAATCAGGATCTCTTTCAAAATATTTATTCAGCACATCATCCGGAATCTGCGCCAGAAGAAAGAGTTCACTTCCGCTAAACCCGCTCTGCCTTTCACCTAAAAAAGAAAGTCTTTTGATTTTTTCTATTTGTTCTTCAGTAAGCGAGGATATTTGGGCAATGTCTAATGCCTCAAAAACGAATAAGCTTTCTTCCATTTTCATAAGTTTTTTTACTTTATCAAAGTTTTCCTCCCTGACATTAGCCGCAATAACAGCTATATCATCTCCGCTAAAAAGCTTGTGCTCATCTTCTTTTATGAGTTTTTTGGCAATTTCTGTCTGCTGTTGGTTAAGCTCCAAAAAGCCTGTAAGCTCAGATTCATCAAAATTTCTTCCGGTATCAAGGAAAATTCTGCTTTTTATTTCTGTCAGTTTTGGATTATCAGGGATTTCCGGTTTCTTTTGCGAAAACTGGCGTATAATATCTTCTTGTATCAACTCTTCTGTTGTCTTTTCCCTGACAAGGGTATCTGCATTTTGAAACTCAATCTCCTCTTTTAAAAACATACTGTCCTTTGGGATTGTATCATTTTTCAAAGCAGTATCCGCAGTGTCAGGCGGCACTGTCAATTTTTCTATTCCTGCTTTTAACTTACCTAAAAAATCACTCATAAATTCTATATCGGCACATATTTCATTTACTTTAGGTAAATTTTTGTAAAAAATAGTCTCCCCCCTCAGATGCCGAAATAACATTCGTGAAATACGACAGCTCTGTGTTTTTTTATCCAAGGTCTTTTTAAACACAAAATTCGTAAAACAGATTCAATTCACATGCAAAAAATTTTCCAAAACGAGAAAATCCTTGAAATTCTATAGTTTTCCGCCAACAGCTTTATACAAACTGATATAATCCACAAACTTCTGTATCCTGCTTTCTGTTTTGTCCCTTTCCAGAGAGAGCAGATTTTCGCGGTATTGGGTCATTTGAAGGTATGATGTAATCCCCTCTTTATAACGTTCATTTATCAGATTAAAATTTTTTTCTTCCAGTTCATACTTTCTCTTGTTTTCTTCGTCTTTTTTCGTATCGTATTTTATCATGCAAAGAGAGTCATTAATTTCCTGAATCGCCTGCAAATCAGCCTGTTTATAGTTTTCAAAAAGCTGTTCGTATTGAAGCTTTTTCATTTTGAGATTAGCAATTTTTCTGCCGCCGGAAAAAAGATTCTGCATAAAACCGGCGCTAATCAATCCCAGAGTACTTTCCCAGTTGAACAAGCGTCCGAGCTCCAGTGCTGTATACCCTACAGCTCCTACTACCGGCACTGTAGGCAAAAAATCTTTTCTTGCTACTCTTATATCTATTTTAGCTTTTTGCAGCTCAGCCTCTGCTTTCATAATATCTGGACGGTAAATAACAATATCAGATGAAATACAAGAAGGTACAGCTCCTTTGTATGAAATACTGTCATAATCGATTCGTTTTAAACGCTGAGCATTTTCAGGACTTTCGCCAATATACACGGCAAGTTTATGCAGCAGGACAGAACGCTGTTTTTCCAAGTCATTTACGGAAATCATTGCAGCTGTATGAAGTTTGTCTGTATCCGTAACGTCATATGTAGAGGCAAGCCCTTCTCTGTTTCGTTCTCTTGTCAGTTCAAATATCACTTTTCTTGCAGCAGCAATCTTTTTTTCTGTATCAATCATTTTGTCCAGTTTGACTATATTAAAATAAGTTACGGCCATATCTGCGGTCAGCGCGAGATATTTTGCCTTTTCTTCATATTCAGCAGCCATGGCTTTTTTCTTTTCAGCTTTTGTCTTGTCGTGATTTTTCAAAAAAATATCAGCCTCATAACTCATAAAAAGAGGGAGAGCAAAAGCGTCAGTTCCGGTCGAATCAAAATCTACCCCGTTTAAATCCGCTCTGGGTGTTTTTATTCTTGCATAATTTCCGAGCAGAATAAACGACGGAAATTCGTTTGCCATTTGTTTTCTAACTGATTGTGAAGCTTCTTTTGTTTTTAGAGAAGCTGATTTCAGAGAATGATTATTGTGAATGGTTCTGCAGATATATTCACAAAGGTAGGCATCATTAAATTTTTTCCACCATTCAAAATTTATAGTGTAAAACAAACTGTTTTTGACACAGTTTGTTTCAATTTGTGCAGAATTTACAGATGCCCCTGTTAAACAAAAAACAATGATAAACACTATGGCTAATACTCTTTTTTCCATTTTTAGTCCTTGTATATTTTTTTTGATTTGTTATTGTAATAACAATTGTTAAGATAAAGATTTGGGATAGGATAAATGACGATTGATAAATTTAATATAATGGACATGCTCCAATTGACATCCACCTATTGTCAGCTGGCAGGACATAATTTATTTAAAAAGACTGTCAAGCTGGATATAACCTCAGAGCAGTTCGGTATAATTTTTCTTCTGTATTACAAAGACGGATTATACCAGTCTCAGGTCGCAAAACTTTTGAGAAAAGACAGACCAAATATAACAAGAATGGTCGATATCCTTGAAAAAAAAGGGTATATAACAAGAAAAAAAGATAATGAAAACAAAAGAATCATTAAACTTTTTATAACAGAATCAGGAAAAGAAACAGCAAAATTGCTGGAGCCGCTGCGTGAAGACTTTTACAAAAATATGGTAGACGGATTTTCCGATAATGATATAAAAGATTTGTACAAACTATTGGAAAAAATCAGAAACAATATGAGAACCCACTACGGAATAAATATTTGGCAATAAAAGGAAGAGAAGCAATGACAGAAGACAGTTCACAGGAAAATATACAAAAAACAGAAAGCAAAAAAGATAAAATAGCAAACTTAACAAAAAAGAAAAGATTCATTTTTTCAGTTATTGCAATTTTTGTTCTATCTATTCTTGCCTGGCTATATTTTACATCGTTTGAGACTACGGATGACGCTTTTGTTGAAGGACATGTCATTCAAATCAGTCCAAAAGTCAGCGGTATAATAGAAAAATTGTATATAGACGACAACATGCATGTCAAAAAAGGAGACCTTCTGCTCGTATTAGATGACCGGGATTACAAAGTCCGTTATGAACAGGCAAAAGCAGCCTATGAAATGTCATTAAACAGCCAGAAATCTGCAGTAGCAGACCGTGCTGCCGCAGATATAGACAAAAATCTGGCGGAAGCAGATTTAAAAAGATATGAAAATCTGTACGCAAAAGGAGCTGTCTCAAAACAGGAGCTTGACCGGGCAAAATCAAAATACGAAACCACTTCGGCAAACCTTGAAACCGCACGCCAGAGAGTGTTTTCATCAAAGAAAAATATGGTTGCGGATGCTGAGTTAAAAAAGCTCGAAGCAGCAATGAATCAAGCAAAACTTGAACTTTCTTACACAAAAATATACGCACCGGAAGACGGAAAAATAACGAATCGTACTGCAGAAGCAGGTGCATATACTCATGCCGGAACACCAATGTTTTCAATTGTGCCGGACAAAAGATGGGTAGTCGCAAACTTTAAAGAAACCCAGCTGAATCACATAAGAGTGGGTCAGAAAGTTTTCGTAAAAGTGGATGCATACCCGCATTTACGCCTCAAAGCAAAAGTTGATTCCATACAGGCAAGCACAGGAGCAAGAACAAGTATGTTCCCTCCAGAGAATGCAGTCGGCAGTTACGTAAAAGTTGTTCAGAGAGTACCTGTAAAAATTGTATTCACTGAGAAACTTGATCCGCAGTACAGCATAGAACCCGGAATGTCTGTTGTTCCGAAAGTTATGGTGAAAGAAAAATGAGCGCAGAAACTGCCATAAATGAAGCAAAACCGGCAAGAAATCCATGGTATCCGGCATCTGCAATTATGATAACCATTTTCATGGTTGTACTTGATTCATCAATTGCGAATGTCGCACTGCCTCACATTGCCGGAAGCTTTTCCGCAACCCAGGACGAATCCACATGGGTTCTGACCAGTTATCTTGTTGCAAACGGCGTAATTATTCCCTCTACAGCGTGGTTTTCAACACTATTCGGTCGCAAAAATTTTCTTTTGCTCTCAACAATTCTATTCACCCTCTCCTCCGCGTTATGCGGAATTTCTACGAATATGGGAATGCTTATATTCGCAAGGGTTCTACAGGGAATCGGCGGCGGTGCAATCATGCCGATAGGTCAGGCTGTCATGATGGAAGAATTTCCGGTTGAAGAACGCGGTGTCGCGATGTCTGTATTTGGATTCGGTGTAATTTTTGCGCCGATTATAGGCCCGACACTCGGCGGATGGATTACGGACACGTATTCCTGGCACTGGATTTTTCTTATAAATGTTCCTATAGGCATAATAGCCGTGATTTTGGGACGAATGTGGATTGAGGATCCGCCTTATGCAAGAAAGGGTAAAGTTCAATATGTCGATTATCTGGGATTTTTACTTTTGATTGTATGGCTTTTTTCTCTTCAGCTTGTTTTAGATAACGGACAGAAGAACGATTGGTTCGGCGCAAGATGGATAAGATGGACATCGGGTCTTTCCTTTGCTTGTTTTATAGGATTTTTATGGAGAGAATTAAAGACAAAAAATCCAATCGTTGATTTAAAAGTATTTTTAGACAGAAATTTTTTTATAGGCACAATGCTAAATACCGTGATAGGTGCTGTTTTATACTCTACTCTTGCTATTCTTCCTTTATTTTTGCAGCATTTGCTGGGATATACAGCAACACTGAGCGGATTTGCAATAAGCCCTAGAGGTTTTGGTTCTTTTGCAGGGCTTGTTGTTTGTGCAATTCTAGCGAACAGAATTGACCAGAGGTTTTTAGTCATAGCAGGTATGGTGCTGCTCGGAATTTCAAATATCCTATTCGGCTCTTTGAATATGGAAATAGCAATGAGTAACATTATTCTGCCGAATATCGTATGCGGTTTTGCTTTCAGCGTACTAATGATTCCGCTGATGACAATTTCTTTCGTCACACTGAAAAACAGCCAGATGACAAATGCATCGGGTATTTTCAACCTTGCAAAAAGTGTGGGTGGTGCTATCGGTACATCTGTCGTCTCTACTTTGATTTCCAGAATGGGACAGGTTCACCAGACAAATCTTGTACACAATCTTACCTATGCAAACCACGCATTCATGGCAAAATTTAATGCGTTTCAGTCTGCAATGTCAGGCTCCGGAGCAGGGCTTGCCGCGTCAAAAGCAAATTACCTTATTTACGGAGAACTGCAGCAGCAGGCTAATCTTCTTGCTTTTATGGACTGTTTTAAAATATATGCGGCAATGGTTATTCTGCTTGTTCCTGCGGTATTTTTATTCAAAAAAATGACCTATAAAAATCAGGAAAAAAAGTAGTTTTTCCCAAAATTTGCATACATCTGTTTTAAAATTTAACATAACTATATTTCAAACATCTTGATTCTTGCGCATGTTTCATTTATAACAAAACATGTAGTAAAAATACTAAGTACAGAAGAGGAGCTAAATTATGGCTAAGAAAGTTGCAATTAACGGCTTCGGCAGAATCGGCCGTAACACATTAAGAGCTGCAATCAGAGAAGGTATTTTTGACCAGATTGATTACGTTGCTATCAACGACCCCGGTTTAAAACCTGCTGATGCTGCAAGACTTTTCAAATATGACTCTGTAATGGGCAAATTTGATGGTGAAGTAGAAGCTTACGATGAAGGTATTATCGTAAACGGTAAGAAAATTAAATTCTTTGCAGAAAAAGATCCTGCTCAACTGCCCTGGAAAGATTTGGGCGTAGAAGTTGTAGTTGAATCTACAGGCTTCTTCACAGATGCTGAAAAAGCAAAAGCTCACATTGCTGCAGGTGCTAAAAAAGTTATCATTTCAGCTCCTGCGACAAATGAAGATAAAACAATTGTACTGGGCGTAAACGATAAAGAATACGATCCTGCAAAACACAACGTAATTTCTATGGCATCTTGCACAACAAACTGTCTTGCACCGGTTGCTAAAGTTATCGATGAAAAATTCGGTATCGTTAAAGGTTTGATGACTACAGTTCACTCATATACAGGCGACCAGAGAATCCTCGACGCAGGCCACAAAGATCCGAGACGTGCAAGAGCTGGCGCATTGAACATCGTTCCTACAAAAACAGGTGCTGCAAAAGCTGTTGCTCTCGTTTTACCGCAGCTCAAAGGCAAATTGGACGGTTTCGCTATGCGTGTACCTACTCCGGATGTTTCACTTGTTGACGTTGTATTTGAAGTTTCAAAAGACGTTACAGTTGAAGAAGTTAACGCAGCATTAAAAGAAGGTGCTGACGGACACGTTCTTTGCTACACAGAAGAACCGCTCGTATCTTCTGACTACGTTGGCACTTCGCAATCATCAACAGTTGACGCTTTGTTGACTCGTGTAATGGGCGGCAATCAAGTTAAAATCATTTCTTGGTATGACAATGAAATGGGCTATTCAACAAGACTTGCTGAAACCACAAAAATGGTTGCAGACAAATTATAATCTTTACATATATAATTTGGGTAGAGCAGTTTTTACTAAAACTGCTCTTTTTTTTAACTCATTATTATACTCAAATTTACACTATTCTTTAGCAAAAATCAGACTATAATCTATCCAAAATATTTCTTTGCATATTCATCCATATGCTTCTGCTCTAATTTAAATTTTTCAATATCCTGTTTTAAAACTCTGGCAAAATACTCTGCTGAGTCAATACCGCATTGAGGATTAGCCTCCATATCTTTTATCAGTTTTTTATATTCACCGTCAGCACAAGTATCGTAGTGGCGTCTGAATGCATATATTGATTCATTATGAAAATTTTCATCAATAATATTTTCTTTACTGTTCATTTGCCCAACGCGTTCAAGAAATTTTTGTATTTTTTCAAAAAACTTTAAAGTAGCACGATTCAAATTCACGGTATCTTCATTTATACCGTAGACTTTTGCGGTGTCAGCAGAATAACCTGTATAAAACTCGTCCAGTGTCAAATCCATCGCATTTGGGTTCACTCTGTTAGGAAAAGTCTTAAGTATCTGCTTAAAATTATCCAAATCTTTCCCGTTTTCATTAGTCAAAACAATATGCATAGTACTATAGAGCTCATCCGGAATTCTGCCATGGCGGGTCATATGGCTGTAACCGTCTCTGCAGTCTACACCTGTCGTATTTTTTATGCCATGAAAGCTTATTTTCATTTTTTACTCCTGTTAAACATTAACTACGAAATTCGTAAGTTCTTCCTCAAGTTTTCTGGCAAGATAATCGGCACCTGTCTGAGCATAATACCTGCTGTGAGCAATATCCAAAATATGGTCAAATTCTTTCTCCGGACAGTATATTTTGTATGCTTGAAAAGCAGCCTTTGCTTCCGGAGATGTCACATAACTGTTTTCTACTTTGAGCTCTTCTTTATCCATTCCTGCTATTTTTTTCATAAGCTTATATATTTTGTTGAGAACTGGCAAATTTTCATCATTCAATGCTATTTGTTGGTTGTTAATAATGAAAAATGACTGTTTTTTTCCGCTTTTTTCATCTTCAAAATAGTCATAGGCAAAATTGAGAGCAGTTCTATTATGATAATTCGGATATTTTTCAAGAATAGGTCTGAATTCATCCAGGTCGTTTCCGTTTTTGTTGTTTAATTCAACATGTATATTCGTATGTCTGCCTTTTGGAAGAATCAGAACATATCCGCCCGCAGCCGGTACCATTTCGGTAGATTTTCTTGTGTAATGATAGGAGCCTGTATTTTTCACTCCATGAAAACTTATATTCATTTTTTAAAACCTCCGGTTTTTATTTATTGAACGTGGTGAATTATTTTTTTTGCTAACCGGAAGAAACCCATTAAGTTTTTGTTACAATCAAACCCAGTTATTTGTAAAAAGCTTTTTTCCAAAAGCTCTACAATGCTGGCATTCGGAAGTTTCAAGGTAACACTTTTTGCTGAAATTTGTTATATTTGAGCCGCTTCGTCCCCTATAATCATTAGCCAGCACAGGACAAGTGTAAACCCCGTTTTTTGTTAACAGTCTGCCAGTCATGCAGTCCGGCTCAAAATCAACCGACGGGGATACAGAAGCTGGTATTTCTGTTTTTAAATCAGGAATAAGCTGAAGATTAATATCTTCTGTATCAAATTTAAATTTTTTCCCGAGTTCTCTAAAACCTGCAATCAATTCAGACTCTTCTGTATTTGTACTATTTTTTATTACAAGTATAGGGTTAAATCCGTATTTGTTTAAGGAAGTGACAGCGTGAAGCGCTTTTCTAAAAGAACCTCTGCCTGCTTTTTCATCGTTAATTTTTTCGTCAAAATGATTTATAAAAATTTTGAAAATAATTTCATTTGTACCTTCATCTTCAACCCGTTTTAAAAATCTGGCTTTTTTATCATTGAGGCATGAACCGTCAGAGTAAATTGTGACAGGTGTATATTGCAGACACAGACGTAATATACTGTTGAAATCAGGATGAGAAATACACTCTTTCCCAGTAATATAAATATATTTAAGAACGTTTCTGTCCAAACCCTTTAGAGCCTCTCTTATGTCATCTGTCTGGAGATAGTTTTTATTTTTGTGATTAAAACTTCTGCTTCTGTAGATAGAAATATTTTTGCTGACAGACTTATTGTATTCAAGGTTTAGAAACAGATGATTCAGTTCTCTGAGTGTAACACACTGAGCCTGCACAATAGAATTATACATTTTTCCTCCTTTGATTGTCGTAAAAATCAAAACGCCATACGCTTTGAATGTATCCCTTCTTCTCTGTTGATAAAATTTTAGTTTTAAAATTTCCTTAAATAAATTACTCTACTGTATAAATATTTCTGTACTTTCATATAGCTTAAATGGCTATTATGAGAATACTGCCGGATGATATGTATTTTATTTTTTCAAATATGAAAACCTATTTCTAAACCGTAACAAGGATATTTCTAAAGAAAAGAGGATTTATTCCGATAATAATGTAAGAATGGAAATAGGTGGCATATGGCAAACATAATAGAAAATCTGTACGGCAGGCGCGTAATAAAAATGTCAACCGATGATGTAATATCAATTGTACGCGAATATCAAAATACAGCAGGAACTCACTCTTCATATAATGAACTGAGAGAGAAGCTGGATTCTCATGAATTTTACATACCCGAAGATCCGCTTTAAAAAACACAGAAAGACTCTACAGACAGGAGTCTTTCCAAAAAATTTTATATTAATTATCAGTATTTAGTATTTGAATGAACGTTCAATGTTCTTTTCAAGCATTTGCTCGCATGATTCTAGTTCGGTATTAATCATCTGGAGTTTCTCCTTGTAATGCTGCATTTGCAAATCCAATTCTTTTTCCATTACATGGAGACGTTCTTTTCGTGCTTCCAGCTTTTTGACGAGCGGATCATCAGAGTCCAAGTCCGAACCGACGTTTAGCAAATCGGTAACAGTCTTAGACAGATTCATTTTTGCTTCCGCAACAAGATGTTCTTTGTACTCAAGATCAAGCCTGTATGCGGTAAGATACATTACACGCAATTGAGCCGTTGCCAATCCCATTAGGAACCACCCTTATCTAGTTTTTCTGACTTTCACACAACCTTTATGTTTTTTGCACCAAAAAGATTATCTTGTAGTGTTGAATTTGTTCCCGTACAAGAAAACATGTTCATTGTTCTCTGCAATCAGTTTTTCCATCTGTTCGAGTTTGTACATCTGATAGTTGACTCTGTATTTTGCCATTTTAAGTTTTTTACCCATTGTCAGGTAATTCTTAAGAATTTCAGCAAACATATTCGCCACAGCAACGATAGGATTGTTTCTTTTCAGGTAAGAAATCATGTATCCTATGAAGTTCAGTGTATTTTGTAGATTGTACTGAATTGCACTTTGAAACAATTACTTACTCCTTTTACGGACCTACATAACTATAAAAACATTGAACGCAGATTAATTGCCTGCATGAGAATTTTTTTTAATAAAACTTAACTTTACTTCATTCCCTGCTGATTTATAAAATCAGGATTAATCGTTCGTTCTATATAGTTTATCGGCATATTATCAGAATTCTTGAATATATTATGGTTGAATGAATAAAAATTGCAATAAAACGTTACAATCTTCTTTAAAAAATCCCATATAAATATTTTACTCAGCGCAATAGAATTAAATAGCCTGAAATATGTTCGTGTTTTCATATTTAAAAATCCGTTACATGTTCTGAACTTGTTTGCTGTCGCTTTCAATAGAATCTTTGAGCATCTTTTTAACGACATCACCCTGTGTATCGAGCATTTTTACAACTGTTTCAATATTTCTGACTTTGTTAGACAGGATAGAATCAGCGTTCGCAACAATCTGTCCGGATACATTCTGATAAGCAGCAAGAGCCGCGGAAGTAGTACCCTGCAGCAAGTTACCGGCAACTGTAGCACCGAGACCGAACACGCCCATATAAGGAGCCATTGCCTGTACAACACCGGCAACACCTGATACAACACCTGCTGTCGGAAGAACCCAGCTTGTACCGGGTACACCATAGCCTGATGCAACGCCGGCACCGTACGCTGCTGCATTAAGTCCTACGGAACCTCCGATACTCGATGCATCGTAAAGTCCTGACGCACCGCCAGTCGCAATTCCGCTTTCAGAACCGAACCCCCAGGTTATAGGAGCTGCGCCCGATGGAAATCCCGGATAATTTCCGAGATCTGTAATACCAAAGGCAGCACTGCCGCTGTCCAGAATAGAGTTCCCGCCGCTGATTGGAGACCAATATGATGTACCCGGAATATTCATTGTTGTATTCCCGCCCATAACAGACATAAAGGCACTTGGTGATATCATTCTGGCAATCTGCCACAAAAAGCTTCCGGCGGTACCAAAACCTGCACCATCTAATGAAGAACCGCTTACCGTAATATCACGCAGTCTGTCATATGTTTCAAATAGCTGAGCTTTTGCATCAGAGCTTGCTTTGCCGAATTTATTTGCAATTACCAGATATCCATCATTTTTATAAGACATATTGACCTCGCATATCTATATTACTGGAAGGTTTTAAATACGTTATCAATATTTTTATCAATAACTTTCTTAACCGATTCCAATTCTGTTTGAAGAGCCTGCTGCTCAGTATCCAGCTGGGCCAGACGCAGTTCAAGCGTTCTGTCCTGTTCCTGAAGCTCCTGTGTTTTTGCGTTTATATCAGCAACTTCTTTATCATAGAGCTCTTTGTCATAGTTATACTGATTCATTGCCTCGTCATAGGCAGCATCGTCATATTCAGAGCTCGGTGTAAGATTATAGCTATGTGTACCGGATTCATCCGTCCAGTAGAGTGTAGTATAAAGCCCGTCTTCACTTTTGCCGAGCGTTGCATTTGTAATAGTCTCATATTGAGACTCAGTGCCTGTTATCATTGAATACATATCAACTGTCTGATTTGTCTGAACAGCAGGGTCAAAACCGGTTTGCGTTGCATTGATATAGTAAGTTGCGCCTGTTGCCGGGTTTGTGTATCTGTAATATGTATCATCAGTGCTGTTCTCATACTGGGTCGAACCAAGTTCATTAAATGCATTTACATAAGTTTCACTAATCGGGGACAATGGCCCGTTTAAATTAAACTGTGTACCGTTCGAAAGGTTTATTTTATATGTATCCCCATCCTGAATAACAGAAACTTCCTGATTTATCATAGAATCATACTGAGGTACAGAGGTATTTCTTTTAATAGTCACAGTATAAGTCTGCGGATTTGAACCTGCGTTTTCAGTTATATCTTCTACTGTGGCTGTACCGTCGGTACTTGTTGCATCAGAGAAGGTGTAGTTGCTGGTTTTATAATTCGTTTGATCAGGCGGAGTCGGAACCTCAAGCGTCAAAAGCCGTCTGAAAAGATTTGCACTCTGATTTGCCAGTGCTGTACGCTGCTGGTTAACCTGCTGACCTTCGTATTCTACATTTGTTTTTCTGGCCTGAATACCCAAGTATCTGGCCTGAGAAGCTGCCATACCCATATTCGTAGTCTCCGTATTTGTTACTTCCTATTTCGTGTTTAATGATAATTTAAATTTAGTCAATATTCTCGTATTTTATATTAATTTATTTTACTTCCTTATTATATCTGCTTTTTCGGGGGTTTTAAAGTTCAAAAATCCAAAAATCATACGTCCGGTGTATTTTAAATAAAACCGGCTCCGGATTACTCAAGAGCCGGAAGAATCGGAGTATTATTTAAGCAAATGTTTTGAATGTTTCTTCAATGTTCTTATCAATTACCTTCTTAACTGCATCCAACTCAGTCTGGATAGCCTGCTGTTCAGTATCAAGCTGGTTCAGATGAAGTTCAAGGTTTTTATCCTGCTGCTGGATTATTACAGTCTGTGCATCGATTTCAGCAATTCGTTTGTCATACTCAGCTTTTTTGGCATTATATTCATCCATTGCTTCGTCAAAAGCATCATCATCCTGAGTCGTCTGCATAGTCATAGAGCAGGTAATTTCTTCACCTGTATCGGGATCCGTAAATGTTATGGTAGTAAACCTTCCTGTTCCGTCCGCTGCATTAGTCAGGGTAGCATTATCAACGTGGAATGTATCTTCTCTAGTATAACTTTCTGAAGAATATACCTGAAGTTCTGCAGGGAATGAATCCATTGAAGGATCAAAACCTGTAGTCGTTGCGTTGATGTAATAAGTAATACCTGTCTGGGTATTTGTGTATTGATAGAACAAGTCGTCAGCACTGTTGTTTCCGTTTGAATTCGGAGCGCTGTTGAACTTGTCAACAAGAGCAGCACACATAGCAGGACCCGTCAATTCAAGGTAATCTCTTCCTCCGATACTAATAGAATATTTAACCGGATCACCGTCTGCTTTAACGTTGTATCCGTTGTTTCCTGTACCGTTGTAGACAAGATTTATTGCAGAAGATGCATAATCTGCTCTGTCTATTGTGCCGTCAATTGTATAAGTCTGCTGCTGGCCTTCTTCAACAGGATTTTTTAAGATACTGCTGATTGTAACCTGTTCAGATGTAGCCTGGTTAGTAAATACATATTCGCTCTTAGAATAGTCGTTTGCCATGGGCGGAGTAGGAACTTCGAGGGTCAGCATTTCATTGAACAAATTGGCACTCTGGTTTGCCAGCGCTGTACGCTGCTGGTTAACCTGCTGACCTTCATACTCGACGTTTGTTTTTCGTGCGGTCAGTCCTAAAAATCTTGCTTGAGATGCTGCCAATCCCATATTTAATACTCCTTATTGTTGCATATCTGTTCATATAGTCGGCACTTTTAGAATAAAACTTTAGACTTTTTGTTGAAATATTAACAAATTGTTACAAAACAGCCCTTCGTATGTAATAAATTGATATAGATACAACATATAACTAACCTTTAAAATACCGGAATAACAGCACTTTCAGCTTAATGATATTTCAACTAAAGTCAAGCTTTACAAATCTATATAGACACATGACAAATTTTTTGGAGTAATATATTATTAATATAAATCATATGACTGATGGGGGACAGAAAAATTAACGACAGGTTTAATTTTACGGGAACAGAAAATATCTATACGCAGCAGACGAATTTGAGCGCGCTGTCTGATGAGCATGAAAAATTCAGCAGTCTGAGCACGTCCGCAATGCTGGCCAAAGGAGAAGTGCCTTTGTCTCACACTCTTGTTGCCGACAATTATATGGTAATAAAGAAAATCTACGGCACTCCGGTGATAAAAAGTCCGATTACGCTGCAGGAAAAAGCCCTTCTTGGAAAATATGATTTTAACACTCTTGAATATTCGACTATAAAACAGATTAATGAAGAACTGGCACTCTTGAAAAAATGGTCAGTTTCTTTAGATAAAGCATTGAAAGCAGATGCAGACAATATCATCCAAATCCGTGGCAAAGAACTCAGATTTTTGGAAGCCAACCGTTACACAATGATTACTAATGAAATCTACAACGGATATATGGCTTTGCAGCGCTACTTTGAGGATATTTCGAAATACAATTTATAATTTATCAGTTAAAAAAAATTATAAAATGCTAAAACACAAAAAAAGAAAGCCGATAATTGTATCGGCCTTCTTTTTATCTGTTATTAGTATATTTAATATTTTATAAAAATGTCGTTAGAATCTTTTCTTCCTCTGAAGAGAATAAACTGATGTGTATGCACTTTTATAAGTAGTGCCGACTAAATTGTATTCACCGGCATTTTTAAAAGTAAAGAAGTCAGGATACAATTCTGAAAAGTAGGTTTTAAATCTGCCCGGAACTATTATCCTGTTTTGCAATCCAAGATTCAATATACGCTCCAGAGTCACAAGCTTTTCGGGAGTTTCCTGTTCCATATCATAAAGTTCTGCGCCGCAGAAAAAGTTAACGTTTACGCGGTCAGTCATATTTTTACCAATTACGTCAATCGAGTTATCCACAATTACTTTAAACACCTCAGGGGAATGAGCCGGTGACGTTGTAAGAAAATAGACATTTGTCCGGTCAAGCCCTTTATCCGTAATATAAGGCGAAGATGTTCTTTCCAGTATTTCACCCGTAATCTTTTTCTTTAATATGTCAAGATTTATCGGGTCATCATACTGATGCAGATAAGATTCATGCTCAACAACATCTATTTTAAGTTTTACCAGGATATAGTTTGAATTAGAGAGTTCCGTAATAAAAGCCTGCTTCAATTGATTATTAATAGTCTGCTCCAGAAGTTTTTTCTGTCGGTTCTGGTATTCGATATACTGCTTATGCGTTGTTTCAACGTATGTAGAAAGACAGTTTAGCGCATATGTCAGTATGATAAAGATAAATGAAACAATTATCGGTATGAGAATAACAAGTTTGTCATAAACAGGGGAGCCTTTAATCGCTGCCTCTATCATATTGTTAAAAAACATAAAAAATGCATTTATAAACGGCGGTATAACAATATGCATACTGATAACAAGCCAGTATACGAAAAACAGCACAGACATCAAAAGACAAAGACAAACAAGAATATTTATCGTCTTTTTCAGCTTTAAAAAGTATTCGTTAGATTTTTTCACATTATTCTCCGATGAGTATGTTATCAATCAGCCTGACACTGTTTACCCTCGCAGCTACCGCAGCTATTGCCGGTTTTTTTATAGTATCCACCGGTTCAAAAGTTTTTCTGTCCACAAACTCTATATACTCGGGTTCTACTCTTCTATCCATAACAGTTATTGCTGCATCAAACAGTTTCTTTGTATCAATTATACCATTTTTTACTGCATTTTGTATAGCAAAAAGTGATTTGCTTATAGAAACAGCTATTTCACGATCTTCCTCTGATAAATATTTGTTTCTTGAACTCAAAGCAAGTCCGCTCTCTTCTCTTACAAGAGGGCAGGGTACGATTTCAATCGGAAAGTTCAAATCTGATACCATCTTTTTTATAATGTAGAGCTGCTGTATATCCTTCATTCCGAAAAATGCATAATCAGGCTGTACAATATTAAACAATTTTGAAACAACAGTACACACGCCGTCAAAATGTCCTGTTCTGGATTTTCCGCACATCATATCCACCATATGAAACGGAGGCGCAACCATTGTTATATCAGAGAATTTATTCATTCCCGGATACATTTCGGCAACAGAAGGCGCAAAAATAATAGCAGCCCCGTTTTTTTCCGCCAACTCTTTATCACTTTCAAGGGTTCTCGGGTATTTATCATAATCTTCATTAGGCCCGAACTGCACCGGATTTACAAACACCGACACAACAGTCACATCGCATCTTTCCGAAGACGCTTTTATCAATGAAGCATGCCCGTTGTGCAGACAGCCCATGGTAGGAACCAGACCTACACTTTTTCCTTCTCTTTTAAAGTTTTTAATCTTTTCTCTTAATTCTGCTATTCTATTTATAACAAAAAGTCCCAAGTTTGTTCGCCTCCTCTTCAGACAAATGGAATATTTCACTTTCCGCAGGAAAAGCACCAGAGGCCACATCACTAATATATGATTTTGCGGCATTGCTTATTTCTGTTTTCAAATCCGCATATTTTCTTGCGAACTTGGGAGTCATTTCGGAATATTTTCCGAGTATATCGTCACAAACAAGCACCTGACCGTCAGTGTATCTTCCTGCTCCGATACCTATAGTCGGTATGGACAAATTTTCCGTAATATATTTTGCAGCTTCCTCCGGCACCATCTCGAGCACCAGGGCACAAGCACCGGCTTTTTCCAGTTCTTTAGCCTGTTCCAGTATCAACTCTGCTGCTTCCGGAGATTTTCCCTGTATTCTGTAACCGCCAAGTACATGTAAATACTGAGGAGTAAATCCAAGATGCGCAACAACAGGAATCCCTGTATCATGCATTCTTGAGACGACATTGACGATAAACTCATCTCCGCCCTCCAGCTTCACAGCACTTGCGCCTGCTTTTATAAGCTCACCGGCATTTTTCAATGCCTCTTCTACAGAAACCTGATAACTCAAAAACGGCATATCCGCAACAACAAAAGCACTTTTAGCACCACGACAAACAGCCGAAGTAAATATTTTCATCTCTTCCATTGTAACATGGTGAGTTGAGTCATACCCGAGTACAACCATACCGAGCGAATCTCCGACAAGAATTGTATCAATACCGGCTTCGTCAAAATATTTAGCCGTTGAAAAATCATATGCAGTGAGCATTGTAATTTTTTGTCGGTCTTGTTTACGTTTCAATAGTGTGCGGGTAGTTATCTTTTTTACTTTAACTTCGGCTGACATTATATTTTACCTCTATTTTTTCTGTGATTTTTTATACCAGTAATAAATTGCTCTCGCGAGCCGTCTGGGTGAATGTCTCACATATTTGTCGGCATTTTCTTCATATAGTCTCGTTTTTACCGTATTGATTCCCAGTTTTCTTATTGCTTCAATATCATTTACAACAGGATAGGAATTTGATTTTTTATAATCCGGTGAAATATCATCAGGCAGCGCATCATTTACAATCACTGTATCTATAATATTAGGATAAACAGCATGTTCAAGAATAGCTTTGACATGGTCAGATGCTGTAAAATCAGTAGTCTCGCCGGGCTGTGTCATAATATTGCAGATATAGACCTTCTTCGCTTTAGAGTTCGATATTGCATGAGAAATTTCTTTTATCAAAAGGTTCGGAATAACACTGGTAAAAAGGCTTCCGGGGCCTAGTATAATAATATCCGCATGATTTATCGCATCAATGACTTCCGGCAGCGCTTTGCATTCTTTCGGTTCAGTAAATAAACGTACAATTTTCTTACCGGTCTCGGGGATTATAGATTCACCTTTAACAATAGAACCGTCTGCCATTTCAGCAACTAGCCTCATATCATCGAGCGTTGAGGGCAAAACTCTGCCGCGTATAGATAGAACTTTAGATGATTCTCTTACCGCTCTGACCATATCACCGGTAATTGCGCAAAGAGCTGTTAAAAACAGATTTCCAAAACTGTGCCCTTCCAGACCTTCACCTGTTTTGAAACGGTATTGGAAAAGCTTTGTCACCAAATCCTCATCATCAGCAAGAGCAGCAATACAGTTTCTTATATCACCGGGAGGCAAAACGCCCATCTCTTCTCTTAATCTGCCCGAACTTCCGCCGTCGTCACCGACTGTTACAACAGCAGTTATATTATTTGTAATTTTTTTTATTCCTTTAAGCATTGTTGAAAGGCCGGTACCGCCTCCGATTGCAACAATTTTCGGGCCGTAATTCAGTTTTCTTCGTCTGTATAGAACTTCAAGTATTGCGTGTCTGTCTCTCTCCTGACTCAAGTCGAGAATAGAGTAGTTTGTATTCTTCCAGCCCTTAAGAAAGCAATAAGCGCCGAGAATGATTAGAGCCACGGCAATAAGTTCATGGTGGATAGTTACTGCAACGTATTTTATAATTCCGACAATAAAATACAACGGTCTCAGGTTAAACAATATGGCCACGCCGAGAAGGCTGAAAAAAGTACCTAATATAATAAGCACAAACCATCTTTTTATCTGCAGCCCGGGAAGCAGCCAGCCCGCATCCTTAGGCATTCTAAATTTATTCCACGGATTTTTCAACACAATCCCCCTATCCTTAACTCTATACCCAGCCGGAAGCCTCTACGTTGTTGTAATTAACCGGTTTGGGCGTAATAATCTTTGACGCTTCCTGCGCAAGTTCGATTGAATTTATTGCACTGTTGTTAAAATGTATAGTATCAAAATCTATTCTGGTATACCCTTCATTCATATTGTCAATTTCAGAAGTTTCAATAAGCTTTTTTAAACGTCTTAACGAACGTTCTGTATCCACAAATGCAGGTTGAGCATAATCTATTTCTCCGGAAAACTTATAAAGCTTGTCAAGCTGAAGTTCTCTGGCAACACAGATATTTGTATCCTCAGCAACCCTGTCAAGAACAGCACCTGCGGCACCGTAGTATATAAGCCATTTGCTGAATTTTTGAATTGCTTTTGCAACAGAAAGTGCGAATGTAATATTTTCTGCAGCCTGTCTGTACATAGCTCCGTGAGGACGCACATGCTCTATTTCAAGCCCGTATGCTTTTGCAAAAGAAGCAAGAGCTCCGAGCTGGTAAAGAACAACAGCCTCTATTTCTTCATCATCCATCTCTATTGTACGGTACCCAAACCCCTGAATATCAGGGAAACCAATATGCGCACCTATAACTTTATTTTTATATTTACAATATTCTATAACTTTTTTTATTGTGACCGGATCGCCCGAATGAAAACCGCAGGAAATATTAACAGAGCTCATGTAATCTATTAAATCCAAATCCGTTTCATTTCGGTAAACCCCGAAAGACTGCGCCAAATCGCAGTTGAAATCTATATTCTTTTTGGGTGTAACAATATTTTCTTCAGACATAAAACCCCACCGCTAATCTACATCTATAATTATACCCAAACAAAAATTTGAGTCTACAAGTTTTCATATGGATTGATATAGCAGTTTACACTTAAAAGGCTAAAATTGTCACCCTGAACTAGTTTTACTGCTTTTGCCGAAATCTTTAATTTCATGCAAAATGTCTCGTTTTTCACAGGGCTTATTACCGGCAATATTCCGAAACAAGTTCAAAATGACATTATAGCAATATTTCACACATATTTGGCGTAAAATTGCATATAAGTCCATTTTCATAAAGTTATCCTTTGCCCCGCGGACTAAAAAAGCATCTCTGTTTGTTCAATCTTTACATGTAACAAAATGTAAAAAGGTAAAGGAAAGTCCTAAAGTTTTTTGCGCTCGATTCCGATTAAAAAGAATAAGTGCAAGAAATAGAAAAGGGAGCAGATATGGACAAAAGTATCGTCAAAACGGTAAAAACTCTTTCACTGAGAGCGTTTTCAGCTTTCAGGGGAGGGACACTGGCAAACCCCCTTGCAAACTGCAGTACTGTCGCTTGCCATGTCATTTTTCATCGCAGCACCGGTTATGGCAGAAGACTCTGTCCCAGTGCCTACACTCGGCGAAAATTCAGCTTATACCCTGACAAAAGTAGACCAGCCGGGCGAAAACACAATCACAAAATTTGAATGGTCAGACACAGAAAATAAATATATTCCTGTGTATTATCGTGTTGATTTGAAAGACTCTGTAACAAACATCGTCTCAGGAGACACTACAAAATACTTTGAATGGTCACAAAACGCAAATCCAGAAAATTTTATCGGTAATTACAGTTCTAACTCTGGGAAGTGGGCTTTGGGGGCAATTACAAATCAACTGATAGGTTCTTCGCAAAGTTCAATTGGAGATATAACAGGTAACTTTATTGGAAATGGTTCAGTAGGTATATCTACACTATCATGGGGCGGAGCGATTTCAAATTATAATACTGGTTATGCAACAGCAATAATCGGCAATATCACCGGTAATTTTATAGGCAACTATGCATTTTCTGATAGTTCTTCAGCCAATGGTGGAGCGATTTCAAATTATTCTAATGGTAACAATTCTTTTATCGGAAATATAACCGGTGATTTTATTGGTAACTATGCGTTAGGTAATTCTTCTGCCTATGGCGGAGCTATACACAATTCCAACGGCACAATAGGAGCAAAAGACGACGATGGTAATGTAGTCGGCGGGCTTATTAATTCCAGCTTCATAAACAACTATGCAAAAGCAACTGGCGAAAACGGCGTAGCTCAAGGCGGCGCAATCTGGACAAACAAAAGCTTAAACATCATAGCCAAAGACGGCGGCCAGTCAGTCTTTTCAGGTAACTATGCAGAAGACAAAAACGGTAAACACCCGGAAGCAATCTATGTTAATAACAATACCTCAGCAGGTAGCTTAAAGACCGAATTTGTGTCTTTAGACACAGACAAAATAATCTATCAGGAAAAAAACTCAAACTTCGACAACATTGACCCGGCTAATAATCCGGCACTTACCCTCAACGCCAAAACAAACGGCACAATAGTATTCGACGACCAAATATCAGGAAACACAGGTGCAGTTAAGGCAACCTACCAGCAGAACATCCTCGGAATGGCTGAAAACTTTGAAGGCAAAGAACAAATATATCAAATGCTTGGTCTTTCTGACGACGCCACTGTATCAGAAGTTGTCGATGCATATTTTGATTTTATTGTGGAACAGGAATTCGGCGATGCCGGAATCCCTCCTGAATACGCAGAACAAATAGAAGCATTGAAAGAACAGTTGAAACCCCAACTACTGACCGAACTCATAGACATGGGCGCAGTCGAACTCTCTGACCCTGAACTCATATCATCAGAAACAAAAGGCTCATATGACCTCAAAATCACCGGTGACAGTACCGGCAAAGTCGTCCTCAACAACGACGTAATCAACGCAAACATATCTCTTGATAACACAAACCTCTACCTCGGCCGCGAAAACGTGTTCGACCAGTCCCTGTCCCTGACCCTCAACTCAGGCTCAATCTACCTCAACAACAATACAGTCGGAACAATGCACATCCCGACCCTGAACCTCAACGGGCAGGTTGGACTCTCAGTCGACGCTGACCTTGCCAACAAATCCATGGACAGAATCACAGCAGATAACTACAACATCAAAGACAATGCGACCTTAAACGTCAACAACATCACTCTCCTCTCCGACGCAAAAGAAGATAAAACAAACATCCTCTTCGCAGATAAAGAACTTTCCTCAAACGTCGCATATACAGGAGCCTCTCCCATAGCCTACTCCCCCATCTGGAAATACGAAGTCTCCTACAACCCTGAAACAGGCGAATTCATGTTCCTCCGCGGCGCAACAGCAACAACTGACCCCGGAACAGATACCCCGATAATAACTCCACCCTCTAATCCATCAGATGCCTTTAACCCCGCAGTTCTTGCTCCTGCAGTCTCTGCTCAGGCCGGTGCATACACTACACAGCTCCAAACCTTTAACTACGCCTTCCAGCACGCTGATACGTTTATGAATATCCCATATCTTGAACGTGTCGCAATAATAAATCAAAACAAATACGCGCT
>CALUPY010000012.1 GCA_944322755.1 Candidatus Gastranaerophilales bacterium | reverse complement strand
TAGAAATCGGAGAAGCCGGAAGAATCAGATGTAACGTTCAGGTCAGAGACGCCTTGTGCGGTGATTTGAATTTTACCATCGGAGTTTATTTGAGCATTAAGTCCTGCGTCGTTAATTTTTTGAATAACGTCCGAGCGTGTGTCAGTAGCGCTGATTGAGACATTTACACCGTTAGAGAAAGAGAGCTGCCCGTCCTTTTGCCCGAAGAAATAGTTGTCGGCAAGAGAGCTTGTGTTTACAGAGCCGGTGAGGGTGGAGGTATCTTTATCAGAGCCGATGACTGTTTCATTTACACCTCCTGTATAAACTTTTTCATTGCTCATGAGCCCGTAGAACTCAGAAAAGCCTGATGAGTCAGAAATTATCGACAAGTTAGATACTCCATTTTTAGATATGACTATTTTTCCTTCCGCATTTGTTTGGGCAGAATAGCCTGCATTGCGAAGGGAGGTCAAAACGTTTGTCCTTGAATCATAAGAGTTGATATTTATTGTCGTGCCGTCTGAGAGTTCTAACGTTCCGTTTTGTTGTCCGCTAAAACGTTTGTCAGAAAAATTCCTTGTATCTACAGAGCCTGTAATACTTGATGCAGGTACTGCAGCTGTTGTATCGATAAGAACAGGGGCTGCTCCGGAAAAATTCCATATTGAATCAGACCAGCGCGAGAAACTGCTTTTTTTTGACATTTCTTCTGTTGTAAGAGCATATGGCGATGTTGATTGAGAAGTTCCTGTATAACATTGAGTTCCTGCTTTATCTGCATCAAAATATGCAAATGAATCAAGTCCATCATTGCGGTATCCGCTTATTCCTCCGCTTCCATCCGTACCATTTACATAAGCAGCAGCATAAGAGTAATAAATCTCAATATCATTTCCATAACCGACCAATCCTCCGGCATAGTCATTTGTACTGATGAGAGTACCTGTAGCGTATGAATTGCGAATAATACCGGATCCTGTACTATATCCAACTAATCCACCGGCACTACCTGTAGTAGTTATAGAACAGTCAGCAAAAGACATATTTATTTCACCTGAATATAGTTGTCCGACCAACCCGCCTGCATATATATTTCCTGTATCTGCTGTCATAGTGCAGTCTTTTGCATAAGAATAAGAGATATTTCCTTTATTTTGTCCCACTAGTCCGCCCATATAACTATTGAATTGATATGTCATCGATAATTGGCTGTTTTTTACATAACAATTGACAATTCTACCATAATTATAATTTGCAAGTGTACCTATACATCCACCTGTAGTAGTACTATTATTGATATTTATACTTTCCAATCCCAGATTTTGAATAGTAGCAGTAGTTTGAATAGTAGAAAAGAGTCCTGTGCTGCTGTTTAGATTTTTTATAACATATCCGTTCCCGTTAAGTTCTCCGGTAAAGTCTTTTATACCTGTCCAATTTTGCACGGAAGAAAGGTCAATGTCGTTCATTAGTATATATTTTCCTGAAAGATTATTTTTGATTGCTTCAAAGTCTGCTACAGTTTTTATAACTGTATATCCTTGTGAGATGGCATCAGATTCGCTGAGTCTGTATATAGATTGACTGAAATCATTTTTGCATATATTATCAACAGTTTTTGGGGTTGTGACTGTATTTCCGTTATATGTTTTTCCAGTAGGCATTAGTCCGTAAAATTCAGAAAATCCAGAAGTATCAGATACTATCGTCAAATCAGATACGCCGTATTTTGTTATATATATTTTTCCGTTTGCATCTATACCAGCATCGAACCCATAAATTTTTAAGGTATTTATTACGTAAGAATATCCTCCTGAAATGAAAACTTCTGTTCCATCAGAGAAGGTGACTGTGCCGTTCTGACTTCCATAAAATGCTGTAGATGAACCGCTAGTATTTCTCGTGTCTACAGAACCTGTGATGGTTGAGGATTTTGTGGTAGGTGATTTTAGTAGAGGTTGTGAGCCTGACAAATCCCATATATCTGTGTCCCAATTTGTAAAATTAGAAGGGTCTGTGTTTGCATAACAGTCTGTATATGAACCACCATTCTGAGAATAACCACAGACTGAATCTCCTATTATGTAACTGTTTTGAATTTTGCCTTGAAGGCAACCGACAAGACCCCCTGGTCTACCACTTAGAGTACCTGTGCTATAACAGTTTTTCATGATTCCATTATATGACAAAGTACCAACAAGACCACCAATAAGATAAGAAAAGCCTGTATTTTTAGAACTGCTTTTAACATTTACATCGGAATACGATTTTTCTATCATTCCTTTATAAAGAAAACCAATACTGCCTCCAATTCGGTCATTTCTTCCGGTAACATCACCACTTGTGTGAGTGAATGATGCATAACCTGACTTGAAGTAGCCTACAAGCATTCCTGTATTGTCTCTTCCTTGAACAGAACCTGAGACATAACAGTTGTATATGGTTGTATTGTCGCTGTAACCTATAAGACCGCCTGTATCACCAAAGCCTTTAACATTTACATTTTCAAGTCCGACATTTTGTATTTTTGCTCCTGAGGTATATCCGAATAACCCTGTATAATCGCTTGTTGAGTCAATGTTTAGATTTTTTATCACATGTCCGTTTCCATCGAAAGTGCCCCTGAATGAGCTTGAAGAAGTTCCTATTGGGGTCCAGTTTGTTATGGAGGAGAGGTCTATATCAGCCATCAGTATGTATTTTCCGGATAGATTATTTCTGATATTGTTGAGATCATCTGCCGTGTATATTGCCGTATAACCTGCTGGTATATCACTGTCTGATGTAATCTGCTCTACTGTCTGTATAAATGATGTGTCATTAACTGTTTGTTGTGAAGATGTTATTGTGCCTGTATATATTGTATCTGTAGAAAGTAGACCATAGAAGGCACTGAAATTTGATGTGTCACTTGTTATACTCAAATCAGTAACGCCGTCTTTTGATAATACAATTTTTCCATTTTCATCAATTTCTACGGTTATACCTTTGTTTTGTATGTCTGTGAGAATATCTGTTCTTGAGTCACTCATGGACACAGAGACAGTTGTGCCATCAGAAAAGGTAATTGTTCCGTTTTTTTGTCCATGGAAGGCAGCGTCTGCTAGATCTCTTGTATCTAATGAACCTTGCAGCGCTGTTGTACCCTCCGGTGTGGTCGTCTGTGTTCCTTGCGATACAGTATAGCTGCCTAATCCTGTGATTCTTGCAAAATCACCTGTGGCATTAATTGTAGCAGAAGAATCACTCTTTATTGTGAATTTTCCCTCGGTTACAGAAGCTGTTACACCGCTGCCTTGACGATTAATTTCTAGTACTATTTCATTTAAGGTTTTGCCGTTTGTACTAATCTCAGCTCCGGAGTTTATTTGTACAGTGCCGCCAATTACCGTTTCAAAGCCTGTCAGATTTGTGGCTGAACCTTGTTGTATTGTGATTTCTTTTGTTGTTGCAGTTGGTACACTTTCTCCGTTTGTCGTTGTGCTTGCGGTTACGGTATAATTATCAAGCCCCGTAACTCTCGCAAAATCTCCGGTTGCAGTGATAGTTACAGGATCTCTGCTTTGGATAGTGAATTTACCGTTTAATATAAAAGCGGAGATGCCGAATTGTCCCTGGCTGTTTATCTCTGAAATGATTGTGTTTAGCGTTTTCCCTTTTGTGCTGATTTCAGCACCATTATTTATTTTTATTGTACCGCTTAAAATGTTCTCGTTACCGATGAGTTTATCATTTGCTCCTTGCTGGAGTACAATATTAGTTGGGGTATCAGTAATGCTTGTACCAGCTTCGACCTCGTAGTCAGCAAGACCAGTAACTCTTGCAAGGTCTCCTGTTACAGATATATCTACCCCGGTTTTACTTTCTATGGTAAATTTTCCGCTATTAATAGAAACTGTAACGCCATCCAGTTTTTGATTATTTATCATAGAGATTACATTATTTAATGACAAACCTTTTGCATTGATTTCTGCTCCATTGCCGATTTTTATAGTACCGCTCAATATTGTTTCCCCACCGGTAAGTGAACTGTTTGTACCTTGCTGTATAACTTTTCTGTTTGCGGAGATAGTATTAGATATTGTTGCAGTACTGACGGTGTAACTCCCCATGCCCGTCACCCTGGCCAAATCCCCCAGCGCAGTTATATTAACCTCTCCATTGTCGCTTTTTATCGTGAACTTTCCATCCTGAATCAATGCAGTAACATTGCCCTGCGCTGTTATCTCCTGCGCAATCTCCCCTAAAGTCTTGCCCTTTGCATCAATAACACCTCCGCCCGCAACCTCTATACTCCCCCCGAGCACAAGAACATCTTCACTAAGCCCGGAAGAGGAACCCTGCATCACCGTTATCGTGATATCCGCCTGTGTCGAAATATTAGAATTTACAGCTGCTAAACTAGGCGCAAATGCGGATATAGAGCTGGTTTGAGACGCATTGGGGGGGGGGGGGTAGATGCAGAACCTGCTGACAGCGCGTAATTCGAGGCTTCGTCTGCACCAAAAACATTTATATCATTGAACTTAGAATCGTTCTTTAACCTGAACAACTCCTCAAGCAAAGCATCAGTCTCTTCTTGAATATTGTTTCTGACCGCACTGTCCAAAGTGCCGTTAGCCCCTTGAGCAGCAAGATCTTTCAGCCTGTTAATAATATCCCCCATCTGAAAAAGAGAATCTTGTGCAGTGGTCATAAAATTAATTCCGTCAGCGACGTTCTGCTGCGCAATAGCAAATGCGCGTAACTCAGTGTTTAAGTTTGAAGCAAGATAATATCCGGCGGGATCATCAGCAGGCGAATTAATGCGAAAGCCGGTGGTAAGCCTCTGCAAAGCTTCGTTAACGTAATTGGAAGCAATATTCATATTACGCTGTGCCATAAGCACATTCGTGTCCAGATTAATGGAAATCATAATCAGCCTGCTGTTTAGAAAAATCGGAGTTTATGGGGTATAGATGTAAAACATCTATAAATATTATATATTATTGTTCACAAAATTTCAAGAGTCTGTCATGCTGAAGCGAGCATAGTGATTTATTTTGAAACAGGCATAGTTGAAGGTTTCAGAAATTTGTTCTGTTCTTCAAGGAAGCAAGCACCGATTACGCCGGAGAAATCACCTAGTTCAGCTTTTTTGAAAATAGTAGTTTGTGCAGGCGTCGGCAATGCTTTAAGTTTTGCTTTTTTTATGGAACGCTGGTAAAACTCGTCTATTGCATCAATAAGCCCGCCGCCCATAATAATTGCCTCGGGGTTATAGAAGTTTATAATAGTTGCAAGTCCGTTTGAGAGATAATCAGAGGCTTCAAGAAGAACCTGCATAACCAGTTCGTCGTTGTGTTCAAGTGCTTTTCTTATCATTTTAGAACTGATTTGTTTTGAATCTTTCATAAACTCTGTAATAATAGACATTCTGCCTTTTTTTAATGCACCGGTTATTCGTTTTTCGATTGCAGAACGGGAGGCGTAAGCCTCAAGACAGCCATTGCCGCCGCAGCCGCAAGGACGTCCGCCGGAGTCAACTATGATATGTCCGATTTCCCCTGCTGTACCGCTGTTTCCGTAGTATACTTTTCCGTCTTTTATAATACCGGAACCGATTCCTGTACCTACAAAAACACAGACCATATTATTGTAATCTCTGCCCGCGCCGAATTTGTATTCACCAATGGCGGCTATTTCAACATCGTTGCCCAGAAATGTCGGAATAAAAAATTCGCGCTCTAAAATAGCTTTAAGATTTACATTGTCGCAGTCGAGATTAGGCGCGGAAATAAGGATACCCTTTGTGCGGTTAACCTGCCCCGGAGCCCCGATACCGATACAGGAAATTTGGGATATATCCAGCCTCGACTCTTCAATGACTTCTGATATTGACTGTTTAAGTTTTCCAATAACATAGTCACAGCCGTTTTCACTTCTTGTTTTATGTTTTACGGATAAAAGCACTTCACCGTTTGTTCTGTTTACCAGACCTGCCAGTATTTTTGTTCCGCCTAAATCAATTCCTATAGCATAATCGGGCATATAATAACTCCTGATATTACAAAAAAAATTATATCATAATTCTGTTGAATAACAAATTGACGTGTGTTAGAATGATTTCATCTAATAACAAGGAAAGAAGAGTTTATATGAAAAAAGAATTGATTTTTATGGGACCTCCGGCAAGCGGAAAGGGCACACAAACGACAAAGCTTGCACAAGAAACCGGACTTGTTCATGTGGATACCGGTTCATTGTTGAGAGCAGCAATGGCAGAAGGCACAGAGGCCGGAAAAATAGCAAAGGGTTTCGTTGAAAACGGACAGCTGGTTCCCGTGGAAGTCGTTGCTGCAATTATTGAAGACAGATTAAAACAGCCGGACTGCGCAAAAGGTTTTATTCTGGATGGATTTCCGAGAAGTCTTGAACAGGCTGAAATTCTTGATGAAATGCTTGAAAAAATAGACAAAGATGTTGAAGCGAAAACAGAAGTCATTTATTTTGATATACCGATTGATAATCTTATGGAAAGAATTGTTTACAGACGTTCTTGCCCGGCATGCGGCGCTATTTTTAACATAAAAACAATGCCGATTATCAAAGAGGGTGTATGTGACTACTGCCAGACAGAACTTGTACAGAGAAAAGACGATACGGAAGAGATTGCAAAAAAACGTTTCGAAACATATTTTTCTCAAACTGCGCCTCTCATTGATTTCTATGAAAAAAGAGGTATTTTGAAAAGAATAGATGCAGTAGGAAGCATAGACGAGATTTATCAAAGATTGAAAGATGTGATTTAGATGTCAGTTCACAAAAAGTCCAGAGAAGAATTAAAATTGATGCGCTACGCAGGAAATGTAGTTGCACTTGTACATCAGGAAATGGCAAGAATAATTGAGCCGGGTGTTTCTACAAAATTTCTTGATGAAGCTGCTGCAAAAATTATTAAAGAAAACAAATGTATTCCTACTTTCCTGGGTTACAACGGTTTTCCTGCAACTATATGTGCATCTGTTAATTCACAGGTTGTACATGGTATACCATCTGAAGAATGCATACTTAAAGAAGGCGACATTATCAGTATTGACGTTGGTGCGACTTACCATGGACTTGTTGGAGACGGCGCCTGGACATACCCTGTCGGTAATATCTCCGATGAATGCAAAATGCTTCTCGAAACAACAGAACGCTCTCTTATGGCCGGTATGAGCAAAATGAGAGACGGTGCGCTTCTTGATGATGTCTCAGGAGCTGTTGAAGATGTTGCTAAAGAAAAGAATCTCGGTATTGTCAGACAGTACGGCGGGCATGGTGTAGGTCATTCAATGCACGAAGAACCGTTTGTTTTCAATTACAGAGTAGGAAGCAGTTTTGTTTTGAAATCGGGGATGACTATTGCCGTAGAACCGATGTTGAATCTTGGCTGCGATGATGTTCATACCCTTGAGGACAATTGGACAGTAGTCACCAATGATGACAAACCATCAGCGCATTTTGAACATACTATTCTTGTTACAGACGATGGGCCGGAGCCGTTGACTGTTTTGCACTAAATAATATTTCTGTTCGATGTGAAGCGTACTGACGGTGATAAAATTATAATATGGGAAATATTATAAAAAAGGTTTTATCACTGCTGTTGTTGGTATTTTATCTAAATTCAGGTGTTTGTTTTGCACTTGACTATATTGACGACTCGATTGATAAAGGGTTAAGGCAGAAATATGATACAAAAAAGATAGAAGAGGATTTGCTTCCGGCTTTGCCTGAAAATCTTCCTGACTTTGATGATGGGATACCGTCTGATATCGATATTTTTTCTCCTTCATCCACCCCTGCACAAAAGGCATCTGAGCTGCCAAAGCCTACAGAAAAACCAGTACAAAATGTACAAAATACAAAACCGGCGGCTACGGCACCAGTGCCGGCTGTTACGAAGAAACCGGCAAACACAGCAAAAACAGTCGTAACAACCCCCAAAACAATGCCAATTGTGCTGAAAACTTCAATAAAAATGCCCAAAGGTAAAAAATTCAGGGTAAGAATTGCTTCTTCTGTTTCAGACAGGACGCCTGTAGGTACAAGACTTTCTTTCATAAGCCAGTATCCTGAAATAGCCACATACATAACTATTCCGTCAGGAACAGTATTCAAAGGCAAAGTCACAGACTCTCATCCGCCTAATATTACAGGCAACGGCGGACTCATTGTTATAGAAGTTGATGAAATGGTTTATAAGGGTAAAACTTATAAAATAGACGCAAAAATTAGTGTTGCTAACGAAAAAAGGATATTTTTCAATAATATAAAAGGCAAACATCAGTTCTGGAAAGGGCTGGTCAAATCGACTACTCCGGGATATAAATTTTTCAAAAAAATGTGGCGTTGTACATGCAAATACTGGAAAAATGACAACGGGGTAGAAATCCTGCTCACTCCTGTTACATTTATTAGCGGTACTGTAGTTTATGTTCTTAACGTAGCAGCTTCTCCTGTGCTGGCTATATTTTCAAAAGGAGGGTCAATCACCATACCTAAAAATGCGGATTTTGTAATACAGTTGAGAGAGGACATAAATATATAACAAAAAAGCCGGTCTTAAGCCGGCTTTTTTATGAAATAAAATCTTTTAATTAGGCTTTTTCTGTTGTTTTTTCAGGTGTTTTATGTGTAATTGTGTGTATAAAGGCTGTAACTCCGGCTATAAGAGCCATTGCACCTGCTGCAATAAGAGCAGTTTTTCCGGGATTAGCTTTTGCATATTTAACAGCATCTTTACCTAAAGCAATTGTATCCTGCGCAAGCGGTTTCAGTTTTTCACCGGCTTTTACGCCAAAATCTTTTAATGCTTCAAAACCTTTTTTTCCATATTCTTTTGCTGTATTATAGCCTTCTTTGCCTAACTCTTCAGCTTTGGCTGCGCCTTTGTTAATAAACTCCTTAGCCTTTTCAGCACCTGTAGCTGCTGTTCCTTTAATTGAATCAAAATTCATATTTATCTACCTCACACATTATAATCTACACTTATAATAAGTTAAGATGTTAGAAAAAATTGCTTTTTTCATCTGTTTTGTAAATATAATGTTACATTTTATTTTGCACTATAACATAAAGCATGACAATGTTATTTTTCCGCAACCGGCTTTAATTTATAGAAATTCAAACTTTGAAGTTTTACTTTTCCGTTTGCAATAAATTTTATGCCTGTGGATTTTCTATCGGGATAAATCCTGCTGCTCATTACGATCTCTCCATCGTTAGCAAAAACTTCAACTGAAGATTTGTCAACGAAAATTCTCAGTTTTAATAAATTGTTGCTTAATTTCAGCGGTGCTTCCCGTTCTCCTGTCAGATCTTTACCTGATTTATCTCTGTTAAGCACCAGAGCGCCTTTTTCTTTGTCATATGAGAGTATTGTTTTTTGAGTGTCTGAAGCTCTTAATTCAATCCCAAGACTCTTTGCCTCTGACATATCCGCAACTATATCCAGCTCGTATGAGTCACCGTTAATCTGTAAAAAGCTTTTTTCTGATTCTATAATTTTATCTTTTAAACAAATCGTCTGAGCTCTGAGTTTTTTCATTTCTTCAACCGGTAAAGTATAAACTTTTTTGTTTATTATTTTTAACTCTCTCGGTATGCTCATCATGCCGCTCCAGCCTTCTGCTTTTTCGGGTATCGCTGAATCCGCCATGCCAAGCCAGCCTATCATAACGACTCTTCCGTCTTCCGTTTTTATAAACTGCGGCGCATAAAAATCAAATCCTTTATCGAATACTCCGAATGCACCGACCTGTTTAAATTTCCCGGTATTGTAATCTAAATTTCCAACAAACCATCCGGACTGATGTTTATTCAAAAAATTCTTGCCGTTTGGCTTTATTCCCTGAGGTGATATTGCCAGAACATCCATATTATCTACACGAACCAGAGCCGGAGATTCCCACATATATCCAATTTCGCTTTTATTTCCCAAAGCAGTAATTCCGTTAAATTTCCAGTTTGTTAAATCAGATGATTTATATATTAAAACCATGCCATCTTTTGTCGGAATATTTTGAGTACCTATTAATGAATAAAAAGTATCACCATGTTTCCATACAAAAGGATCTCTAAAATGTTCATTCGAGACCTTAAGACCTCTGATTGCCGGTGGTTTTAAAACAACAGGATTGTTTGCAGATTTTACAAAATTTAGGCCATCCTTACTCATTGCAAGGTTCACCATTTGTGATTTGTTGCCATTCATATTATGACTGCCCGAGTACAAAAGATATAAGAGTCCGTCTTTTACAATAGAAGTTCCGGAAAGCACGCCATTTTTATCATAGTTATCAGTCGGAGCAAGTGCCACCGGGAGATTTTTCCAATTTATCATATCACTGCTGGACATATGTCCCCAGTACATTTTTCCATATTGAGGCGCAAACGGATTATGCTGATAAAATAAATGATATTCTTTATTAAAGTATGAAAATCCGCTCGGGCTGCTCATCCAGTTTGCCGGCGGGGCTGCATGGTATACAGGATACCAGTATTTTTCCGGCATATTCTTTACTGAAGCTGCAAGTTTCTCATTTGCATATTTTAATGCATTTTTATGCTGTAATATTGAATTTTCACGCTCCGGAGCAGGAACTGCAAATGATATTTCTTTAACTTCCTGTTTTTCTATTACGGCCGATTCCGTTTTTTTATTTTGTTTGGAAGTTGTGCTTAAATCTGCTTTTTCTGTTATTTTTGTGTCGATTTTTGATGAAGATTCAGTGGCAGTTTTTGTTTCTGATTTTTCTGCCGGCTTGCCCCCGGTTTTAACCGGCTGTGAGTGTTCAGCCTTTCCAGAAGTCTGTATATTAGTTTGAGCTTCTGTTTTTACGTCAGTCGCAGCAGCAGTTAAACACATTGCAGAAAATAAGATAGCAGCTGCAATTACCGAGGCATTCAATCTCTTCATTTGCAATCTCCTTTTGCTTATCTTTTTATCATACCATAAATGTCAAAAATGAAAATTATTATTGCATTTTTTATCATATACAGTATAATTGATAGTTAATTAAAGAATAATTGGAATAAAGAGATTTTATATGTTATTTATAGAGAGAATTAGAAATTTATTAAAAAAGAAACAGTCTTTTAAAAGTTCGCATTCAAAAATAGAAGCAAAAATCACAAAAGAATTCTCCAATCTTAGTGAGAAAGAAAGAAGGGCTTATTTAAATAGGGTATTTGATGTTGAGTTTTGCAAAACGTCAGGCTTTTTTGAATATAAAATAAAACCATCGAAGAGGTATTTCATACCTGATACGGATGCGGTATTGTATAATGATAAAGAATATCGAGATGAGGCATTAGAAAAATTTGTGGATAAAATATGTCATTAAATTGGCCGAAAAAATTTGTGTCGGTTAAACTGTGCTAAGGCTTTAGTTTCTTGTGATACATGAACGGTCCTTGTAGTAGTTGGAATTTAGATTATATTCATATATTCAAAAAGCTCTTAATTTACTGTTGTTATTCTATTTTTGCTTTCTGTAAACAAATATTACAATAGGGGTTGACAATATTTTTTGTGATGTCATAATTAAATAGTAAGGTTAAGTGTAGTCGAAACACTAAATAACATTAATAACCCCGAACACATATAAACTCCTAAATAATAAACACAAAAGAGACCATTAGGATGCAGAAAACAAACCACTCAATTGAGTGGCTTTTTTTTATTTTGTTGTATAAGTGTGTTTTGTACAATAAAACTATGGAAAACTTATTATTTTGTTACTAGCAAAATGATAAATTTTTGTGCTTTGATATTCATATGCTGGTTAAATTAAATATAACAAATTATTATCCTGCGCATATGTTTTCTGCAAAATCCCAAAAGCATGAGACTAAAGAAACAGGAAGTTTAGACTCAAAAATAAAACAACAAAGCAACAGCTTTGCTGTTTTTGATACGCTAAAAAGTAGTATTAACAAGCTAAACATATCCTTTAAAGGTTATTATGGAGACCAGCAGCCACTAAAAAAACTTTTTTGGATTTCAAGCGGAAGGAATGATGTATATGAAGATAACTGGACAAAAGAACATTTATATCAGGTAGGAGCGAAAAAATGGGTGAATGCTCGTCCTTCTGAATTGCTCCGTAGAACAACAGAGCAGGTAATCCAATCATTATGCACTATAATAAAACCTGACAGTCAGTATCCGGGGATTCCTTCATATATCCCATCGCCGAATTTTGGTGATAAATGGGGTAGATATGCAAATTATATCGAAGTGAATCCAAGAATTCTTGCAACCTATGATAATAACAATAATAGATTGACAGGCGGGCTTTTGGGTGTTATGAAAATTCTTCCAGCAATTCCGACTTCTCCAAATTCTTTTGCAAATTGCATTATACTTTCCCAACTTTATCCTGCGTTCTATGGAGACGGTTATGACGATGCTGCGTCACTATATTGTGCAAATCTTCATACTGGTATTAGTGCAACACTAAGTGATGACGGATTAAATCATAGAATGGGACCGGACGAACAAGTCAAAGCTTTTAATGATATGGCACATTTACTGGGATTTAAAACAGGCTTCAGAATGCCTTTGTCCGCAAATCAACTTCGTATACAAGGACATGCTTTTAACTGGTATGACCATGAAAAAGCGTTTATTGATGCTTGTATCTGGGGAATAGAGCTCGGTTTTGATGCAATTTATTTTGACAGTGGAAAACACATTATAGATCTTAATGGATACTGCGGATTGGGTAGTTTGCCTAATAAAATGCAAATGGCATACATACTATACAAAATCCGTGAACAAACAGGACGGCATGATTTGTCATTTATTGGTGAAAAATGCAATGATTATTACGGATACAAAGAAATGGGGCTGACAGCCGGCACAGACTGGGGAAAAGCTGATGATTTTTCAAGCGTAAGATGGGAAGCGGAAAAACAGAAGTATTCAAGGGAATATGCTGCAGGTCCCGAAGTTTCTAATGACAACGATGAAGGCAGTGCAAAGCATGAATCCTGGAAAAGGTTGAATAGACTCAATTCTTGTCTTTTCGGCTATGATTACAAAGAAGATAAACTGCCCTCATATATGCAGTTAACAGATATTTTCCCGCTGTCTCCTTATACAAATACACATGAACAGATGCTCGGGGCAAAAAAAATGGAAGCATATGATGCCTGGACAAAATGTGAACGTCATTGGGATGGTGTATTTGATACAGACCCTGCTGCATATCAGTATACAAATAATGTTTACCATATATTTGAAAATGCAATTAGAACAATTGGTTAAAAGTTAATTTAGAAAATGACATATAAAAAATATTGTAGTAAAATAGCTGTATCTAGGAGAGGTGTCCGAGTGGTTTAAGGTGCGGACCTCGAAAGTCTGTGTGGGCGCAAGTCCACCGTGGGTTCGAATCCCACCCTCTCCGATTTTTTAAAGATTATAGACCCGTAAGGGTCTTTTTCGTCTCCGTGGGATGAGAACCACAAGGCGAAGCCTTGTAATGGTTCGAGCGGATTTTCGGACGGGCGCCGTGTGAACGAAGTGAACCCAGCCCGGAGAGCGAGCAGAATGAGCCGACTTGAGCATAGCTCAAAAGGCGAATCTCTGTGAGCCAGAAGAAAATCCAAGACAATCCCACCCTCTCCGATTTTTTAAAGATTATAGACCCGTAAGGGTCTTTTTCGTCTCCGTGGGATGAGAACCACAAGGCGAAGCCTTGTAATGGTTCGAGCGGATTTTCGGACGGGCGCCGTGTGAACGAAGTGAACCCAGCCCGGAGAGCGAGCAGAATGAGCCGACTTGAGCATAGCTCAAAAGGCGAATCTCTGTGAGCCAGAAGAAAATCCAAGACAATCCCACCCTCTCCGATTTTAAGTCCACCCAGATTTTTGAGGTGGACTTTTTAATGCGGAATTGTCTTGACCTGCTGTGGATTTGCGGCTGTTTTATTTATTTTAGAGACAAAATTTAGAGACTTTTAATACTAAAAAAGAGGCTTTTTCTTAAAAAAAGTCTCTTTTTAAAATTTCGAGGTGCGGGGTAAAGCACTTTGTATTTTATATCCTTAATTTCAAAATCAATTTTAAAAGATAGGGTTTAGAATTCATAAATCGAATGTGAGTCGTCAAAAATAGAATCATCATCGTCATCATCATAGTTTGTATCATGATTATAATCTGACTCATCTTTTATATCATCTGAGGAACCAGTATTTTTAATATCGTCAATATTATCTGTTTCATTTTTTGTATATTCGTGAGGTTGTTTATCATCTTGGTCTGTTGTTTGCGTGTGATTGTTGTTCTGGTTTACTTTTTTGTTAACTACGGAAGTACCTGCAGCGCCAATGCCTGCCCCTGTTAATGCATCTTGGACTCCTCTTTTATTTTCTTTATCACCGTTATGTATTACAAGAGTACCTCCAGACTCAATTATGTATGTATTTCCGTTTGCATCTGTAACTCGTTTTGCTCCAGGGTTATCCATTATTCCGGAAAAAGAAATTGGTGATTGTTGATAATTTGATTTGTGCTGAATAGTTTTTTTTGATGTAGTTTTAGTTAATCCATAATTCATTGCCAAAGAAATTGCTTTTATCATATTATGCCTCTCTTTTAATACTACTTGTATAATATTTAAAAATTTTTAAATTTGTTATTTTATTGTATTAATTTTAACAATTGTTAAAATTAATACAAAGTATCCGCAAAAAATATTTTTTTTAAACTTAAAATATCAGAGGAACTAAAGTGAAAATAAAAAATAATCCACAAAGAGTTTCATTTAAAGCCGGTCTGACGCCGACAATAAAATTTCGAGCAGCGCAGTATTCTGCTGCAGGTATAGAACGATTGTTCAAAAAGCAAGGGGTTAATGCAGATTTTAAAAACAATCGAGCCATTGCATATTGTTGCGGTATTGTTAATGATATTTTTGAAACATTAACTAATAAATACAAATTGCCATTTGGGGTAAAGCCTCCTTGTTTGACAGTGTACCACGATTGGGACTTGATTAATTATAATAATACAGGTTGTCTTGGTTTTTGTTTGCCTGATTCTGAAAAAATTATTTCAGGCAAAGGTGTTTATGAAACCAGATCTATATTTTACAATAATGAAAAAATGAAAACTTTGGCAGAAATGGATGCACTGGCAGAGTCGCAGCATCGCTCAGGATGTAATTCAACGAACCATTTTCTTCATACAATAATACATGAATGGGTTCATAATATTCATAATGATTTGTTATATAGAGTATTTGGTTATGACGGAACTTGCCCCAAAACATTACAAAGATATAATACTTTTAATGGGGCATATTATGACCCTAATCCTTATGTTTCAGGAATAGAACACCTCAAACAAATGCAATCATCAAGATATACTCCGCAACAAATGGAAATAATAAAAAAAGAAATCAGTGAATATGCTGCAGGCATAAGATTACGCTCGGATATCATAAAAGGAGGGAATCCTTTTGAACTTATTGCTGAAGCAATAACAAAAGAGGTTGTGGATGTTTTAGATCCTGACACGTTGACAGTTACACGCAATCCTTTTTATCAGGCAGGAAAACATGATAAAAAATTGGCTGATCTTGTTAACAATGCTTGGTATAATATAGCAGGAGGTTAGTATGGTTATTCAAACGATTCAGGCGGCGAATAAATGTAAAACTAATTATATAATGACACCTATGCAGCCGTTGCCAAATCCGCTTGATAATTTGCTTAAAAGTTTAAATATTGGACCTTATAACGAAAATACTGAGATAAACCTGCTTAGACAAAAAGAATATGCCAAATTGGTAGCTATTCAAGATTGCCTGGATGGTTCAAATCAGGCATATTATGTACAAAAATATCTTCAAACTCCTGCATTTAGAGAATTGGCCGAAAGTAAATATTTCAATTCCCCGCACGATTTTAAAAAACTGACGACAATAGTATCTACACTGGAACAAAAAAAACAAAATGCAATGGCAACTGTTTCGTCACCTTATTACAGACCTGTAATGATTCCTGATGTTTTACTTTTTCAAGCCAATACAAATGTTTTCGACTGTGTAAATAATATAAATAAATTTTTTAAATCAAAATTTAGCGATGATTTAAAAATATATATTAAAGACAGCACAAATCTGCTTACAGATCTGAAGCAAACTTCTGTTAATTTAGGATATCTTGATATGGAAAAGCCTGATGTAGCTTTCTTAAATAACTTTATGTTTGCTTTGTGTTAGTTAAAAAAACTTATTTCATTCCTGTTGTTGCAGCTTTGAAAATAGCGACATGTTTTAGGGTGTCTGCTATTGGTTTTATTGCTGAAATTGCATGGGTAAGAATTTCTCCCCCGCCTAAAAAGCCTGTTATAACTGATGGTTCAATATATCCAATACCAGAAGCTGCCGCTGCAATCATTGCTAGATTTGCAATTTGTTTTAGTTCTTTTTTCTTTTTTTCATCTTTCATTTTTTTGTATTTTTTTTCAACCTCGGATAAAAAGTCAGAAAAGGAACCTCTTTCGGTAACAGGAAGCAATTCTTCAATTGTTTTAGACAATTCAGGATCCCTAAATTTGGAGTTTTGCATAGTTGCATACAAAACCGCTCTTGTGTTAGCGTTTATGCTCTGTGTATTGCCGTTTATTGCCTCAATATTTTCACCTATGAAATATAGCTCCTTAAAAGATTTTTGGCTTATATTAACAAGAGTATCAAGGTTTGCTGCCATTTCCTGTAAAGTATAATTTTGACCTGCGATATTTATTCTTATATTGTTAAGGTTATGATTTATTGTTTCTAAATTGTCTTTTATGTTTTTACTCTGCGCATTGGCATTATATTCAAGCTGCATTAATACAAACTTATTATTTAAAAGATTTTGGAGTTCGTGTTTTTTCCAATCACTAAAAATTAATCGGTTCATTAATCTGAATTCTTCATCCGGCACTTTTGAAATAGTTTGGTATTTTTCTTGAATAGACATATCTGAATAGTCTTTGTCTAACAGAACAAGGTATTTATCAGTTAAATCCAGATTTTCTTTTACAGAATCCGGTGTAATAGATTTTGGGTAGGAATTAAGACGATTTAGATATAAGTTTTCGTTTAAAGCTTCTGTCATTAACAAGTCAGTTAGTGCTTTTTTCTGATCTATACCGCTGTTATTCATCAATTTTTCAAAATTGATATTATCTTTGAAACGAGAGACAAATTCTTTTTGTTCAATTGTATCAGCCGAATTTTTTTGCAGTGTGTTTACAAATTCTGCAATTTTATTTGAGGAATTTTTCTTGTTTTGTTCATTTGAATATAACAATTTAAGATTGTTTTTTGTAATCATATCAAGCATTTTTGTGTCATAAAACCGGTATGCGTTTTTTACCATATCCAGCCAATAGTCACTAAAATATGCAGAATTTTTACTTACAAAGTTTTTGAAAGCATTAGTGTCATTTACAAAATCAAACAGTTCTTCTTTTTGCATTTTGTGGACATTTTGTGATAGAGCGGTGAATACAAAGTTTACATAGTTGTCTAACTCTGTGTTCGGTTTTGCTGTTATTACATTCGCTACATTCAAGGTCTTGTCGAATATATTTTTTCTTGCATCAATAGATAACTGTCTGTATTCATTAGTTAAAGATTGCAAGATTTTTATTATTTCAATTTCTATTTTTTTTGTATCATTTGTTTTATTTGCTGTTTCTGAAATAATTTGGTAGAACACTTTACTATTTTTGTATTTTTCAAGCAATTTTTGCTGCAATTTATCAAGTTCAGGTTCGTTTTTAATCAAATCATCACAGGCAAACTCATAAGCTTCTATAAAGTTCTTTTGATTTTTTAGTTCATCTTTAGTTATATTAATAATTTTTTGGCGTCTGTTTTTACTTTCCAGAAGTTCATTCAAATGCTGCTTTTTTAATCTTTCTGTTATATCTTGAGTAAATTTTTGATTGTCGTTCTTTAACCAAAAGTCAAGAAGAGATTGGTTATCAAGTTGTAGTGAATTGAGTTTTTCATACAAAATTTTGTTATCACTCAAGGTCTTTTGGATATTTTCTTTATCTTGGTCTAAATTATCTAACAATTTTTCAATTGTATCCAAATTTTGTTTGTAACAATTAAAATCATTAAAATTTTGTTCTGTTGTTATTTGAGGCAAAAGATTTTTGAACCAGTACAGTGTTGTTTTTTCCAATAAAAGTTTTCTTTCACTCTCAGAGAGATTGTTTATTTTGTATGTTTTTTGGGTATCAGGTATTGATTCTGCTTGTTTGCCCAATATTTCCATCCACAAGTCTGCCAGCTTTTTTTCTCCCAGTTTTGCATTTTTTGTCCAGAACAAAGAGAAAACTTTTGCTTTGTTATCATTTGATAATAATTGCAGATTGTCTTTATAAAAATCAACATAAAGACTTTTTATTTCAGGATTATTGTTAATCTCTGAGATTATAGAGCTGTCGTTTAAATAGACCGGAATTTGTTCTTTATTCTTTTCTTCTGCTATGTTATTATTCAGAATGCTTAAACCTGAAGCAAAAACATCTACGGGGTTTCCTAAATATACATTATTTTTATCACTGATTAAAAATTGGAGTATTCCGTTTTCTACCATTGATGAATCAATTTTTGGAAATATATTTTGTTTACCCCTTTGAGCTATTACTACTCCGTCAGGAGTTGAAAATCTTATTTTTCCGTTTATCTTTACCGGTCCGTTTAGAAATAAATGAGTGCCATTTATATCTACGTCACCGATAGTTCCGTTGCCTGTAATTGTAAGATTACCTTCAGATGTAATATTTGTAATAGATGTATTTTTATTTAATATTATTTTGGAATTTTTGGTATTTAAATTGTTAATTTTTGCATTGTTATACAGGACAACTTCTCCGCCTTTTATAATTGCATTCTGAACATTAGCAGAATTTTTAAGCAAAATGTTGTTGGCAGTTAAATTTTCACAGTTAATATTGTCTGCAGCAAAAAAGTTTTTTGTTGAAATTGCATTAGTTTTAGAGTTGTTCCTTTGATAAACATTATTAGCTATAATGTTTTCAGCTGTTGCGTTATCCTTAAGCCAGACTGTTTCTGCTTCGTTTTTTGAAGAAAAAGCTTTGTCTGAGAGATAAATTTTCTTTGCTTTTATTTCATCAGCAGTAGAATTATCAAAAAGATATGTATGCATATTTGTTTGAATTTTATTTGCCGACGCAAAGTTAAACATATCGACAAGTTCTGCATTTACTTGTTTTGCAGAAGCATTATTCATTATTGTTATATTTTTTGTTGAGATTGCTTTGTCTTTTATATCCTGATTTAACAGGTATAATGATTCAGATTCAGGAGTTTTGTTTTTATATGTTGATAAAAATTTATTTATGTCGTTAAAAAGTTTTATGCTAAAGCTGGTTGCATCTTCCTCATTAAAAAGAGCATTATCCTCATCAGGTTGAAATTGATTTTGCCCAAAAGATATTTGTGCTGCAGGAAATATAAAACTGCTCAGTGTAATGTTGTTTGTATTAACATCATTTATTGGCACTGTTTTTAATTGTTGTAAATTAAGCGAGCTTTTTTTCTTTATTGCCATGGTATTTTTCTGGCTTAAATTTAGTGTAATTCTCATCTTAATCCTCGTTTTCTAAATTTATAACAACACCAAAGCGTTTATCATTTATCAAAAACGGAGATTCTATTTTACTTCCGTCTTTAGCTGTCGCTAATAAAATGCATCCGTTTTTAGCACAATTTAACATATAAACTTTTAAAAAACTGTTTAATTCAGGTATGTAATCAGCTTTGTTAGGTTTTAGTGCAATTTTATCAAAATCAGGTATATAAATTACAGTCATCTCTTTTTTTTGAGGATATTTTTGATTTGCAATTGCTTTAATTCTTTGTAAATCATTTTGGAATTTTTCAATATTCCCATCAAAATTTACTTGTTGGAAGTTTGACATTATGTTTTCCTGTTGTATTTGACTGGCAATCGCTTTTGCAGCTTTTTCATTCTGTGCGGCGTTGCCACCCTGTATAAGTACACCATTAGGCGTATTAGGGTATTGCGCCTCATTCGCAATACTTTCGCCATAAGGATGGAAAAGTTCTTCAGATAGTTGTTCTATGTTCTCCTGCGACAAACCGCACGATAATAGTTCTGTATTTTTATCAAGGTTGGTATATTTTGCTATAATTTTTTTTCTATCATTTTCTTTTTTCTCAATATTTTCTATTTTTTTTGATAATTCCTGTTTTGCTTTTTCTATCGCTCTTGATTTTTCTTCTTTTATAGCATTTTTCCGTTTTTCCTCTTCTTTAATATCATTAATACACTTATTTACTTCATTAGCGTGTCTTTCAGGGTTTTTTGTAAAGACATATTCAAAAAAACCATATCTGTCAATAAAGTATGAATAATCGACCCGACCGTATGATTTATATTTCATTGCATCAACGTATTCTTGATCGGTATAATAGTGACCATTTATAGTTTTTCCTTTAAATGACCAAGAAGATTGATATTGTCTTATTGTATATTGTACTGAACTTATTTTCATTTTACAGCAGAGCCTTTTTCTTTTATTTTATCTAATGCAATTCCGGCAAGAGTACCAATTGTTGACCAAATTAAAATCCCACTAATAGTTTTTTTCACAAATTTTTCACGCATTTTTGCTTTAAATTGCAAGTTTATATCTTCAAAAATATATTTATACTCAGCCAGAAACTGTTGTAGCTTGAGTTTTTTCATTTGAATATTTATAAGTGTTTTTTCAAGTTCAATGTCATTTTTGGATTTAGAGAGACTTTCTTGATAACTGAATATATCTTCATCATAATTTTTTATGCTGTATTTAATTTGTTTTATATGCGTAATCGGATTTTTGCTGAATCTTGGTATGCATTGATGCCTGTGTGTTTTGTCAAACTCTGGTGTCATTATTGGTTTTAGTTTTTCTTTTGCAAAAACAGCGTATTGCATGTTTATGTTTTTATTGACTTTTAAAGAAGGTTGAATTATACCTGCCGCAGTTCCTGCAAGAGTTAGCAGCATAGTATATTTTTGCTTTTTTTTCGAAGCAACAGGCAGTTGATAATTCGTTTTATCAACTGCTGCCAGGTGGTTATAAAAGTCTTTAAAAACGGGTGTGGACAAATTTATTCCTCTGTATTTTCTTTTTGTTTAAGTTCTTCTTTCTCGTCAAGATATTCTTCATAAGTCATATTTGTTATAAATTCAAAATCCTCTTTGAAGCTTTCTATATCTTCACTATCAATATTTGGATTGGTTTTATTTGCTATTTTTAACAAATCTTCTTGAGAAACAAATCTTTTTTCTTTTCTAGCTTTGTCTTTTGTTTTTTCTGCAAGCTTTTCGATTTTTGAAGAAGAGTACATAGCTTTATCCTTATCCGTTTTTTTGATTAAAATATCTGTAATTTCTTTCAAATTAACCGTATCATCTGATACTCCTTCAAGATAGTAATTTAAAATTTGTGTAATATCTTCAGCTTTCGGCGGTTCTATTGCTGTTCTTACAGAAAATCTGCTATCGTTGTCGATAAACGGTTTTTCGATATTTCTCGGATAGTTTGTTGTTGCAATTATCGTAATACCGAATTTAGAACAATCGTTCATAAAGCTTTTAAGATAGCCGTTTGACGGATTTTCGGCATCATCGCCTTGAAGTGTTCTTTTAATAATACTTGGATTTGGCGCAAATCTGTCAAATTCATCTAAAAATATAATTGTTCTTTTGTGGTTATTTTCCCAATCTTGTTGTGCTTTTTCTTTTATTTCACTGAGTTTGTCCTCAAGTTTTGCTCTATTTAAATGTGATAAATTGTAATACTCTGTATCAGTTGTATTCATTAATTCTTCAATAATACCTTCAGCTAATGTTGTTTTACCGTTTCCTGAAGTACCGTACAGCAAAACGCCGTTAGGAACATTGTAAGATTCGTATTTTGTTTCCGGGTTAAAACTTTTTTTATAAGGTGAAATAAATGCAGCGTTTAGAAGATTTTTATCTTCATAATACCCTGCAATTCTGCCCAAACCCACACCGTTAGCTTCTTCGTATTTTTTGACTGCATATTTTTCTAAAATTCTGTTTTGTTCTTTTAATTCATCAAGTTGAGCTTGTTTTTTCTCCAGGGCTTCTTGATTTTTGGCATCTGCAATGTTTTGTTGTTCTTCAAGTGCTTTTGCTTTTGCTTCAAGAGCAGCTTTTTCTTTTTGTATTTTGGCAGCTTCTTCAGCAGCAGCTTTTTTTATTTCTTCACGGCTTTGGCAAGTAAAGTATGAGACGGTTCCGCCAATTGCGCCTGTTATACCGCCTAGAACTGTTCCAACAGTTGCTCCTGTAGCAGTTGGAACTCCCAATGACGCCCCCGCAGTGCCTAAATCAACAACACCGCCGACTTTTGTTCCTATTGCCGCGCCGCTTGCTGCTCCTGCGGAGATTCCGGCGGTAACATGTTTCCAAAAGGTTGCTTTAAAAGAGAGATTCGGGTTGGTTTTGCCTGAAAGTTCCAATTTGTCGCTGTTTTGAAGAAAAGTTGAATAAGGGCTGTTTGTATTGTTATACCGGTTTAAATTGTTAGAATAGTTTGCTTTTGTTGTAGTGTTTAAATATACTTTCATGATGTCTCCTAATTATAATTAGTTATTTAGTCATTTAAAAATCCTGAATAATTATATTTGTTAGTATTTTATAATTTTATGAATTTTTTTTACAATTTTTGAGTTATTTTTTTAGAGCATTACAAAATAACTATCACTTATCTACTGAATTTATGAAAAAAAATGGCAAACATTATATGATTTCAGGCAAAAAAGAGGCTATTGAGGCTAATATGGACTATCTCAAAAACCTTGGCGAAATTTGTTATTAAAAATGCTTTTTCAACATATTGATCATATCTATATAAAGGCTAAGTTGTGCTTCTGTTGAAGTATTGATAATCTTTAACAGTTGTTCTTTATTTTCCGAACAGATATTTGTTTCTTTTAAGCCAAAATCTTTTAAGGATAAGCCTAATACTTCTATAATTTTCAAAAAATTGTCTAATGATGGATAATTTTTCCTGTTTCTATCTTGCCATAGTTAATTCTATCTTATTGTGTATGTTAATTACACGAGTCTAGTGTCGTCTTTGTCGCTGGATTTATTAATCAATAGTGTGTGCCTAATGATCTCACTGGCTCAGTAAGTTGTATACGCTGTACAGTTAAGATCCTGAAACAAGTTCAGGATGACAGAAATTTTTTGCATAAAATACAATGGTTGCATTTAATCGCTCCCCACTTTATCCTATCCATACGCAATGGGGCGAGAGGAGAATAATTTAATGAAATCGGTAGCCCGGCTCGAATCCGCAAAAAAAAACCGGCTGCGCCGGTTAAAACTTTACCACATATTAGAGAGGAATTAGAGAGAGAGAATTTGAAACTTTTTTTATTTCCTCTATAATAACTATTCCACTTTGTTAAGATTTTAAAACGCATGTGAACAAAAACTGTAATAATTCTTAACAGTTGTTTTTGAAATACTAATTATGCTAAAAGTGTAGTAATGACAACCTAAACTCGGATTTACATTTCTTAACAAAGAGTATATACATGCCGCAAATTTCATTTTGTTTGTTTTTTTATATATATAGGAAGTGTGTAAAATGCCAAGGATACAAACCTTAAATAGGAATTATTTTCAAATAAAAAAGGAAATGCTCGAAGCATCGTCAAAGTGCAAAGGCGTTCAGGGGTTTTTGGTAAAATGCAAAACCGGACAAGGCGAAAACCTCAACAATGTTGTCACTGCAGTCGGTACTGCCGGTGTGGCTCCTATTTTTATTATTAACAATCCGCTTGCTAAAGAGGACAAACAGACTAAAGAATACACTGCAGCAAGACAACCAATTTCTGCCGTTATCACTCTCGCATTCCAGCTGCCAATAATGAATGCTTATAACAAAATGCTCGACAGGATAGCAATGACCTACCATCTTGATCGTTGTGATTTGTCTGCAAAACCTCAAAAATCTTATCTGGAAGAATTGATTGATTATCAGTATAAAGCATACAAAGATTCTTATAATCCCGAAACTGACGGAAAGCTTATATCGAAACAGGAATTCAGAAAAATTCATGTTGATGAACAACAGAACAAAGCCTTTCAGGCACAGTTGAAACAAATCAGGCTTGCGGCTCTTTTTGACAAGCCATTCCCTGAGTTCTTTGCAAGACAGCTTAAGGACGGGAAAATTCCTGACAAATTGCTTATTGCACCGGCGGATGTTGAAAACGCGCAAAAAGAACTTTTTGCAACATATATGAAAGATAAATATAATATCGATGTCTCTGAATATTCAATGAAAGCGGCAAAGGATCTTGATAAAAAGAAAAATATTGAAAAATTAAAAAATGCCGGTATTAAAATAGATAAAGCAGCTAAAAAGGAACTGAAAGAATATATTGCGAAAAATACTGATGCAATTGCAATGAGAGACATAAATGCTCTTATGCATTCACACGCAAAAATAAAATTGCATACATCTCTTGAGGCCATGAAAGCACAAGATGAGCTAAAAGAGTACCGCAGACAGTTATTGATACAGAATAAGTCCAAAGAAGAAATCGCAAGACTCTTAGATATCAAAAATGATGAGCTTATGGACGGTATAATGGAAAGAGCAAAAGCTTTAAGAGACAAAGCTCCTGAGTACGTAGAACCGGACAGCAGGGTAATGAACAAGCTCGAAGCCGAAACTCTTGTTGAAAAACTCAGAATTAAGCTTGAATCTCCAAAAAGAGAAGACCATTTAGTTAACCATCTGAAAACAGAACACGGAACTACTTATGAAACAGCTCTTAGAAGTGTTCGGATAAAAAAATGGCTTACCTCCAGAATCAACCACTCAGAAAAATTCTTATCTGATTTTAAACAGAAATCAGGACTTGTTGTCGGATTGGCGATACTCCCATTCTCTTGTGGACTATTGAACTGGGCTTATCCGAGAATTATGGAAGAATGGTTCCCGCAACTTGCGCATTCCAAAGAAAATAGTGACAAAAAACCTATACCCGAGCTTAAACCGCTTAATATAAAAATGCCTAACATATTCCAGAAAAATAAAGTATTCAGTAGTTTTGAATCAATGCTTGGACTTAGTGCAAAGACTCCTGAACAACAAAAGGAGGTTAGTGCATGAATATACGTCCGATAATTAATTCAACTGTAAATAAAGTAGCAAATTCCAAATTTCTGGAAAAACTGATACCTGAAAGAGCCGGAGATATGGCTGCGACTGTAGCTATTATTTCTACGACTACAAAAGACCTTGTAAACTGTATTTATTATACAAAACAAAGTCTTGAAAATGAAAAGATACCTGAAAAGAACAGAAAATTCGTTGCAGGTCTTGACCTTGCTAACGGTATAATGAATGTCTCAACGCAGCTTTTGCTCGGTAATTATGTAAAAGATAATGCCGAAAAAATCTACAAATTCCTGTTCGGCAAATACATCCCCAAAGAGCCGACATTGAGAAAACTCGCAAGCGGTGGATTCAGTCTGCTTCTTGTTCTTGCCTTTACCCAGGTATTCTTAAAACGAGTGGTCACACCGTTCTGTGCTACTCCGATGGCGCATTATTTTAAAGAGTTCGCAGAAAAACGCGAAGCAAAACAGAAAGAAAAACAATCACAGAACAATCAGGCACAGCCGCTTGAACCGGCTGAAAGTCTAAAACAAAATATAAATGTTGCGGCATAGCCTTGCAATTTTGCTGAAAAAAAAGTATAATCATAAAAAATTTTTATTTCAGTCTAAACTTAGTCATTTCACCTAACCCCCATTCAAAGGAGCATCAACGATGAGAATCCAGAACATTTCAGCATATCCTGTTTACAATAACAACAGAAAACAGACAAATCCTGCACAGCAGAAAAAACAATCTTTTGGCAAACTTATAGACGGCATCAAAGATAAAGAAATGATGTGGTTTGATGAAGGTATACCTAATGCGGATTTTAATATATACCTTGATAGAAAAAGAAAGGACGGCGAAATATCACGGCGTCAGAGAGACATTATTATGAAGGCGCTTGCTTTGGCAAAGCCGGAAGTTGACGAAATCACAAAAGCTGAAAACAATAACGGTATTGAATATAATGCAGAGGTTCACGTTAATACAGAAAATGTGTTTGAAACTACATTCTTCAATTCTTTTCCTGACGCAATTCCTTTGTGGTGGCACAGCGTTGTGCAATATCATGTATGCCCGAATTACTGCGCAACGAAGCCTGTAGTGTTTGAGTATTTAAATCTCAGAAGGGATGTAAGACGCTGGGGTGATGACGACAAAGTCGCTGCAGATATTGCAAAGAAAATGATAGATTATACAAAACATCGCGTGGAAACACTTCCTGAAAGAATAAAAAAACTGGACAAACTTGACAGAGAAAAATTGATTGCGCTGGATGATATGGATGAGTATTATGAAACAATGGCTGAAATATCCCCGGAAAGTGGATATTTGACAAGAGAAGAGCTGAATAAATCAATTGATGAATTCTTTAAAAATCATCCGAACACGCCCCGCCCGGATTATCTGTAGTTCTATACTTTAACCGGAGGGTTACAACGGTTTGTATTTGTGTTTAGAATAATTAAAATACAAACTGTAAGGATGGAATTTGGATAATACAGCTCTGCAAAATTCGAAAAAATATCTTTGTATCTTTGGCGGTGGTGCAATCAGAGGATTTGCTTATCTCGGTGCAATGATGGCAATGCAGGAAGTCGGTATTGAAATAAAGGGATTTGCCGGTTCTTCCGTAGGCGCTGTTTTTGCGTCTTTTGCTGCTGTCGGGTACACAATTGACGAGCTGCATAAAGTTTTTGATGATGTAAATTTTGATCTTTTCCGGGATGTTCAGTTTAATATTGCAAAAAACTTCGCTATAAGTAAAGGCGAGTTTTTTCTGGACTGGATAAGAGAATGTATTGAAAAAAAATTCTATGGTTCAGACTATGAAAAAGACAAGAACAATCCTGTTACTTTTAAGGATTTAAAAGAAGATATTATGGTTATAACCAGTAATATGAACGGATGTACTCCGTTTGTCTTTTCAAAATATTCCACTCCGGATTTTGAAATTGCCCAGGCTGTCAGAATTTCAACTGCCCTTCCCGGGCTGTTTGAACCGTTTGAGTATGACGGAAAACTTTTGATAGACGGAGATATGATGAAAAGCTGGCCCATGTGGCGGGTTGATAGTCCGCTGTGTCCTGATGAATACAGAATTCTTGAATTCCGTCTGGAAGGCAGCAAAAACTGGGATAAAGTAAAAAATTCCATTGAATATTTGAACGCTGTTTTTGCAATTCTTTCTAATTTTGCAACAGACTATATAGAATCCACATATCAGCCTAAGGACAAATTCGATTATATAAAAATAGACACGGATAAGGTTCTGCCTGTACAATTTACTCTTCCATATGAAGAGAGAATAAAGCTAATAGAAATAGGATATAACACTACTATTGATTATTTTAAAAATACACTGGTAGAAAAGCGGAAAAAACTTCTTCCTCACTATGAAGTGCTTTTGGATAAGCTTATACGAGCAAAAAATAACATTACCCTGAATCATATAGACAAAGCAAAATCGCGAATCTGCGAGATGTTTGTTTATCTTTGCGAAGCGAAAAGATACATTGATATTGCGATTTATGATGACATCGTGAAATTTAAGGATTACTTTTTTAATAATATAAAAACCTCTCCGGTCTTAAAAAGAACAAGCCTAAAAGATAAACGACAGGTGGAATATTATGCAAACCAGCTGAATATCAGGCTTCTTGACAGATGTATGGAATTGAAAGCCTACATTGAATCGATGGAGAGCTAATTATGAAAGCTTTAATTTGGAATAAAGACGGAACTCTTGAGCTGGTCGACAAACCGATTCCTCAAATAACAGACCCGAATGATGCGATTGTCAAAGTTACAATGTCCTCAATTTGTACAAGCGATTTGCATATCATCAGCGGTTGTGTGCCAAAAGCTATACCGGGAACTGTTCTGGGACATGAATTTGTCGGAGAAGTTGTTGAAACCGGTTCTGCTGTAAAGAATTTGAAAGCAGGCGACAGGGTTAGTGCAAACTGCGAAACATTCTGCGGTGAATGCTTTTTCTGTAAAAGAGGTTATATAAACAACTGTATTAACGGAGGCTGGAAGCTAGGATGCAGCATTGACGGTTGTCAGGCCGAATATGTAAGAGTTCCTTATGCAAATACCGGTTTAACAAAACTTCCTGAAAATGTAACATATAAAAATGCTTTGTTTGTAGGTGACATACTGGCCAGCGGGTATTTTGGCGCAGAGATGTGCGAAGTAAAGAAAGGCGACACGATAGCTGTTATCGGTGCAGGGCCGGTCGGGCTGTGTGCAATGCAGTGTGCTAAGCTGATGGGCGCAGGAAAAATAATAGCAATAGACATAGATGAGAACAGGCTTAAAATTGCTAAAGATAACGGTCTTTGCGATGTTATAATCAATTCTTCTCTGCACAATACATTGGACATTGTACTTTCAATGACAGACAACAGAGGTGCAGACGGAGTTGTAGAAGCCGCAGGAACAAAAGATACCTTCAGGCTCTCATGGGAAATTGCGCGTCCGAATGCAATAGTAGGAATAGTTGCAATGTATGAAGAATCACAGATTCTTCCTCTGCCTGACATGTACGGAAAAAATTTGACGTTTAAAACCGGCGGTGTAGACGCTGTTCACAGCAGAAAACTTCTTGAATATATTTCAGATGACCGTCTAAATACCGATTTTCTTATTTCAAAAGAAATGAAGCTCAGTGAAATAAAAGATGCCTACAAAATCTTCGCAAACAAGGGCAACGGCCTTTTGAAAATTGCTATAACAGATTAGTGAACGTATTCAGCCTATTATCCGGCCGCTGTGAGTTTTACGTTTTTAAGAGTTTGATTTTTTGTTTTTGAGCTCAATATTGTCAGGTCGATTATAGTATTTACAGTATTTTATACTTTCTTCTGTCCAATTCTGTAAATGTACCCGTTTTGTTGATGTGTCAGAAAGCTTATGTAATATGTTTTTCGGAAATCTGCATTCTGTATCCGGCTTGCCGTTAACAAAAATTTTATAAACACAAGTGTTTCCCTCAAAACCAAGAACAAGCTTTTTTGTGGACAGTGTACCATATTGGTTTGTTTCACCATTGTTAACCTGCACAAACGGTGTACAATTCTTTATGTTTCTTGCGATTTCCAGCTCTTTTTCATCATCGACAGGCTGGTTCAGAATGCTTTCTATCAAAGCATCGTCTTTTGGTGATGCTTTATGCACTTGTTTTTTCCCTGCAGTGCAGCCGCTGCATAGCGCACACAATAAAACCGTAATAATAATCTTTTTCATTTAGTTTTCCTTTCGTTTGCAGGAATACGGATCATTTAAATAAGGAATCATTATAGCTGCATGATTCTTGCTATTTACTGTTCCCAATACTTTTAAATCGTCTTTGCTAAAATAGCAGTCCTCGGTAATCTTTTTTCTTTGCGGTCCAAAGTAACCGTATTCCTGATAGTGACATTTTCCGTTTTCATACCCGAATATCTCCTGCTGTGCTATTCCATGTTTTCCGTTCGGGAAGGCAGGGCTTTTGTATGGTGTGCAATCCGCAAAATGTTTGCCCAGATTATTAAGGTTTTCTTTGTCAAAGTCAGCAAATGCTGCATTCATACCTGCAAATACAAAAAGCATTAGAATTGATATATATTTTTTCATAAAAACTCCATTTTTATACATTATAACAAAGACGTATTAATTAGAAAAAGTTATAATCTTTAAAGATGAAACAGTAATTCCCAACGTGTCATGTAAAATATACCCGACTGTCTGACATTAAAATTTGTTTTTATATTATGATTAAAATATGTTGAAGGATTTTAAACATTATACAGTAATGGCACATGAAGCTGTGGACGCGCTAGAGTGTGAAAACGGGAAAATATATGTCGATGCAACTTTAGGCGGCGGCGGACATTCAGAGCTGATACTTCAAAGAATCCAGCCAGACGGACATCTTATTGCTTTTGATGTGGATAGTGACGCAATCGAATATTCCAGGGAAAGGCTCAAAGGTTACAGTAATTTAACAATTGTTAAAGATTCATATACAAATATTAAGAATGTTTTACATGATTTAGGGATAAAAGAAATCACGGGCGGAATCATTTTTGATCTGGGGGCATCCTATCACCAGTTGACAAAACAGGAACGCGGTTTTTCATTTTCAAAAGAAGCTCCTCTGGATATGCGATTTGACAGGGATTCGGATTTTAGTGCATATGATGTTGTCAATAAATACAGTGAGGACGAGCTTATACGGATTATAAGCGAATATGGTGAAGAAAGATTTACAAAAAGAATTGTAAAAAATATTATAAATTACAGAAAAAATAAAACCATTGATACCACAACGGAATTGGCGGATTTGATAAAAAAATCAGTTCCGTTTACAGGACAGAAAATTCACCCCGCAACCCGTGTGTTTCAAGCAATTAGGATAGAAGTAAATCACGAGCTTCAAAATGTAAAAAATACATTGAATGATGTGCTTACATTATTATCAATTGGTGCTATAATAAGTATAATAAGTTTTCACTCACTTGAAGACAGACTGGTAAAGCAAATTTTCAAGTACTATTCGGCCAAATGTCACTGCAAACCGAATGACCCGATTTGTCACTGCAAGCCGCCGATGCTGGAGTTGATAAACAAAAAACCGCTATTAGCAACAGAATTAGAAGTGAAGGATAATCCGCCGTCTCGCAGTGCAAAGCTGAGAGTGGCCAGAAAAATATCGTCATGGGAGAACGAAATTGACTAGACCGGCAATTGGAAATTCGCAATACACAGTATACAAACAGCAAAATACACAGAAAACTTATAATCAAAATCCGATTATAGATGGATATTTCCCCAAATGTAAAACTTACAAGGAAATGGCAGTGGCTAGAGTCAACAGAACATTGTGCTCAATTTTAATACTGTTTATTATGATGTCTGCGGTTAGTTATTACTTCGTGACAGCCAGTGAAGTCACGCTTAATAAGTATAGAAAACAGACACTCACGCTCAATGACGAAAATGTAGAATTGCAAAACAAACTTGACTACCTAAAATCTTATTATAATGTTGATAAAGCTATGCAAAAGAAAAACCTTTTGCACAAAGCACAGAATGTAATTGAAGTCAAAGAATCGGCTGTTGCTGCGGCTCCAGCCAAAAAAGCGCTTCAAAAACCCACTAAAAAACCATTCCAGTGGTCTATCGGTTATTGATTTCGATTCTTTGAATCTAAGACATTGGCCTTTTGCTGTTAAAAGTTTTCTATCTGATGCTAAATTCACATCCGCAATACTGCTGGCGGTAAAATTCATTTTCTCGCGCAAGCTGCATAGTTTTTAAAAAACCGTTCTGTTTTTTAAAATCCTCACGGATAAAATTTATTCCGTAATCTGAGAGGGAATCAGCTGCATTGAAAATTTCGCGTGAAACCTTATGAGGGCTTACAGTCAGCGTAGTTGTATAATTCTTTATCCCGAGTTCAATTGCTTTTTTTACAGTCTGTTCTAATCGGAATTTAAAACAGAGATTGCATCTTTTGCCTTTTTCGGGTTCATTCTCGAATCCCTTTATATATTCAAGCCAGTCTGAATGATTGCAGTCTCCGATTATGTATTTGTAACCCATTTTCTTGCAGTATTTAATGAGTTCATCACGTCGTCTTTCATATTCTTCAACGGGGGAAATATTCGGGTTGAAGAAGAAAACGGTCACATCGTAACCGTTTTCAATAAGTTTTTGTATCGGATATGCCATACACACTGCACAGCAGGCATGAAGCAATAAAGATTCTGCCAAATTTATTTCCTTTCCTTTGCTCCGGCTTTTATCAGTTTTTCTTTGAGTTCATCATAGCTGATTATACCGACTTTTGTTTCCATATTTATACGCAGAGCAGGTGTTCCGTCTATGCCGAGCTCGTTTGCCTTATCAATATCTTTTAAAAGCTCTTCTTCTACCGCTTTGCTGTGGGCATCAGTTTGAAGTTTTTCCATATCAAGATTAAGTTTTTTAGCCACTGCTAAAATGTCTTCTTCTGTTTTAATCTCTGCTTCTTTATCGAACATTGCTGTGTTCAGTTCAAGAAATTTGCCCTGCTTTCCTGCTGCTATTGCATATTTTGCCATCAGACACGAACCGTCATGCATTGGTCCGGGCATGTATTTGTTGCAGGCATTGTCGAGAGGAAGATTATGATGGACAATTTTTACATTATCAAGTTCTGATGCAGCTCTGTATAGCATTGTATTCAGAACAAAGCAGAACGGGCAGTGATAATCTGTATATGAGTCCACAACAAGCGTTGCATCCGGATCACCGAGTATATTGCCAGAAACATTATATGAGTCTTTTGCTGTTTTAGTAAGCTGCTTATACTGTTTGACCTGTGGTGTAAAGACATTAGATATAGTTGTGTAGGTCAAAAAGCCTATAGCGATGAGTACTAATATAAAGAATGATATTGCATATCTTTTAACTTTTAGTGCATCAATAAAGTCGGCAAAACTTGTTTTTATAACATCAACAAAGCTTTCATCAGCCGGTTTTGCGACTAATGCAACAAAAAGATTTATAAAATATGTACAGAAACAGAGTATGCATATTTTGTTTATTTCAAATAGAGATATACCAGCAAGTACCATTGACAGAACAAAAGCAATAAGCCCTAGGGCTGTCAGGTAGCTTTCCGGATGTTTGAACACTTTTAAAAATCCGAGGAATTTGAGGTTTGAAATTTTGTCCACATATGTAAAGAAAGCGAACAAGAAGTACAAAAATATTCCCCAAAAACATAATGGTACACCAAAACACTGGGAGTGTACGGTTTTCGCAGCGCCGTCACAGTCGATAAGATCATTGACAGAACAAAAACTGGAAAGCGCATAAGGATTAAAATTTGCATTTATATAAACAACACAAAGCTCTATAGAAAGGGCAAAGCCTATTAAGGCCAGTATTGTCAGCGTAATTCTCTTTGATTTATCCATTTTTTTCTTCCTCTTTTTCACACTCGCGGGAACTGATTATAATTGCGGAAGCAATTGCAATCATTGTCCAGAAAACAAATTGAACCTGCGGTCTAAAGTATATTGTATCAAACAGCCCGTGCGTCATCACACCCAGAACTGTTAATATTACCGACGAAAGTATTATCTTTCCGGTTAGGTCATTCGGACGAGAGATAAATTTAATTGCATCCACAATAAAGTATCCGAGGAATGCAACAAAAGACAAAAGCGCAAAAATTCCGCTTTCTACCGCAATTTCTAATGGCACGCAGTAGGTGCTCAATGCGTCAAACCCCGTCATCATATACAACCCGTATATTTCGCGGAATGTCTGATTTCCGACTCCAATTCCGAGAATCCAGTTATCTCTAAGCATTTCTAGAGATGAATGATAAACATTCATTCTGAAAGACGTAGAAGAATCCCCTCGCAGCAAAAATATTGAAAAAAGTCTTTTTGCTACTTTTGGCACAGCAATCATTACAGCAATCACGGCTGCTACTATTGCTGATGTAACTATCATCCAGTATTTTTTAATTTTTTCTGCTGCATTAAAGTCCGAGAATATGATTTTTCCGGAGATGACAAGCAGTCCGATTATTATTACGGCGAGTCCCAGATATGCTCCGCGCGAACCTGTTACAAAGATTGCATAAGCACTGACAAGAAACATAATAAGGCTGTATATAAAACTTTTGTAATGTTTTTTAGCAACAGCCAGGAGTCCTGTCGCTGCAATACAAGATATTCCGGAAACCAGATATCCGCCAAGCAAATTTGGATTGTATGGCTTTAGTGTTCCGTATGCTCTTGAAATAACATCTTCTGGATTAACATAATGGGAGTCCTGCCATTTCGCAATAGCCGCAACTCCGTGTATATTCTGGAAAATTGCAATAATACTTTCTATAAAACAAAGGAGGCCTATTAAACCGAGTATGTATTTTATTTTTCCTTTATTGTCATAGAAATAATTTGCTGCTGCAAAATAGAATGTTATATATATTACGGTTTTTAAAAATCCGTGTATGCTTTGAGGAATCAGGGTTGAATTGATTACGCTGATTATACATAAAAGAAAATATAAAATCAGCATTCCGTCCCCTTTGGTAATTCTGAGAGCAGCGCCTTTTTTAATGAACAGTTTTATTATTGTTAAAAGAACTGTTGCTATAGCAAGAATACCAATCTGTTCACTTTGAACAAAAGTAGAGCAGATAAGCGTCATTGCTATGAAAAAGAAAATTATATTGTCTATACTGCCGAGAATAAAGCTCTTTTCATAGAAAAAAGAAAGTTTATTCTGGCAGAAACCGATAAATTTGTTGCCTAAGTCTAAAAATGTACTTTCACTCATTATCTTACATCTTCTATTATCTGAACATTGGAAATAGTTCCGTTAACACGATAGTTGAAACCTTCAAGCACAATCGGAATACCGATTTTTATTTTGTTTCCGCCGACAACAGCGCCGTCTTTCGTGATTTTAGCCATATCCTGCAGTTTTATAATATAGTCATACATATAAAGCTGGCTGAAATCCTGTACAATCATATAGGGTTTGTCCCCGTCTTTTACCGGGATTACCATTTGTTTTGGCGCATATTTAACGCCGGTAATTTTAAGTTTTGTATAAGGAACATTTCTAATTGTGATAAAAGTTTCCTGACCGGTTACAAATGGAATGTTCGGATCTGTCTGCGTGACCCCTCTTACCATAACTTCAAATTCAATCTTCTTTGTGAATTCAACAGGGCTGTTTGAGAATATTTTGTTTTTGCCAAAATATACAAGCACTCCGATTACAATAATAACGAGAATTGCACCGAGTATTGCAATATCCAGCGGTTTGAATTTTTGAATAAACTTCTTCATAAAAATCTCCTATACCTTAATTATAAAATTCTCCATATCTAATTTCTTTAAATTTTTTAATATTTCATCGATAGATGTAGTTGCGCATCCGAAAGACCGAATAACAATACTTGCAGCAAGATTCCCTATGATAGCTGCGTATTTTGGAGATGCACCAGCCGCAAGAGCAAGTGTGAATGTTGCGACAACCGTATCTCCGGCACCTGTTACATCAAAAACGTTGGTTTTATTAAAAACAGGAACATCGTCATGAGCACCTTTTCTGTCGAATACGGCCATGCCGTCACCTCCTCTTGTCAGCAGAAGAACTTCTGCATTCGTTTTTTTCAAAAGATCTCTTCCTGCTTTTTCCAGTGTTTGTTCATCCCGGATAAAGAAACCTACTGATTTTTCTGTATCAGGCTGATTAGGGGTAAGTGCATATGCACCTTCATATCTTTCCAAATCTTTCTGAGCGTCTACTACAACAATTTTTCCATGTTTTTTAGCAGAATCTATTGTTGTTCTGATTATTTTGTCAGTTAGCATGCCGATATTGTAATCAGAGAGTATGACTGCGTCATGCAATGGAATTGCTTTTTCTATATTTTTGATAATTTTAGCCTCTATTTCTGGCGATGGCGCTGCATTTTCGACTCTGTCGACCCTTACAATCTGCTGCGTAACAGAATGAAAGCTTGCACCGGAAATTCTTGATTTTACTGTGGTTGTGCGGGAAGAATCTTCGACCATAAACTCGGTGTTAATTTTTGCTTCTTTGAGTGCATTTATAAGAACCGGTGCGTAATAGTCATTTCCGCAAAGACCAATGGCCGAGACTTTTCCGTTGTTTATTGTGGATAGGTTGTGCGCTGCGTTTGCCGCCTGCCCGAGAATAATTTTTGTATTTGAATGTCTTAGGATGATAACCGGGGCTTCTCTTGAGATTCTTTCCGTATCACCGTATACCATTTCATCAATAGCCAAATCCCCAATAATCAAAACTTTCGGCTCGCTAAGTTTTTTTATGTAACCTTCCAGTCTTTCCTTATCAAAATCAAACATGTATTTACTCTCCAATGTCTCGATATTTATGATATACAACATTTTATTCAAAATGTTGTATAATATATATAGTTTAGCATAAAAAGTTTGTGTATAAAAAATGTTTACATGTTTACACACGAGCAAGAGGATCAGATGGCACCCGATGATGAAGATATAAATGATTATAAGATGTCAGATTTTGATGAGAAACTGGAGATAGAAAAACTTCAGGAAACTATCAAAAATATGAGCAATTTTACTGATGACTCGGACGGATTTCTTTCACAGAGTCCCCAGATGCTTATGCAAAGTGCATCAGACAAATTTGCACCGGCAGAAGGTGATGAAGAATTTGACCCTTATGCGGCTATAGAGCAACCTGTTGTTACAAACAGAAAACCAAAGGCCAAGAAGTTTGTTGTAATGGTTGAACCGGATAATATTCCCTATTTTGACGGTATACCTATGGATGAAAGGACAAAAGTTTTCAACGAGATGCTTACCGAATATCGAACAGGTGTTGTGTCAGAGGGAAGAAGAAAGCACCTGTTGAAGTTCACAAAGCATACTTTTGTTGCTATAATGACTATCCTGATTTCACTGCCGATTATGTTTTTTGTTGTAAACAAATCAATAGAGCTTACTGTTAAAAATTATAAAGATGTACAATATAATTTTGAAAAATTATATGAAAGCAAAGGTAAACCGAGTATAGAACCAATAAAAAGAACGCCATACTAAAATTATGAATATCACTAAATCAACAAATAAATTTTTTAATAAACATTACTTTGTCGGTATTTCTCTTGCATCCGGAGCATCTGTTGATTCCGGAGCGGCAGTTTTGGACAGAAATCTTAATGTAATCAGGCTGGATAAGCTTTATACAATGGATGATGTAAGATATTTTATAAACAATTTTACGGGCAAACAGGAAGCAATTTTTACTGTATCTATTCCAGAAAATCCGACTATGCTGAATGCAAAATGGAAGCTTATCTCAAGAGAATATCAGCTTATTCAAAGCAGTGAACTTATTGATGTTGAAAAACTCGACTGGACACACCGGTTTTCAACCAGAGGAAGTGAGTTTTTTAAAGAATGTAAGCATGCCGGCATTGATATCTATAGATATGAAATAGGTGAATTAAAAAGTTCATTCGGGCTTTCCGGCATGTACAAAGACAGGAGTCCTATTGACTGTAAAGCTTTTCAAAGTGCATTAAAATATAAATTTAAAATTTATGATTTGCCTACGAATATGATACCTGCTTCCCAGCTGGAATCGATACTTGGGGCATATCTCGGCTATATTATGTACAGCAGCGATGAACAATACGAATATAAAATCAAAGCTGAATATCAGGGATTAGAGGTTGTTGGAATAGATTCATTGCATCAGAAAAATTTTTTATAAAAAATGACTTTACAAAAAAAAATCAGCATGTATTATAATAAATGTCGTTTCCGACGAATGAAAATTTAATAACTCAGTTGGGGATTAGCTCATTTGCCCCAGAGAAGCCCAGCTTCTCGAACATGAGATTATCACCTGCTTTGCAGGTGCGGTGAAAATTTAATAACGCTGTGGGGGATTAGCTCATTTGGTAGAGCACCTGCTTTGCACGCAGGGGGTGAGGAGTTCGATTCTCCTATCCTCCACCATTTAATCAGAGAGCCGTAAGGCTCTTTTTTGGTATAAAAGGATAGATAGAATATGTCGGACAATCATTCAACTTTAACGGAGCAGGAATATTTTGATAAAAATGTAAATATTTCCTATGTTGATTCTGAACAGCCGGTGCCTGATAATAAAGTTATATTAAAGCATTGTTTGTGTTCAGTTGTATTGTATGGATTTTGTGTAACATTGTTTTGGCTGAATCCGTGGTTTGCTGACTTGATGAGGCCTGATATTTATGGTGTTTCAGCAAAGGAATTTCTTACTTATATTTATTTTGCATATATAGTAATTGCGCCAATAATTTATTTTTGCTTCAAACCCAAAACAATATGGCATTCACATAATATTGTAATCGTCGATTACTTAAAAAGAATATTTAAAGAAAAAAATAAATTGAGAGCTCTTACTGTTGAGGAAATTAATAAACAACTTGAATTCTATAAACCTAATTACAAAGAATCTCAATCTATAATCCTGTTTATGATTAAACTGTTCTTTGGGACTCAAATGATTTCATATGCATTTGCAGACTTTTCATTAATGATGAAACAGATTCCCGCTCTTTTGGAAATAGCCAAAACGTTCAGTGCAGAAGCTTTATATACATTTCTTGGTAATTTTAGCTGGCAATTTTATATTTCAGCAATAAATATTATATTTTTAATAGATGTTTCTGTTTTTACTATAGGTTATTTTACAGAAGCGGCTTTTTTGAAGAACAAAGTTCGTTCTGTTGATAATACTCCTGCGGGTATTTTGTTTTGCGTGATATGCTATCCGCCTTTTTTAAATGTAACAAATTCTTATTTCGGTATGTTTTTTGACAGAAATGACCTTAGTGTTTTTGGAAATCAATATCATTGGTTAACAGTACTTTTGCATGTATTGGCACTTGGGTTTATTTTTATATACGCAACAGCATCAGTAGCCCTTTTTACTAAGGCAAGCAACCTGACAAACAGAGGCACTGTTTCAAGATGGCCGTATAGTATGGTTCGGCATCCTGCGTATGTTTGTAAATTCAGCTATTGGATTTGCTGCGCGCTGCCGTTATTCATTGTAAATTTTAAATCAGAATCTTTTGATTTATATAAATATATTCTTGTCTCATCAATTATGCTGCTTAGCTTGTTTGTGTGGGGCAGTGTTTACTACTTCCGTGCATTAACAGAAGAAAGACACCTGCTTAAAGATCCAGAATACAGAGAATACATAAAAAAGGTAAAATACAGATTTATTCCTGGATTATGGTAATACTTTAATCGTGTTTATTTTTTATTCAAATAGTGAAATTATCTACAAATTGAGATAAACAAAAAAGGAAGTTTAAAAACTTCCTTAAAATACTTGCCCTGGGCCAGACTTGAACTGGCACTAGGTTTGACCCTAATTGGATTTTAAGTCCAACGCGTCTACCGGTTCCGCCACCAGGGCAAATTAATATGAAACTGTAACGTATTTGTGACAAAGCATTTCGTTTATTCTGGATGCCATGGTCAAAATGATTATCAATGTTTTGTAGCAGAGTCGAATGCTCTACCCGCCACGAGATACTCAGCAGAATCCTCTTTGTTCATTATAAAAAGGAAAATTCCTCTAAGTCTCTTTTATTTTTATATAATAAAAAAATCTTTATGTCCAGTTTTTTGTAAAAACGAAATGATAAAAAAGCTCCGGATTAACAGAGCTTTCTTTATTTTTATTCAGTTTTCTCATCTTTCTTTCCGAAAATTTTTTCAGCAAGTAATCTGATTTGATCAAAAGAGAATACCTCAGTTTTGTATTCAGCAGATTTGCTTTCACCCTCACCGGAAAAGGCAATGGCGCCGTTAAAAAACGCAACATCTGTTTTGTTTTTAGAGTTTGGATTTGTAATACCTACGGCAATTATTTTACCGGAATCATCTCTCTTTATCTTAATCGTTGTTCCGTCTGCCAACACAGCTGATTCTTGATTATTGTGAACTGTTTTTTCTACTTTTTTCGGTTCATTTTCAGCTATATCAATGACGTTTGTAAGAGAAATCAGAGAAGTTTCGATAAGATTTTTATTGTCTTGTATTGCTTTTAATGTTTTCTCTTCTGATGCTACAGCAGTTTTGTTTTCTTCTGCTTCTTGCAACAATGCAGAGTCGATTGATTTTATGCGTTCAGACAGCTTATTTATCCAGCCTTGCATGTCTTCAAGAGATAGATTTCCTTCAAGCGCAGTTTTTTCGTCATCGGATAATGCGCCCAGCTCTGCTGCTCTTTCCAGCATTGGACCCAATATCCGCTTTTTAACATCGTTTTTATTCAGTCCGAATACATTATCGATTCTTTCTGCAATTGTTTCATCTGTTATATATGCAACATTATATTTGTTTACGTCTCCCATCGAAACACGGGCACTGTCTGCGCTAAACCAGTCATGCGTCAGTATACTATCCAAAGATTCTTTCAATTTAGGTGCAATTTCCCGGGCTTTATCAATCGATTTAGATTCAGTCTGGAGTTGTTCGTTTATTGTTTCCTTCGGAGTCAAATCTGCAGTTACACTCTGGAAATTCTTTTCTATTTCTTTGGTTCTTTCTTCTTTTGTCTTTGCCGGAACATATACAGTTTCTACAGACCTTTTCTGTGCCGGTGCAGAACTTTCTGTTTTTGATTTTTTAGGCGGGTAAAGTACAAGATTCGGATACTTTTCGCACCAATCAGCGATTGTGGCATCAGAATCTTTCGCATATGCAACTTCTGCGCGAAGTTTTACTTCTGCGCCTACCAGCAGGAATTCATATCCTTTTTTATTAGTTTTTACTGCTTTGGGGTTATCCTGTTTAAACTGCGCTTTTGCTTCTTTTATTTGTTCCGGTGTCGGATTTTCAATACCTTGTGCTTTTAATGATTTTTTAATTATTTGTGTAAAACTTTCATCCATTTGTACAATATATTTATGAAGTTGGGGTTTTTCTGATTTTTCTTCATTCCTTTGTGCAACAGAGGTCGGCTGTACATTTTGATTTTCTTTAACTTCTGCTGGTTTCTCAGAAACTGTTTCTTTTTTTGCAGGTTTGTTTTGTTCCTCTTCTGTATTTTCAGAAACAACAGGTTTATGCTCATTTGCAAATGCTTCTGCTTCCGCCAGAGGCACTGATTCACTTTTGTTAATAGATTTCATCATCCTTTGAAAGAAGTCGCGTATAATATTGCCTTCTTCGTAAGCATCAAATTCTTTTGTTGAGAGTTTTCCGTCATTATTAGTATCAAAACTCTTGAACAATTTTGCAAATTCGACCTGTTCCTCTGTAGTAATTACGCCGTTTCTGTCTATATCAAAAGCGTTAAAATATTTTTGTAATTTTTCCGCATCTTTATCTCCCGCTTTTATTACATCCTGCTGGGGCACCGGATTTGCAGAAACGCGATTAAGGCTGTATTTGCCTTTGGTAATGTCAAAATTTGCTGTCATATATTTAAGTCCTCTCTCTGATACCTTTGTATATATAAAGTATGTTTTTAGTGACAAATTGATATAAAAGAAAAGGATGCATAAATTATTGTTACAAATTTTTATATAACCCAAAAAGAGCAGATTATCTGCTCTTTTTGGGTGTTTAGTTTTGATTTGAATATTTTTCCAAAGCTTTTTTTAAAGGCTCTTTTTGCTGTAGTCCTGACATCTGTTCCATTAGTTTGCCATTTTTAAAAATTAAGAGAGCAGGTATTCCGCTGATAAAATAATCTGCAGCTGTTGTTTCATTTTCGTCTATATTTAATGTGGCAACCTCTGCAATTCCTTCCATTTCACCAGCAAGCTCTCTTACAATAGGCATCTGCTTTCTGCAATAACCGCACCATGGGGCATAAAAATCAACAAGCACCGGCTTATCCGTGTTATCAAGCTGAATCTGGAAATTTTCATCTGTAAGTTCAATTATTTTCGACATTTTTGCTCCTTTTATTTATTGAAAAGTTTTTCTCTTATATCATCTATGGATAACTGTCTGAAACATAAAAACCAATCAATGCATTTTGCATCTTTGGGTTTGTGCTCTACCCGTGCAATAGCTTCCTCCCAGGACTCCGGGGGAGGGATAATAGCTTCATCTCCGGGCTCCCAGTTTGCAGGAGTAGCAACATCAAACATATCTGTTGTTTGCAATGCAATAAGCAGTCTTTTTATCTCATGAAGATTTCGTCCGTTTGAGCCGGGATAAAAAAGAATCGCCCTTATAATACTGTCTGGATCTATTATATATACAGCACGTACAGATTTAGTATTGCAAGCTGTAGGATGTATCATATTGTACAGCTTTGCTATCTCCATTTTTTTGTCATCTATAACCGGATAGTTTACTTCAATATTTTCCAGACCGTTATATTTTATTTTGTCCTTAATTTCTTTTAGCCATGCTAAATGAGAATTTAGACTGTCAACAGAAAGTCCGAGCAGTCTTGTGTTTAACCTATCAAACTCATATGCCATGGACTGGAATATCATAAACTCTGTTGTGCAAACCGGTGTAAAATCGGCAGGATGAGAGAAAAATATTGTCCAGCTTCCCTTAAAATCTTCGGGAAAGTTTATTTTTCCCTGTGTAGAATCTGCCCTGAAAGAGGGAGCTGTATCTCCTATTAGAGGTGTTTTTGAAAATTGTTGCTTTACGCTGTATGCCCCAAGGGCAAATAATGCAACCGGTAATAATATTTTTTTGAACATATATCCACCTTTCAAAATTTATTTTTAGAATTTATAATACAGTTTCATACATATTCACTGCTTTTTCATTACCTTTTCTGTTTATAAACGAAAGTAGTATTTTTTATTTTTCTCAACAGCTCTGTCGCAGAATGCAAAAAATTTATTCTGATTTTATACTTTTATTGTTGTTCATAAGAAAGGTATAAAAATGACAGAGTTATTACAGATTTATAAATGCAATATTTGTGGAAATATAGTAGAAGTTTTGCATGCAGGGGAAGGTGAACTCGTATGCTGCGGCGAGACAATGAAATTGTATAACGAAAATACGGTAGACGCCGCTCAGGAAAAGCATGTTCCTGTTATTGAAAAGAGTGATAATGATACAATCAGGATAAAAGTCGGTTCAACACAGCATCCAATGGAAGATATCCACTATATTGAATTTATAGAAGCTATTTCTCCTGACGGCAGGTATATGAAAAGAAAATTTTTACATCCTCATGAAGAACCCGTTATGGATTTTAAATGCGGTTGTGATAAAATAAAAGCCAGAGAATTGTGTAATATACATGGATTATGGAGTAGTGAAAATGATTAAAGAAACATTAAACAATGCAATTAACAAACAAATCAACGAAGAAATGTACTCCGCTTATTTGTATCTTTCGATGTCAGCTTATTTTGAAGAAATGTCATTGAAAGGATTTGCAAACTGGATGAAAATTCAAGTTCAGGAAGAAATTGCCCATGCAATGGGGCTCTACGATTACCTTCATGCAAGAGACGGAAAAGTGGTTCTTGATGCAATTCAAAAACCGAATTGTGAATGGAATTCGCCTATAGAAGTTTTTGAAGCAACCCTTAAACACGAGCAGTTCATCACTTCAAAAATTTCAGAACTTATGGATGTTGCTGAAGAAGCAAAAGACAGAGCCGCTTTGTCTTTCCTGCAATGGTACATAAAAGAGCAGGTTGAAGAAGAATCAACAGCAAAAGACATCCTTGCAAAGCTTAATTTTGCAGGTGCTGATATGAATGCACTGCTCTTAATAGACAACGAACTCGGAGCAAGAACATTTGTAGCCCCGACAATAGGTTAGTTTTCCCAATACCCAAAACGCCGGTTTTAAGCCGGCGTTTTTTTATAGAAGTGAAATAAGTTTGTAGACAGCCATTGTTTGTTTTTATTAATTTAAAATAATTAGAAAATTAACATAACTTAATAAAAATTCTGAAAAAAGTTGTAGCAAGGGCGTGTGCGAGTTTCTGACAAACATTAATTATGCCATTATTTTTAAAAAACAAACACTGCTCTGTTTGCAAAAAATCGTCAAAGATTTAATATAATCAGCGTTTAACGCTTGTTTTTGAAATTTTAGCATGTAGAATAAAATTTGTGGGTGCTATTGTGCCTGAAAAGGATGGTAGAACCATAATTACCAAAATTTAATAAAAACATAGTCGAAAAGAAGGTAAAATGTCAAAAGATGTAATTGAATTTGAAGGGAAAATTCTAGAATCACTTCCGAATGCAATGTTTAAAGTTGAATTGGAAAATGGTCACGAAATTTTAGCCCATATATCAGGAAAAATCAGAAAAAACTTCATAAAGATTCTGCCCGGTGATAAGGTTAAAGTAGAAATGACACCATATGACCTCACCCGCGGCAGGATTACATACAGATTAAAGTAATAAAATAAAAGGAATAAAAAATGAAAACCAGAGCATCAGTTAAAAGAATGTGCAAAGATTGCAAAGTAATCAGAAGAAGAGGCAGAATTACAGTTATCTGCTCTAACCCTAAACACAAACAGAGACAGGGTTAATCTTTACAGGTTGTGTACTCCACAACGAACTAAAAGTTCCGGGCGGCTGACGGAACAGAATTATAAAAAATAATCACAATAAGTACAATACAAGGAGAAAAAATGGCAAGATTAGCTGGGGTTGATTTACCCCGTAACAAAAGAATGATAATAGCTTTGACCTATATCTACGGTATAGGACCGACACGTTCTGCTAAGATTTTGGAAGCCTGCTCAATATCACCTGATTTGAGAACAGATGATCTCACAGATGATGATATCAAAAAGCTGAGAGATGAACTGTCAAATTATCATATCGAAGGTGATTTAAGAAGAGAAGAATCTCTCAACATAAAAAGACTTTCAGAAATCAACTCTTACAGAGGAATGCGTCACAGAAGAAAACTCCCTGCAAGAGGTCAGAGAACAAAAACTAATGCTAGAACCAGACGCGGCAAAAAAACAGGCCCGATAGCTAAGAAAAAATAGTTAGCTTCCGGTGTTAAGAATCTCAAACAGGTAAAAAATTAATAGTAATAATTAAAGGATATAAAAATGGCAAGACCAATTAAAACTAAAAAGAAAGAAAAAAAGAATGTATTACAGGGTGTTGTACATATTCAGTCAACATTCAATAATACAATCGTAACTTCTTGTGACACACAAGGTAATGCTATTGCATGGGCATCAGCAGGTGCCTGCGGTTTTAAAGGTGCCAGAAAAGGTACTCCGTTTGCCGCTCAATCTGCAGCTGCTCTCGTAGCAAAAAAATCAGCAGACCAAGGTATGAAAAAAGTTGAAGTTTATATCAAAGGTCCGGGTTCAGGCAGAGAAACAGCTATAAGAGCTATTCAGGCTGCCGGGCTTGAAATTACATTAATAAAGGACGTTACCCCTATCCCGCACAACGGATGTCGTCCGCCTAAAAAACGTAGAGTATAATTAATAAAAAGACAAAGGAGTCAAAATTGGCTAGATATACAGGACCTACAAACAAACTTTTCCGCAACTACGGCGTTACGGATTTGTCTAACAGAAAGCTCGTTTCTTCATTGAGACAGACTGCTTCAGGTCAGCATGGTGCTGCAAGAAAAAAACTTTCTGAATATGCCGTTCACTTAAATGAAAAACAAAAAATCAGACTTACTTATCTCGTAAGTGAAAAACAATTTGCAAAATATTATCACAAAGCTGCTAAGAGTGCAGGTGTAACCGGTACTGTTCTGCTTCAAATGCTCGAACGCAGAGCTGATAACGTAATATTTAGAGCAGGATTTGCCGCAACAAGAAAACAGGCAAGACAGATTGTAAGCCACGGTCACATTCTTGTTAACGGTAAAAAAGTTGATATCCCTTCATTCCTGGTTTCAGCCGGTGATGTAATAACAGTAAAAACAAGAAGCACAGATTTTATCAAATCTGTACTTGAACCCATTGACGCCGCTATGGCACCTGTATGGATGACTGTTGACAGAGAAGCACAAAAAATTACATTCGACAGAATTCCTGAAAGAGAAGAACTCGATCCTGAATTCAAAGAACAGCTCGTAATTGAGTACTACTCTAAGTAATCCGGTAAATAATTAGGAGATTAAATTATGGAATTAAAAATTAAATGCGTAAATACAACAACTGACTCAGACGGTTCACAGTACGGAAAATTCGTAATCGAACCGTTGGAAAGAGGTTTCGGTACTACTATCGGCAACGCTCTGAGACGTGTTCTTCTTTCTTCACTTGAAGGAGCAGCTGTTACTGCTGTCAGAATTGAGGGTATTACTCATGAATATACAGCTATCCCTGGTGTAGTTGAAGATGTAATCGATATTATGCTCAACCTTAAAGGTCTTGTTGTAAAAACAGACAGCAAAGAAACACAGCATTTAAGATTAGATGTAGAAAAAGCAGGTCCAGTGCTTGCTTCTGATATCCAGCTTCCTGCAGGTGTTAAAATAGTTAACCCTGACTGGGTTATCTGTACAATTGCAGAAGGCGGCAGTATTCATGCTGATATTCTTGTTGATACCGGCAAAGGTTATATTACCCAGGATGTATTGAAAGAAAATAAAGGAAGCATGCCTATTGATATGCTGCCAATAGACGCTACATTTATGCCCATAAAACGTGTTTCTTACAACGTTGAGCATACACGTGTCGGTGATATTACTGATTTTGATAAACTTGTTTTGGAAATCTGGTCAAACGGAAGCATAGATGTAAACAATGCATTGTCTCAAGCTGCAAATATGCTTATTGAACACTTTATGCAAATTGCTTCTATTACCGGACAGCCTGTTACTGTTTCTGTTCCACAGACTGTAACAACAGTAGCAGAAGAAGTTGTTGAAACATCAGAAGAAGCTCCTTCAATATCTATTGAAGATTTAGAGCTTTCTGTAAGAGCTTACAACTGCCTGAAAAGAGCAAGCATAAACTCAATGGCTGAGCTGCTGAAAAAATCAGAGCACGATTTATTAAATATTAAAAACTTCGGTAAAAAATCATCAGATGAAGTAATCGAAAAACTTCACCAGTTCGGATTGGATCTCATGCCAAACCCCGAAGGTGTTGATTTAGAAGAAGTATTATAAATTTATAAACTCTGCCCGCCAAACTGCGGGCAGAACAACCATCAGATTAGACAAAAAGAAAAAGGACATAAAAATGAGACACCAGTGTAACAGACACAGACTCGGAAGAGCAAAAGACCAGAGAGAAGCATTATTGCGTTCTTTGGCAACTGAACTCTTCTTGCACGGCGAAATTAGAACTACTATGTCCAGAGCAAAAGCTCTGAAGCCGTATGCTGAATCTCTTATCACGCTTGCAAAGCGCGGTGACCTTCATGCAAGAAGACAGGCTGCAAAATTCATCTTCGACAAAGAAACAGGAAGATTGATGGATGCAGAAACAAGTGCGATTGTTGAGTCAAAAGAAGAAGGCAAAAAAGTTATGCCGGAAACTGTATTAAGAAAACTTTTTGCAGAAATCGGCAAAAAATATGCAAACAGAAACGGCGGATACACCAGAATTTACAGAATGCCACCAAGACGCGGCGACGCTACTGAAATGGCTTTAATTCAAATTGTGTAAAATGCCTAAATATGCGCTAAAAGTTGAATACATAGGCACAAACTATGCAGGCTCTCAGATTCAACCGGAACAAAAAACGATACAGTCAGAGCTTGAACGCGCACTTTGTACATTGACAGGGAGCTGCAATAGCAGTTTATCCCGACCGATAAAAACTATATTCTCAGGACGCACCGATGCAGGTGTCCATTCTAAAGGGCAGATAGTTCATTTTGAGATAAAGGAGCCCATTGTTGCTTCAAGGTTTCTTAATTCTCTAAACGGACTTCTTCCGAAAGATATCAGCGTTTCTGAAATTTTTGAAGTGTCTGATGATTTTCATGCCCAGAAAAGCGGACGTTACAGAAGATATCAGTACCGCATTATCAACAGGCAGCAAAGGAGTGTCTGGGATGGTCATTCTCTTCTTGTCAGGAAAAAACTTGACATAGAGCGGATGAATAAAGCTCTGGGCTATTTACTCGGTGAACATGATTTTACGTCGTTTAAATCGGCTCAGGCGACAGATCCAGCTTGTGTATGCATTGTATACAAGGCCGAATGCACAAAATCCGATAATGAAATCATTATAGAAATTGTTGCAAACAGGTTTTTATACAATATGGTCAGAACAATAGTGGGAACATTATTGTACATTGAGAAAAACGACCTTGAACCCGGGTTGATGAAAAAAATTCTCAATGCAAAAGACCGGACAAAAGCAGGACCGACAGTAAGTCCTGACGGACTTACACTTATGGAAGTAGGGTACGAGCCCTATTGTAGAAAAATTAATAACACTATGGAGATAACTGAAAGATGAAAACTTATTCAGCAAAACCTCTTGAAGTTGAAAGAAAATGGTATGTAATCGATGCAGAAGGAAAAACCCTTGGTAGATTGGCTACTGTTGCTGCAAATCTTCTCAGAGGAAAGACTAAGCCGAATTATACTCCGAACGTTGATACAGGTGATTTTGTCATCGTTATCAATGCGGACAAAATTCAGGTTACAGGAAAAAAAGAAACTGACAAAATTTATTATCATCACACAATGTATCCGGGCGGATTAAAAGCCATTTCCTTCAAAGATTTGATGGAAAAAGATCCGACTAAAGCAATTGAAAAAGCAGTAAAAGGTATGCTTCCGCACAATACTCTTGGCGCACAGCAGTTCACAAAACTCAAAGTTTATGCAGGAGCTGAACATCCCCATGCTGCACAAAAACCTGAAGTTTACGAAATGGAGGTTAAATAATGGCAGAAGAAATTAAAGCAACTGGTAGAAGAAAAACCTCTATTGCGGTTGTAAAACTTGTTAAAGGTAAAGGCAGAGTTTTCGTAAACGGCAAAACACTTGCTAACTATATCGGAAACAGACCGGCACTGGAGATGATGATTTTCAAACCGCTGGCTTTGACAGAAAACATGGAAAACTTTGATGTAAAAGTTAAAGCAGTAGGCGGCGGTATTGCATCTCAGGCAGGCGCTATCAAACACGGAATCTCCAGAGCACTGCTTCAGTACAATCCGGAATTGAGACCTGTTCTTAAAGCAGAAGGGTTGCTCACAAGAGACGCTCGTGTTAAAGAACGTAAAAAATACGGTAGAAAAAGAGCTAGAAAAAGATTCCAGTTCTCAAAACGTTAATTTTTACTTCACAAAACATTACAAACAAGGCACCAGAAATGGTGTCTTGTTTGTTTTATTACTTTCCGTGATTTGCGCTATAATATATAATTATAATAATATAATGAATTTATGAAAAAACTTCTTGTAAAAACAATCAATTTGTATCAAAAATTTTCGGCTCTTACACCACCAACATGTCGATTTTATCCCACATGTTCGCAATACACAAAAGATGCCATAATAAAATACGGCATATTAAAAGGATGTATGCTTGGCATTAAAAGAATACTAAAGTGCCATCCCTTTCATCCCGGCGGATATGACCCGTTAAAATAACTAATCAATAGCAAGTCTGTCAGGAACAAGTTTTTGAATCCATAAGTAGGACAGATAATAAATAACTGACAAAATTGCTATCTGCATTCCAAAATGAAGTTCAATTTTTTGAAACAGCAGGTACAATATCACTACAGGGATAAAACAAACTAAAATCTTCAATATTTTTCTGTATGGGATCTTCCATTCAAGATTCGGTATAATAATAATCACACTCAGAACAAAATATAGAGCATTGCCGGCTAATGTCGCTATTCCTAATCCGACTAACCCCATTTTTATTATCAGTATAATATTTAAAACAACTCCGATTATTCCTGAAATAACACGAATAACCGTATCAATGTATGTTTTTTTAATCAGGTGATACTGGAGAGTGGTGTATTCTGCAAAACTCAAAAAGAAAGCAGAAAAAGCAAGATATGGTATGAGAACGTATGCACCTGAAAAATTTTTGTTCGCAAGCAAAAGAACAATTTCTTTTGCAAATAATGACATTATAACAACTACCGGCAATGCAATTAGCAGGAAATATTCAGTAAGTTTTGAAATAATAGGTCTTACATCTTGTTGTTCTTCATACATATTAATTATTCGAGGAACTGCAGCAATAGGTATTACAGCAAACAGAGTCATTAAAATAGAAAATGTCATGCTATATGCAACACCGACATATCCGACTTCGATATACCCGTTAAGATGTTGGAGTATAAACTTATTGCTCTGTGTTATCAACCACAGACTGATAGACGTCAGGGCAAGCGGCAGTCCGTATTTATATAACGAAGAAAAGATATTAAATTTAAGTCTTTCAAATTTTAAATATGAAAATATATTGCATTGAAACATAAGTATAACATCTATTATAGTTATAGATATTCCCATTGCCAGTAAAACTGACATTGCTCCGAGATTGTAAATTTTTATAATAAATACAGCAATACAAATAGTCAAAATCTGGTTTACTATAGTCGAAATTGTGAAAGCGCTGGGCTTAATTTGCGCTCTGAGAATTTGAAACAAAAGAGCTCTGAATGCAACAGGTATTATCAGCACAAGTATTGCAATAAATACAGAGGGTGGGATTTTAAAAAATTCATAAAAATTATTCCGTAAAAAATATGTAACTATAAACATTAAAGAAATATTTGTCAGTAACAAAACTATGAGTGTGGACAAATATTTGGGCACATCATCATTTATCTCATGATGTCTAAAAAATCTCAAACCGCTCAGACCAACCCAATCCGAGAAAATTATACAAAGAAACGATAAAACTGCAATTGAAAGTGTATACAGTCCATATTGTTCTGGAGAAAGCAGATTTGTATATATGGGAATAAGTATAGTGTTTCCTAAAATTCCAAAAAGTTTTGATGGAAAATATTTTAACATATCCTTAAATATGTCATTTAATGGTTTTACAACGTTATTAATATATTTTTCAACCGATTCATGCATGACAAATTTTTTCCATATCTAATACCTATACAAACATAGCTCCTATCATGCTAAAATAATTATATAATAACAAGGTCTAAAATGTAATAAAAAAACTGAACATTGATTTTTAAGTTTCAATTATCCAAACAAATGATGGATGAAGTGAAAAAGTCTTGAAATAACCTATTCATAAGACTTTAGACGTCATTTATTCTCAATGGGTCGTGTTGACGTCGTTTTGCTTCCTTAACATCCAGCTACAAAATTGTAATAATATATTAAACGGAGAAGCTATGAAGGAATTTAGAGAAGCTTTCGGTAGAAGAATAAAACTACTAAGGAAAAACAGACGTATAACACAAGAAAAACTTGCAGAGATAATCGGGCTCAATCCGCGCCAGCTGACAAGGATAGAAACAGGTGAGAACTTTCCCTCTTCTGATACGCTTGTAAAATTGAGCATGGCACTTGATTTGGATGTAAAGTATATGTTCGACTTTGATTGGGATCCAGAGATTGCAATGTTGGCAACAGGAACTGACGCTAAACCTTTGCTTAGACTGGTGCAAAACAATGAAGTTGTTACAATAAAATCATATACACCGGTAATTGCTGAAGAAGTAAAGGAATCAAAACATTTCCCGGTTACACAGTCAGAAGAATCAATGAAAAAAATTGCAAAAAAAATTAACAAACCTTTGACTGTTGAATACTTCATAAACAAAAAGCGGGCAAACATAAAAACATATTATCCGAACGGAAAAATTGAAAATCTGCTGACAGAGGTAGATATACAGGAAAATGAAGAGTACAAAGCACTTTGCGCTGAACTTAAAAAATTTGCAAAGTCTCCAGCAAAACTTGAATTTATTAAAATAGCTCTTCAGGTATTTGACAATAAAGAAGCTGCGGAAAAACTAAAACTTATGCTAAAAGGCATGGATTTAAATAAGTAAAAAATAAAAATCCCGTTTAAATAACGGGATTTTTTATTATCAGTTTTATTGTTAAGAAATATTAAAAAAGTATATAATATAATAAAAAAAATTTTTTCTTAATATAGTTGACTTTTAAGCAAATTCAGAATAAAATTTAAAAAATTTGTATATATTTTCTTTAATTTACTAGCAAAAAAATTTTTGTTCATGTTTTTAAGCATAAAACGAAACATAATAACAAAAAACAAAAATGGAGAGACATATGGCAGATATGAATAATATAAACAACATAGCCGGAAGTTTGCATACAAACTTTCAGCCACAAATAAAAAAAGAAGAGCCTCAAAAACCTGAGATAATTCAAGATGAAGAACCCAAAACAAAAACTGAGGCAACTGGTCTTGAACATGCTGAGGTCATTGGCCGCTCGGTAGTTGAGATAAAACGTCCTAGTTTTACTTCAAAGGTTGATGAAGATTTGCAAGTCTTTATGAAAAATCCCGAGTTTGTTGCAATGGCAATGAACAAATCCTTTGACACAAACCATGAACTTTTACTTAACGATGGTGCAAAACATCCTTATGAACAGGCTTGTGCAGAAATATGCAAAGCTGTTGAAGACAGATTAAATTAATGTAAAAAAACTGCGGCTGTAGTCATGCCGCAGTTTTTTGTATAAAAATTAAGAATTTTGTTTTTTGCGTCTCCAGCCCAGCAGCCTTGCGCCTTCGGCTGACGGAGCAGCTGTATTATAAACAACAAATTCATTCAATGGCTGGGCATGCCGTTTAAGAAATTCTGTATTAGTAATTTCTTCACAGTATGTGTCGCATCCAAATTCATCTTTTATTATGGATGCGAAAAATTTCTGGTCTTCACTTAGACTTAAATCTTTAAGGTTTTTGACGATACGCATATTCTTATTTTAAACCTTTTTTCAAAAAATACCTTAAAAACTAATATAAATGATATAAAAAAGATACATTTTGTTACACATATAAATAAAAAGACGACTTACATCTATGTATGTCGTCAAAATACATCTTTTTTTTTGATTAAAAGATATATAAAAATTTCCATAAAAACAATTTTATAATAAGATAAATGCTGTTTTCAGTCAATAAAACAGGGTCTCTTTTTTTTAGATTTAGACCCTGTTCGTCATAATAATTATTTTGTAATTTCAACCGGTTTGCGTCTTAAATACTCTTCTTTTGTAATCGGTTTATCTTCTATATCTGCATACTCTAGTTTTATCGGTTTGTTATTCTTGTCCAGAATAGAGTGCTCATAGCTTCCATCCTTGTTGTACCAGAAGATTTCTGTTCCTTTATCTGTTACGTAAGTTGTTCTTTGTGGAAAACCGTTTTCATAATAAACATTAGTGGATGATTTTATTACTTTGCCATTTTTATCCATTGTGTATTCATTTATCGGATTACCGTCAGAGTTGTAGAAATGATAGCTCAGACTTCCGTCTTTGTACTGAACGACACCTCCGGTCGGTTTTCCATTTGTATCTTTAAGAAATTCTTTTTTAACAATATTCGGATTGTCTTTAGATTCGTATGAAACTTCTACAGTTCCGGTAATATTGCCATTTTTATCCTGGTATGTTCTTTGCGCTTCTCTGCCATCTTCATAGTAGAGATAATTTATGGTTTGTTGTACATTTCCGTCTTTATCTTTTACTGTTTTTGAAGCAAGCAGACCGGAGTCTGTATATTTGTTTTCATCAGTACCGAGAATCGTTCCGTCCTGACCATACCTTGTTTCTGTTTTTAAACTTCCGTTATTTTCTATATACAGTGTATCGCCGCTTGCTGTTACACCGACTTCAAAAGCAGGTGCAGGAATATCTGCAGCTTTTTCTGTTTGTTTGCTTTCTTCTTTAACAGCAGCATTGCTTGCTGTTTTTTGAGCTGCCTTTTTAGTGCCATTTCCGTATCTTGCTGACCAGGCATCAATTTGTGATTTTGCATTATTTTTATTTTCAACATTTCCTGCCAATTTTACTTGCGCCCCTACAAGAAGATATTCATAACCTGCTCTTGTTCTCTTAACAGCGTTCGGATTATTCTTTTTAAATTCTTTTTTTGCAGCTTCTATTTCTGCTTTAGTAGGATTCGTATTGCCTTGGGCTGCAAGTGATTTCTTTATTATATTAGTAAATGTTTCGTTCAACTGAACTGTGTATTTGTGAAGTTCTGGTTTTTTCTGAGTTGTTTCAGGTTTCTGTGTCTCTTGAACGTGATTTTCTACAGCAGGACTTTCAGTATGTTTTGCTTCAGGTACCTGTGCAGAAGGACCTTTAGGTGTAGTCTGTTCTTGTTCTTGAACTTCATCAACAGGCGGTTCTTCTTCAAATACTCCTGCCAATTCAACCTGTGACTCTATAGCTCTTGAGTTGCTTGCATTGTCTTCTTGTTCTTGAACTGCCGGTTTTACTGGCGCTTCATATTCTTCTTTAGAAGTTTTATCAGCAGATTTTTCGGTTACCGGTTTTGTTGTGACAGGTGTATCTTTCGTTGATTCTTTTTCTTCCGGAGTTGTATTTTCTGTTTTTGATTTTTTGTTGTTATTAAGACCTCTGATATTCTGTTCAAATTCATATACTTCTTTTGCATCGACTTTTTCTTTTCGTTTCATTGATTTCATAACACGTTTAAAGAAATCTCGCAGCATATCACCGTCCAGTTTTGTACCGGCAGCGCCGTCGTCAAATTCCTGTTTTGAAAGTTTTCCATCATGGTCTGTATCGAGATCTTTAAATACCTCAACAAGTCTGCATTGTTCATATGAAGTTAAAATGCCGTCCGGCTTTCCACCGTCTACGTCAAACATATTAAACAGTGCTGTCATCAAAGCCTGATTTTTTGCGCCTTTTAATACATCACTTTTTTGAATCGGATTTCCCGAAACTTTGCTAAGGTTGTATTTTCCTCTTGTAATATTTAGTTTTGATGAAAAAATCCCCATGTTACTCTCCTTATATCCTCAGTCGTTATAAATATATAAAGTATATATTGTTTAAAAAATTGACTTTTATAAGAAAAATTTTTCAAATATACAATATTTACAAGCCTTTTAGCCGGTTAATATTTCTTAACAAAAAACACCCCTGCCAAAAGGCAAGGGTGTAAAATTATAGATTAAATATTAATTAATCTTCTTTTTTCTGAGGAATTCTCATTGCATAGAATGATCTCCATACGAATATCAATGCAATCACGAGGAAAATCCATCCGGCAATCGGAGCGATTTGTCTGAATGATTCATTGATAGAGATTTCCATAGCCAGCAAACCGAACAGTGTGGTGAATTTGATAATCGGGTTCATAGCTACCGATGAAGTATCTTTGAACGGGTCGCCAACTGTGTCGCCGACTACTGTAGCGTCGTGAAGCGGAGTTCCTTTTTCGCAAAGGTCGCATTCAACGATTTTCTTAGCGTTATCCCAGCAGCCGCCTGCGTTAGCCATAAATACAGCCTGGAACAGACCGAATACGGCAATCGCAATCAGGTAGCTTACAAAGAATGCTACAGGCGCAACAGTTTTGCAAGCCGGAGCTGACAGGCAAGCAAACGCAAGAGCAAATGCAAACAGTGCGATGAAGATGTTTATCATACCTTTTTGAGCGTACTGGGTACAAATTTTAACAACTTCTTTTGAGTTTGCAACGTTTGCTGTTTTTACGTTTTCATCGTCTAATTTGATGTGGTTTTTGATGTATTCAACAGCTCTGTATGCACCTGTTGTAACAGCCTGCATTGAAGCACCCGAGAACCAGTAAATAACAGCACCGCCTGCGAGCAATCCGAGGATTGTGTAAGGGTTGAGCATGTTAAGAACCTGTTCCGGCTGAATACCGAGTGTGTTTTTGATAACCAGAATCAATGAGAAAATCATTGTGGTTGCACCGACTACAGCAGTACCGATAAGAACCGGTTTTGATGTAGCTTTGAAGGTGTTTCCGGCACCGTCGTTTTCTTCGAGCTGTGCTTTTGCAACTTCAAAGTTTGGTTTGAAACCAAAGTCTTTTTCGATTTCATCAGCAATTCCTTCACGTTCTTCAATCAGTGAAAGTTCGTATACTGATTGAGCGTTGTCGGTAACAGGACCGTAGCTGTCTACAGCAATTGTGACAGGCCCCATACCGAGGAAGCCGAATGCAACAAGACCGAATGCAAATACTGATGCGTAAATCATTACGGTATCAGGAATTTGCAGACTGAATACGTATGCTAATCCCATCAGGAACACGATTACCATACCTATCCAGAAGCCTGAGAAGTTACCTGAAACAATACCCGAGAGGATTGTTAAAGATGAACCGCCTTCACGTGAAGCTGTAACAACTTCTTTTGTGTGAGTAGCGTTCGGACTTGTGAATATTTTTGTAAATTCAGGAATCAATGCAGCTCCTAAAGTACCGCAAGAAATTATACCTGCGAGCACCCACCAGAGGCTTTCTCCCATATCTGCAAGCAGCCAGTGGCTTACGCAGAAAGTCATGATAATGGATAGTACGGAAGTTATCCAAACGAGGTTAGTCAAAGGTTTTTCAAAGTCGAGTTTTTCAGCCTTGCCGAAGAACAACTGTGTCAAACCTGTATTAATCCAGTATGCAACAACAGATGTCACAATCATCAAGAATCTCATTGTGAAAATCCATGTTAACAGCTGGATTTGATATTCAGGGAATACACCGAGAAGAATAAATGAAACGAGAGCAACACCGGTTACGCCGTAAGTTTCAAAACCGTCAGCTGTAGGTCCGATGGAGTCGCCTGCGTTGTCACCTGTACAGTCAGCAATAACGCCGGGGTTTCTCGGGTCGTCTTCTTTAATTTTGAATTGAATTTTCATCAAGTCAGAACCGATATCGGCAATTTTTGTGAAGATACCGCCTGCAACACGAAGTGCGGAAGCACCTAAAGATTCACCGATAGCAAAACCGATAAAGCAAGCGCCTGCAAGATGTCCGGGTACGAACAAAAGAATTACAAGCATCATAATAAGTTCAACGCTGACGAGCAGCACGCCGATACTCATACCTGCTTTTAACGGAATGTTCAAAACTTTTAAAGGATTGCCTTCAAGTGAAGCAAAAGCTGTTCTTGCGTTAGCTAATGTGTTCATTCTGATACCGAACCAGGCAACACCGTAAGAACCAAGAATACCGATTACTGACCAAGCCAGAATAATCAGCACACCTTTTAAGCCCATGTGCTGCAGTCCGCCAAAGTAGAACGCAATACACAGACCAATCAGGATTTCCAAACCTAATAAAAATTTACCCTGCTGGATAAGGTAAGTTTTGCAGGTTTCGAAAATAGTATTTCCGATATTTGCCATACATTCATGGACTTTGTAGTTTTTGACTTTGATAAATTCAATAAGTCCAAAAACAAGGCCAAGAACGGAAATACCGATACCTACAAGCAGAAGATTAAAGCTGTGAGGGTCTGCAGCCAGATTAGGCACGACCAGATCAGCTTCTCCTGCGAAAGTAGCATTAGATGCAAAAAGCGCAGCAAACATTGCAAGCATGCTTAAAGCACCTTTTTTTGAGTAAGCCATTTCTCTTCTCCTTCTAAACACTATTGTAGTAAAACTCCTTTTACTAACCACCCCTCTATTTTACCTTAAAAATGAGTTTTAGCAAGAAGTTTACACTTTTAAAACTAATTTAAAATAAGCAGTTCATCAAACGAAACTAACATTTACATTGCTATTCAACAGGAGAAACCTGTTGGCGCATTGATTTTGCAATATTATCAATAGTACGAAATATTTTTTCTGTAATTTCCTGGATATATTCACTAGAAACTACACCATTCATTACAATATCCGCGCATTGCATTGCCGGGCGAATATAAGTCTGGGCAGTTGTGTTTACATTTTCAAACTGCATGTCAGCAGCCGCACCGGTTTTTCCTCTGGATTCAGCTCGTCTGTACCAGCGGTCTTTTATTACATTAAATGGCGTGAAAACATAGACTTTCACATCCATAACATCTCTTACATTTTCGTTTAGGACATACAGCCCTTCGTTTACAATTATTTTTGCCGGACGTTTCAAAACTCCGTGAGGTTTGCTTTCACAAGTTGTAAAATTGTAGTCAGGGCTTCTGACTGCAGTTCCGTTTTTCAACGAAACAAGATGCTCTTTCATCAGTTCCAGATTTATTGCAGCAGGTGTGTCGAAACTATAGCCCTTTGCAAAAAATGCCTCATAGCTTCCGGCTTCTTCGAGTTCTTTTGACCAGTCGTGATAATAATCGTCGCAGCAGACTATTGTATAGAGTTCTGAATGTTCTTCAGCAATACAAGAGCGGATTGCATTCTGTACGAAAGTAGTTTTTCCGGATGCCGATTCGCCTGCAATACCTATCAAAATTCTCATGTCAGGATCGCTTAGCGCTTTTCTTGCAATGTTAAAAATCACAGACTCTTTAACATTAATAAACAGAGGATGTTTTTGCTGTCTGTCCTCTTCCAATATTTTTTTTACACTCTCAACAATTTTTACTATCATCGGAAAATTATTTTTTTTAGCATGCATTTCATTGTTTGCATCTGTTTTTATATCCGATGAAATTTTCTGGTCTGTAGTTTCCAACTTCCCCAACTTTCTTGAATTTTTTCAGCCTAACAGCATATACATAATATATTAAAACAAAATGATAACATAAAACTGTACAAACATAAAATCGTAAAAAATTTTTACAGTATAATTAGATTATGGAAGAAAAAGAAATTTTATCAGGAAAAAATCTCGACGAGCTCAAGGCTTTCACAAAATCCATTGGAGAATCAGATTTTCGTGCAAGACAGATTCACAATTGGATTTATTTAAAATCCGTTTCGGACTTTGAGCAAATGACAGATTTGTCAAAGAAAACCCGTGAAAAACTTGCCGAAATTGCGGTTATAACCGATGTAAAAATAAAAAATAAACAGGTAAGCCATGACGGCACCATAAAATATCTTATTGAATATGCAGACGGCAACTGTGTAGAAACTGTGCTTATGCGTTTTGATAACAGGGCAAATCTGACAGCCTGTGTAAGCTCTCAGGTAGGATGTGCCTGCGGATGTAAGTTTTGTGCTACGGCAAAACTCGGATTTGTCAGAAACTTAACAACAAGAGAAATTGTTGAACAGATTCTTACAATCCAGCGGGATACAGGATTAAAAGTCTCGAATGTAGTTTTTATGGGACAGGGAGAACCTCTTTTAAATCTTGATAATGTGCTTAGTGCAATTGAAATTTTAAACAAAAATTTTCAAATAGGAATCAGAAGAATAACTGTCTCGACCTGCGGTATCATTCCTCAGATAAAAAAACTTGCGGCAATGGATTTTCAACCGACTCTCGCTATATCATTGCATGCGCCTGAACATGAGTTGCGAACAGAGCTTATGCCTGTTGAAAAAAAATATCCGCTGTCTGAATTAATGCCCGTATTGAAAAACTATGCAGAAGATACAGGACGCAGGATTACGATAGAATACACACTGATTCGGGACTGCAATGACTCTGTAGAATGTGCAAAAAAACTGGCATTATTGCTTGCTGGCATAAAGTCAAACATAAATCTTATAATCTACAATCCCAATGACAAAGACAACTTTCAAAAACCTGAAAAACAGACTGTGCAAAAATTTAAGTATATACTTGAACAGTCAGGCAAAAAAGTTACCATTCGTCTTGAGAGGGGTGCTGATATAGATGCAGCATGCGGTCAGTTAAGCAATAAATACAGAAACGACTCGTAAAGTATAAAACAGACGCAAAAACAATCATGTACAAAAAACTGCCGGTTTTATCCGACAGTTTTTCTTTATTGCCATTGTTCAAACTAGCATATTATTATGTATCAATATTTGTTGCGTACACAGCATTTGCTTCGATAAAATCGCGGCGGGGCTCAACTTTATCCCCCATCAAAATATCGAACAGCTGGTCACAGAGCATTGCATCCTCTACATTCACTTTAAGCAGGGTTCTTGTGGCAGGATCCATTGTCGTTTCCCAGAGCTGCTGCGGCATCATTTCACCCAGACCTTTGAACCTTTGAAGAGTGAGTCCTTTTTTGCCTCTCTCTTCAACAATTCTCTGCAATTCTGCAAATGATGTAATCTGAACTTCTTCTGTTCCAAGATCAACAACAAGAACCTTTTCTTCTTCAATTAAGAAGTTTCTGATTAGCGGATAAGCATTTTTTACACGCTGATATTCATTACTTTTTATCAGAATATTAGTTAAGAGAACAGTCTCTGTTTCACGTTCAAGATGAAGGTTTAGATTGTATTTGCTTGTTTCTGTGTTGAATTTAATCTCAACTCGATAATCCTTCGCTTCTGTAATACCGTAATTTTGAGCATGATCTTGCAGATAGTGGTTTATATATTCACATCTTTCCTGCATAATTTCCTGACTGTCAAAATCGCTTGCTTCTATATTGGAACGAACAAGCGCCCTCATTACAACAGAAGGTATGGCGCTAATCAGCGGATTGTTAAAGGAATGATAGAATGCTGACATATTACCGATGAGTTTTTCAAGTTCTTCACCGGTTGCACTCTTTGCTTTCTTTTTGTCATAAAGCGTCAATCCCTTAATTCCGCGTTCTCTCAGCATTTTGTCGAGCGCTCTGTCATCATACAAATATTCTGATGATTTGCCCTGTGTAATTTTATACAACGGCGGCTGCGCAATAAAGACATGCCCGTGGTCAAGAAGCGGTTTTGCATATCTAAAAAAGAACGTCAAAAGCAGTGTTCTGATGTGCGCACCGTCAACATCAGCATCGGTCATGATAATAATTTTATGATATCTGAGTTTTTCAATATCTACATCGTCTTCGTTTTTGCTTATGTTAATACCAAGAGCCTGAACCATTGATTTGATTTCATTGTTGGCATACATTTTATCTAGCCTTGCACGTTCTACGTTGAGAATCTTACCGCGCAATGGAAGAATTGCCTGGAACATTCTGTTTCTTCCCTGCTTCGCAGAACCGCCTGCTGAATCTCCCTCAACTATGTAGAGTTCGCATTTGTCAGCTTCACGGCTGGAGCAATCAGCCAGTTTGCCAGGAAGAGTCGATGTTTCGAGAGCAGATTTTCTTCTTGTGAGCTCTCTTGCTTTACGGGCAGCTTCTCTCGCTCTTTGAGCCTGCAGAGTTTTTTCAATAATAATTTTTGCATATTTCGGATTAAATTCCAGCCATTCCTGCAGTTTGTCTTTGATAGTATCCTGAACAGCAGCAGTGGCTTCGGAACTTCCGAGTTTGTCTTTTGTCTGACCTTCAAACTCAGGATTCGGCAATTTTACCGAAACAATAGCAGTAAGACCTTCTCTCACATCATCTCCGGAGAGATTTGCCTCAGAATCTTTTATTAGCTTGTTTTTTCTTGCATAATCATTCAAAACTCTGGTGATTCCGTTTCTAAAACCGGTCAGGTGGGTACCGCCGCCGTGGGTATTGATGTTATTAGCAAAGCTCAGAACAGACTCGTTGTAGGCATCTGTGTACTGCATTGCAATTTCAACACGCATGTTATCTACATTTTTGTCAATATAAATCGGCTGCTCAAAAAGTACGGTTTTATTTTTATTCAAAAATTCAACATAGCTTCCGATACCGCCTTCAAAATGAAAATCCTGTTCATCATTTGTTTTTGCATCAATGTATCTGATTTTCAAACCTTTGTTCAGGAAAGCCATTTCTCTCAGCCGGTTAGCAATAACATCTCTGTCTATCTGGGTGGTTTCCGTAAAAATTTCAGGATCCGGCCAGAATGTAGTTTTTGTACCTGTTTTGTCAGTTTCTCTGATTTTTTCAACAGGAGTATTTGGTTCACCTCTTAAATATTCCTGTCTCCAGACATAGCCTTGTCTTGAAACTTCGACAACATATTTTTCAGAAAGGGCATTTACAACAGACGCACCAACACCGTGCAAACCGCCGGACACTTTGTAACCGCCGTCGCCAAATTTTCCGCCTGCGTGAAGAACGGTATGAACAATTTCAAGTGCGGATTTTCCGGTATCACCTTTTATATCAACTGGTATACCGCGGCCGTTATCTTCTACTGTTACACTTTCATCGGCATTAATAGTAACTGTAATCAGTGTACAGTAACCGGCAAGCGCTTCATCAATAGAGTTGTCGACTATTTCATAAATACAGTGGTGCAAGCCGCGCTGAGAGGTCGAGCCGATATACATGCCTGGTCTCATTCTGACAGCTTCCAGTCCTTCCAAAACTCTGATATTATCTGCACTATAATTTGTTTGTGACGTCATATTAATAAATTCCCCAACTAAGTCTTCCTAGGTTTAATAAACCATCATGTCAATATAGTAATACAAAAACAAAAAAATTTCATATAGGTAAAGCAGTGTTACAATTTTTTTAATCCATGTCGAGAAAAATTTTAGGCTCAACCCTTAACACTTCTGCTATTGCATAAAGAGTGTCAATTGTAAAATTCTGTTGTCCACGTTCTATTTTCCCGATTGAACCTTTTGATAATAGAGCAAAATCAGCTAACTCATCCTGCTTTAAATCTCGTTTTACACGAATTTATTTTTATTTTCCTACTTTTTGTCTAAAAGTCTTTAAATCCATAATATATTAATTATATGTTTTGACAGTATGCATCAGAGACATTATAACACACAATAAGAGCAATATAATACACACAAAAGAAAAAGTGATATGAAACAAGAAATTTTTGACCTATTGATATTAATACAGAAAAACACCCAGTATATAATGTATTTGCTGGAGCATGCTCTATACAAAGCTGACTCCAAACAGGAAGCTATTTCGTTTATCGAGCTCGTTGAGAAATTTTCGAAAGAGAATATGGATGTTTCTATGGAGCTTCCAGATAATCTTGAAGCAAGTATTAAATAGAGTTTTTTGTCACTTGCACAGGATTGCAGAAAAATCGAAGAGAATTTATTCTTCCCACAAAAAGCGAGGATGCTAGAGTTACCTATTCAAAAGAATAATCTCGTGGTGATGATAGGCATGTGTATTTTTTCCAAAGTTCATTGTCATCCTGAAATAAAACATCACATAATA
>CALUPY010000011.1 GCA_944322755.1 Candidatus Gastranaerophilales bacterium | reverse complement strand
TGGGATTCTAAAGACGTTAAACAGTACCTCCTCGACAACGCCTCTCTCATCAACTCCATCACCGCACAGGGCATTCGCGATAACAAACATTACCTCAGAACCATGATTCGCAATGCCTAGTTTTCTACAGTGAAGCCGGTGCCACGGATAAACAAAACCGGCTATTGTTCATAAAAACACAACACTGATTGTTTCTGCATTTCAAAGATAAGATGTCAACCGCTGCGCAAAGGGACTTATATACAAATTTACACCAAATGTGCTCGAAACACAGCTATAATGTCATTCCGAACTTGTTTCGAAATCTTTCCACTGGTAAGACCCTGAAACAAGTTCAGGGTGACATGTTAAAGATATTTAGTGTAAACTGCGATATAAATCCCTGCGCAAATTGACACGTTTTTTGGTGATTAGAATCCTTGAAAAATATAGTTTTGAACAGATTGCCGGCTTATATTTTCCGGCATCTTCTTTGCTATACCACATTTTGCTGGTAATGGCTAAAATTTCATTCGCAAATTCAAAAAACTTGATAATAAATAAAACAGAAAGGAACGGTTTATGTCAGGTACAGAAAACTGTGAAAAAACAGAGCAGACAGGGACTGCTCAACAAGAAGGGCAGACAGGAACTGCCGAATCTCCGGCGCAGAAAATGGACAGGCTTTTGCGCTCGGATCGTCCACAATATCTAAAAAAACAGGTTGAGAAACTCAGAATCGAGGCTTCCAAAAACAGAGTTGCCGCGAAAGAGGCTCTTGAGGCAAAAGCCGCACTTGAGGCGCAGGCAGATGAAATCAGAAAAGAGCTTGCACAACTTAGAACTGCTCACAGATCAGAAATGATTATGAGAAAGTTTGATGCGGCAGGATGTTTAAAAAGTTCTCTTGCGCTGAAAGACGTGCCCGAGGATTGCGGAGATATAGATAAGTTTATTGAAAACTATCGTATTGAAAATCCGTTTCTCTTTGGAAAAAACAAAAATTTTCATGGCGGATTATTCAAACCTCAAAACAAACAGATTCTTTCTCCCTCCCAGCGTATGGACAAAGTAATCAGATCAGCTCTCGGGCGGTAAGTATTATCACCTGCAAAAATTCAGCATGCCTGTCCAAATTTAAACATAAAAAAGAAAGGGAAAAACATGACTTTAGATGCAAAAATTATCAGCCGTACATCGGCAGAAGCGCTTATTCCTACGGAAATTTCAACAGAAATTATAAAAGAAGTGCCCAAAAGTTCTGCAGCACTATCTTTGTTTAAGCAGCTTCCGAACATGAGTTCAAAACAAAAAACACTGCCGGTTGCCTCAACTCTCCCAAGCGCATATTTCTTAAACGGCGATACCGATACAAAGAAAACTACTAACGCCGAGTGGGATAAACTGACTTTGACAGCAGAAGAGATTGCGGTAATCGTACCAATTCCCGAAGCTGTTCTTGACGACGCATCATACAATCTCTGGGATGAAATAAAACCGCAGATTGTAGAAGCATTCGGACTGGCAATAGATGAGGCCGTATTCTTCGGCACAAATAAACCCTCAACTTATCCCGATGCAATCGTCACAGCAGCTCTTGCCAAAAGTGCAACAGTCGAAATAGGCACAAATGAAGATATTGCAGGAGACATAATCGGCGAAGGCGGGGTTATGGAAAAAGTGGAAAAGGCCGGTTTTAGAGTAACAGGATTCTATGCTGACAGAACTCTGGAGGCTAAATTCAGAAACCTCAGAGACAAAAACAATCAGCTGCTCTACACTCCGGGTCTGACATCTGAAACTCCCGTAAGCCTTGTGGGACGACCTCTTGTTTATGACGAAATCGGCGGAGTTTTCGACACAACAAAAGCACTGCTTATTGCCGGTGATTTCACAAAAGCTGTCTACTCAATACGCCAGGATTTGACCTACAAGGTGCTTGACCAGGCTGTTATCCAAAACACTGACGGCACAATAGCATACAACCTTGCCCAGCAGGACATGGTTGCTTTAAGATGCGTTATGAGAATAGGTGTTCAGATTGCAAACCCTGTAACAAGAGCCGGCGGAAAAAACGGTTATCCGTTTGCTTTGCTTGTGCCGGCAACTGCCTAACAAACCGGGGGAATTTCCCCCGATTTGTTTTATACCAGAAGAATTGCATACAGTAAAACAAGCCGCTGAGCAAATTTGCAGATTAAGAATAATATAAATAAGGAAGAAATATATGCGACACAAAGATTAAACAGGCTCGAGACCAGGCAGTGATTCTCAACCCGCCAAACCTCAGGGAAAGCCTAATTCTTTGCGGCAAAAGCTTATTTACTTATGTTACACAAATTTATACACTATGCAAAAAAAATCAATATCGAAAAGAAAATATAATGAACTCATAAAATCAAGTGTAGAAGCAATTTCTGAGTACAATATTCTTTTCCTGCCGGATTTGGCTGCATATTTGCCTATTTCCAGAACAGAATTTTACAATGCAGAACTGGATATTGCTCCGGAAGTGCAGGCTGCTATAGAAAAACAGCGCTCTCTTGCAAAATGTGCTTTGACTCAAAAATGGTTAAAAAGCGATAGCCCTACTCTGAATATTGCGCTGTACAAGTTAATTTGCACTCAGGAAGAAAGACTCGCTCTGGCCGGAAAAACTGATGATGAAGAGGATTTTACGGAAACACGCCGTGCATATTTGGAGAGTCTTGAATTAATGGGAGAAAAAAATGAGTCCGATTAAGTGGGAAAATTCAAAATACAGTGAAAAACACAAAAAATTTCTCGCAAAAAAGCCCCAGGATTCAAAATTCTTCACTTTATGCGACGGTGCTGTACGTTCAGGAAAAACTCTGTCCATAATCTACAAAATCCCCCAGATTTTTTATTATATAGGCAACGAATATCTGAAAGTATTTTCAGGATATTCCAGAAATACTGTCAGAAACAATGTTTTAATTGAACTAATTCCCTACCTTGAGAATTACCACGGCGCAAAATGCAATTATAACAGTTCTTCTGGGGAGCTGGACATAAAGCTCTGGGGAAAACTGTACAACTGTCTTGTTACCGGAGGTGGAAAAGCAGACAGCGATGCGAAAATACAAGGCGGAACCTGGGATTTTTGGTATGCAAATGAACTTGCGAGGCACAGCTACGCGTTCTACAACATGGCACTCAGCAGACTAACACCCGCCAACGCACGGGCTTATGCGGATTGTAATCCGGAAAGTCCAAACCATTGGCTCTACAAAGAACGAATTAAGCCATATCTTGAGGGTAGTAAAAAAATTCGGGAAATCTTTGATTACTGGCATTTTACGATGGAAGATAATGCAAATCTCGCGCCTGTATTTATTGAAAACCAAAAACGCCTTTATAAAGGAGCCTTTGAAGCACGTAAAATTCAAGGGCTGTGGACTGTTGCTGACGGACTGGTTTATGATACATTCTGCGAAGAAAAACACACCGTGTCAAAAACAGAAATTTTGGAAAAAATAGAAAAAAATATTTTCAAAGACTATTTCCTTGGACTTGACTGGGGGTGGAATCACCCGCTCTGCTGCGGTTTATACGGAGTTACTGCAGAAGGTGCATACTACAAAATCGATGAATTATACGGAACAAAAAAGACTTGTACGGACGTTGCGGAATGGATTCTAAAAAAGCAAAATGAGTATTCAAGGTACTTCAGATTTATTAATGCAGACAATGCCCGTCCGGAACAGAACTACGAACTGGAGCAAAGACTCTGCGGAATACATGTATATTCTGAAAAACCAGGAGTTCTTGACAGTATAGAAATTATGAGAAAAATCATAAACTATGACAGGCTAATAATAAATAAAGACGACTGTCCCCAAACGCTGCAAGAGCTAAAAAGCTACTCTTATCCGCAAGATGAAGAATCAACAGATATCGACTTGCCGCTGAAGCAGAATGATGATGCGATGGATGAGACACGCTATGCTCTATATTTTTACGAAACGCATTTTTCTAAGAATTTTAGCAGCTGAGATGAAATTCTGCAGAATATACACTGACACAGACGATGCAGCCGTAAAGCTTTTTCTATGCAAAAAGCAAAGCCTACAACTTTTGCACAAAATCAGGCATTATAAAAAAAAGTCCCTATCCGCTTTCGGAAAAGACAGGGATTTAGAGCACTGCCCGAAAACTATCTGCTTAAAAAGCACGTATCGGAGATTGCTTTTTGAAAAAGGCAGTGATTAAACAGTCCGGCAGTTCGGTTATTGAGGAGTGTTTTCAGTAATTTCTTCTGATTTGTACCATTCAACGTTTCTTGTCACATACATAGTCAGCATGATTATGAATAAAGTACCAAAGCTGCCGACAATGAGTGAAAAATCCTGAAGCCGTAAAAGTATATATAAGAAGAAGTATAGAAAGAGAAGCATGCCGGAAAGCAGAAGGGTAAATTTCAAAGCCCTATGCTTTGTTAACACATTTTGTGCATATATAGTTATAATCGTTATTATACTAACTGAAGAGACAAAATATGAGACTCCAAAGTTAATAAACTCAGACATAGAAAGCAAAAGCAGATAAAACATACACATAACCAGCCCGACCATAATATACTGAACGGGATGTATACGCTGTTTTGAAAGGATTTCAAACAGAAACAGGCATAGAAAAGTTAAAGATATGAAAAGAAATCCGTATTTTACAGCTTTGTATGCTAATTTGTAGTTGTCAACCGGGAGAAGGAGAGAAACACCGCAAACCGGGTTTTCAATAAGCGCCATAGCAGCACTCTCAGGTATATTCCACTCAGCACTAAAACCATTTTTGTCCATTGTTTTTTTTACGGGCAGAAAATCTCCTCCGAATTCAGGATTTGTCCAGTTTCCGCTAATGTTTACAGATGTATTTTGTCCTGAGGGTTTAACATTGAGGTTATTTATACCGCGAAGTTTGTATTTTATTACAAAAGGAATTTTCGTCATTCCTCCTATATCAATGTGCTCTTCACCGCTGATAAAAGGGTGAAATTCCTGATTTTTTCCGATTTTAAGAACAGGCGTTTCGATATATCCACGGGGGTCTGTCGCTGTCAATGACAAGGTAGTGCTAATGTAGCGGGGCAGCTGCTTTTTAGCCAGAAAATATCCGCTTTGTTCCACGTCAGCAGTATACACAGGAATTTTAAAAATACCTTTTTTCCTTGTTTCTATATACATATTCGCTTTTACACTATATTCTTTTAGAGCCAGACTCTCCTGAAAATCAGAATCTCCAACCTGAAGCAGCGGCGGATTTATATTTTGGATGCCGGCCCAGGATTTTTCAATTTTTTGCTGTGCCTCCAGCCTATAACCGTCACGCTCCGATATCAATGATTTTGTAAGCCCGAGCGGGATTAGGAATATGAGATTGCACACAATAATTATCCATATTTTTTTAAATATAGTATTTTGTGGTTTTGGTTCATCTTTTATTTTCAACATATTTACACCCTTTTAACCTTTTTATACATAAAGGTTAGCATATTTAAAAAACAATTTTTAATACGCATGTTCCGTTTTGAAAACGAAAATCGATTTTTTTTATAAAATAAAGATAAATATATGAACTACACAAATTTCTCCCAAATTTAAAAAACAGCAAAAAAAAATTTGTACAGACTTAATGTACATATGATAATTAACACAAACATATCCGGAATTTTACGACAACCAATATCGAACAAAGCCATTTCACCAGCAACTATTATTGAATCAATAAAATTCAAAAACAAAATACTTGGGGACTTGTTTTTGAAAGAAACTGATTCTACCTGCACAAATCAAAACTGGAAAAAGTTTTCTATTTTTAACAAGCTTGAAAAAGAACTCGGATACGAAATACTGAACATAACGCCGGAAGAAAAATATATAACAGGTGCTAATATTTTTGTTATTGAGGAATACCGCAGAAAATTCGGGCTTGGTGAAGTATTAAGACTTTGCAGCATTATGCACATGATAGAAAACAAAAAAGATGCTATAAAGATATGCGCAAAAGACTCCGCAGTATACTTCCATTCAAAATACGGTTTTATACCGGATTTCAAAGATTTTTATGCAAGAGACAGGCTGCTTGAAGGAATTCGCAAAGATAAAGCATTTCCCGAACTTGCTAAAAAGGCTGCAGCACTTCTTCAAAGAGTACTACTCCACAACGAAAAGGAGCAGCGGGCTGTTTGTAAAGAAGCAAACAATCTTTTAAAAAGATATATAGAACTTGCGCAACAAAATCCACACCCGGAAAAAAACCACAAGCCCGCTTATTCAGTAGACATGATTTTAAAAAAAGAGGATGTAATAAAAAATAAAGAGTTTTACAACAACCTTCTGGAGAAAAATTTTATTGATTACAAAATATAAGCGGGGTAGAAAAAAATATTTGATTGCGTTTTAATAGTAATATGCTAACCGTAACAAATAACACGAAGAGTCCGTCTTTTCACGGACTTACGTCCAGGCTTGCCAAAAACATGCACAAACCCGGAGATATAATTAAACTTTACGAGAAAGAGAAAACACGCACTAACGGAATAGTCGGTACAATACCGCCGGAGTGGACGGCGCTGATACCATATAGAAAAAGAAGAACTGCGGTTAAAAATATTCTTGGCGCCTTTTCTGCTGCAGGCAGGGATTCGAGGCTATCTTCCAGTTCAAATCTAAAAAAGATTTTTTTGCCCGTAGAACAGGCACTAAAAAAATCCGGTGTGATAAAATCTGCGGAGGATTTTGGTGTTAAATACCTCGACAACGGTGCATATGGTGAGGCATACAAAGTCTCTGTCAACAAACAAAGTTATGTAATGAAATCATTCTACTCCTTTTTGGACTTAAACGACAAAAACTTGGACGGAAATTTTGTTGAACAGGCAGCGGCACTTTTTATAAACAAGTATTATCCGAACAAAAACTGGGCAAAATTTTATTTTGGAGATTTGCGGGCGGGAACAATGTTTTCTAAATTTTCCGGTTACGAAAATTTATACAGAGGAAAAAATGCACACATTGAAGAGTCCGGACTTATCCCGGATGCAGACCATTTTGCACGATACAATATCAAAGGCGGAAGATGTATAGATTTCGGACATTTCGGGTTTTATGAACAGGCTTTAAACAAAACCTGCCGTTATGTTTGCAAAATAGCAATGCGCTCACCCAAAGAAGTTATAAAACTTCTAAAAAAGACTCTTTCCTGGAAAGAATCACAACTGGTTAATGACAGGATTCATGGTTGTGTTTTGGCTTTACAATATATGGACACAGCGGCAAAAAACAAGATTCTTCCTATGCTTATGCCGATTATAACCGAAAAAAATGCAATTTCTTTATCAGAATCATTTTCAATCATTCCTTCCGCACGCAGAGATGCAGTATTTAATAAAATTATATCATTTGAAAATAATCAAGCGGATATAAATATTGCACGCAGGCTGACTCTTTTCACTAAACCGGAAAGACCTTTCGGGATCCTCGCCGCAAGAGAGAGCATAGAAATAAACAGGGTTCTGGCAAAATATTTATATACTCTTGAACCCGAGTCCAGAATAATGTATTTTGAACGTTTTTTAGCTTTTAATGATGAAGAGCTGAACAAAGCTCTTGCCGGCTCTCTCCATTCTCTTCCCAAAGGTGTTCAGGCAAAATATATGCTCAGGCTTTTGGAGGATGAAAAAATGTTTAATCCTGTACTTTCAAATCTCCCGTGTTTGTCAAAAGGGGCATTCAAGGCTTTAAACGAATGGATTTCACAAAAAGGCATTTTTTAACAAAAGTCACAACATTGCACTGAATCTCCATTTAAATTAGGTATTCACGTGCATACCGGATGTATCAATATCACAGGCAGGTCACTTCCCGGCCAGCGTTCCCGAAATCTTCACTTTACCCGTACGAAAATCCGCCTCTTGGATTTTCTTAGCGCTCCAACCTGTCGTTCTCCTGGCATTCGCCAGGATTCACTTCGGTTCTCGCTCACCGGGTTTCACCCGTACGAAAATCCGCTTCTTGAATTTTCTTAGCGCTCGAACCTGTCGTTCTCTTGGCTTTCGCCAGGGTTCACTTCGGTTCTCGCTCACCGGGTTTCACCCGTACGAAAATCCGCTTCTTGGATTTTCTTAGCGCTCCAACCTGTCGTTCTCTTGGCTTTCGCCAGGGTTCACTTCGGTTCTCGCTCACCGGGTTTCACCCGTACGAAAATCCGCTACAAGCCGCGGCTCATGTTTTTTATAACGCGTCCTATTATCTTTATTTCAACTTTTGAATCCGGCGTTAACACTTCTGTTCTGTATTTTTTATTATCTGAAATTATTTCGAGCGTCCCGTTTAATTTAAGATTAAAACGCTTTACACGCCATTCATTATTCGAACAAAACACATAAATCCCGCTGTTGCTGATATCACATCTGCCGATATCAACAAGCAACACATCACCGTCCTCTATTAGCGGGGACATACTATCACCGCTTGCTGTAAAAGCTTTGAGATTTGTCGGATTTGAACACCGAAGATAATGTGATATAACCTCATTCCCCAGCATTATAGGTCTGATTACCGGCTCTTCATCAACAAGCGTGCCGCTTCCGCAGCTGGGTCTAATTCCTATATGTTCTATCGTAATACACTCCTCTTTTTTGGTATTTATAAGCGCATTAAAATTCACGCTGTAATACTCCTCTATCATCTTTAGTTTATTTTGGCTGAGAGGGGTATTTTTTGCAGCTATTTTGGATATATAACCGCGTGACGTACCGGCCGCCTTTGCTATATCACTCAGGGTAATGTTAGATTTCTTACTTTCTCTGAGCAATTCCTGTATTTCAGAAATATTCATAGTTCCTCTTAATTTTTAGGACAATTTTGTTTCCAATATGGTTGACAAATGCTTACTTATTTGTTAACATATGAATACTATAACACAACGGCTTGAATTTCTCAAGACGAAATGTGATTGTAGAAAATTTCCATAAAAGCAGCAGAGGTAGTCATATCTCAGCCTGATTACTTGAAAATAAATTAAATATCCCTGCCTGTCAATCAACACTGGCACGGTTTTTTATTGAATTTTACAAGCGGAAATTTTATCACAATTATTTGTGAGGAGAAATAGAAGAAAAATTATTGTACAGACTGCTTTCGGGTGCTAGTCTGCAAAGTCTGGATCAACGTTTTGATTTGTTACATATTTTTGTACACAAAGCAAAACGGAAATTTCATACAAAAATTACGGAAATCAACTGCGCATATTATTTGAGCAGGCATATTTCATAGCAAATGCCGGAGGAAAAATGATCGCATTTTTAAAAAAGTGTATTAACCGCAAACAACTGCGTGACGGATGGATAGCGGCAAAAAACAGAAAAAGAATCATCGACAAACTCGAGCAGTACTATACAGATATTGCAATAAAGACAATAACATTGTCCCCACGAAAACTGGCAATTCATGATTTTGAAAAGGCAAAAGCAGACGGCAGACTCGACAGGCTGAATCGTATTGTAAAAAAACAAGAAAGACGCTGTCTTATTTAAAATTTCATATTAAACAGACAGGATAACAGAGCAATGGCAGAAAAACAAGAACCGACATATTTTAGCAATGCTGAACTCGGATATGTAAAAATATTCCGCAGCCTCATTTACTGGAAATGGTACAAAGACCCCTATGCAACAAGAGTGTTTCTACACTGCCTTCTCAATGCAACTGCAAAACATTATTACACAAAAGCGCACGTACTAAAAAGGGGAACATTTTGGACTACAAGACGATATCTCGCACAAGCACTCGATATATCAGAATATCATGTCAGAAAGGCAATTGAAAAGCTTGTTTCATCCAATGCAATTAGCTGTAAAAATACGCCATACGGTACATATATAAGCATAGTAAACTGGAACTTTTATCAGTGCGAAGCACTTGGAGCAGCACAACAGAGGAGACAAAACGGATGGCATCTGTAAACACCTGCCCTCAATGCGGAAAAAATTACAAACCTTATACATACAACGTTAAAGGTTTTGAAAAAACAATATTTATTCCAGACTGTGAGTGTACAGAACAAGAGTTTCGAAAGATTGAGAAAAAAAACAGTCTTAATAGCATAAAACATGCAAGCAATAAAATTTTGCAAACCAATATTCTTGCACCTTTGTATGAAAAATTCGATTTTACAAATATTGAGTGTACAGGAGTTGCACGTGTTTGTGAAGAATTTGCACATAAATTTTCAAAAAACCAAAAAACAGGGCTTGCGTTTATCGGTCTATCCGGGCGTGGTAAATCTGTTTTGCTTGCCTGTATTTGCAAAGAAATAGGGAAAAGAGGATTCTGCTTCTTATTTATCAACACAGCAAGACTTCTTGATATTTTTATACAAAGTCTTGATTTTTCTTCAAAATACAAACCGGATGATTTGTTCAAAATACTAAAATCTGTAGATTTTATTGTACTTGATGATTTTGGACGTGACTGTTTTAGTACGAAGAGAAAAGAGTTTTTATTCAGAATTACAGACGAGCTGGCTGCTTATGAAAAGTGCGTTTCAATCTCCGCAAATCCGGATAGCATTGCTTATTTAAAATCAATTCCTGATACAGACGGGATTTTTGACAGGCTGGCAATGCTTTGTCCGAGTCAGTACATTTTTAACGGGAAAAGTTTCAGACGTGATACTAAAGAAGATTATTTTAAAAATTTACAAATATTTAAAGGTGCTTGAGATGATAATGATGAGATTTCTGGGTATTACAGAAGAGGAACTTTACTCTGTAAGATTTGAGATAAAGCACAAGGAGGAGAGATAAATGGGAGAAAACCGTGTTATTGATACAAAAACAGCGGCAGATTTGCTCGGATTAAAAGCAAATACATTGTATAAATGGGCAAAGTACAAAAAATCTATTCCTTACATTGATTATGGAATGTCCATAAGGTTTTATGAAAAAGATGTAATTGCTTTCAGAAAAAAACATTATACAGGTGATGAAGGCTGACTATATTAATGGAGTAAATTCAGCATAGCAACATCCCGGATACATTGTAAAGCTGCTAAATAAAGCCTGAAGGAAAAAATTATGAAAAAAATTGAAAACGCTAAAGCTGTACTTTTCTGTGAAAAAACGGCCGCTAAACGATTCGAAAATATTTTAAGAGAAAAATTCAGAAAACTTAGCCACAAAGAATCTGCTGATAAATTTGATGAAAAAATTGAGGAACTGGGCAGCTATCTTTCGAAATATGTACGATATGCAGGAGAAAAACGTGTAATCCTTGATTTTCAAACAGGTCTTAACCTTCTTAACGGCTATAAAAAATATTCATTTTTAAAAGCAAAAGAGGAGCTAAAAGAAGATTCTGAGTTCGGAGAAAAGACTTATGCAGCACTGATTAATATATTAAACAATTACGACATTGATACAGTAAAACGCTACATAAAACTCGGCGCAGTGAACAATGAACTGCAGCTCTCAAAAAACGACAAAAATACAGATACAGACGCAAAAATTTCTGAGATTTTGCAAATGCTTTAAAAGAAAGGATTCTTATGTCCAAAGTGTTAAAAGGAGGAGTTCGTTACAATGAGAAATACAGATGGAATGCTGAAGACGATGCGTGTGATGAATGCAAAGAGCTGGACGGAAAAGTTTTTGAATCAGCAGAGGAGATACCTCAAAAGCCGCATCCAAACTGTAAATGCCATATAGAAGTTATAGAAAATCAGACGAACGACCCGATAGGCAGATACAGAGCCGAAATTTTTGAAAAGCAGAAAGCAGAGCAGGAAATAAAAAAAATTACTGGAGATATCAACTCCATTAAAGAAGAAATCGACGCTGCAATAAGCAGCGCAAATGAACAAAATTCAGAAATTGATGAATTTATTCAAACACAAAATGACATACCGCATGTTGTCCTGCAAAAATTCACAACAGAAAAACAAGACATTAAGAAAAATATAGAAACCGCAAAAGATTTAAAGAACAAGGCCTCATCAATAGAAAAAGAAATTAAAATTGTTGAGCTGAAAGAGATTTCTGGCTTAAAACTTGAAGTAAAAGTACTCTCAGACAAGGTAGATAATGTTACGAAAGAAATTTTTGACAGAGGACTGCAGCTTACAGGTTCTTTACTACAACTGCGTGAGTCTTTGTCTTTATGGAATTTGTCTTTTTCAAAATTTACGGAAGCAAGGGATTATATTGAGAAAAACGGAGAGTTTTATGAAAGTATAGACAATATTGAGGAGGAAAATCTCAGGAATTTTGTAAAAAACAAGGTAAAAAAACAGTTTCAAGAAAAAGACAGCAGGGGAGTAGTTTTCAATGAGAACAGCAGCCTTGCTGAAAAAATCAACACATCGTTTGCCCTGAAAAAATTAATCAAGAATAAAAAATCAGAACTCCTGCCCGGTGCTTCACTACCGGATACATCGCTAAGTTTTAGCGTGTGGAACTTTGATTTGTATAACGCAATACACAGAGCGGATATTGTAGATATACATGTTGATTTGAACGGAGATTTTACTGCAAAAGTAATAGATACTTACGATTTTAACCCTCATAGCTGGAATCCCGCTGTTATGGCAGCAGGACATTTTCAAAAAGAAAGAAAAATAGAAAACTATTTTGTTGTTGTGAAAATAAAGATTCCGCGCGAAACATGGATAAAATATTAGCAGTTTTCCGTCTCTGTTTGTATACATTCTGAGAAATAAGTTGTATAATTTAGGCCATGAATAAATTGTCGTTTTGGATTATAAACTTTATTTTATGCTCAAATTTCTTAAAATATCCTATATTTCTCATTATAGTTTATATTATGGATATGGAACTCCCGAATTTGCCTGACTGGCTGTTCAACTTGTCTTTTATAACTATAATGCCTATGGTTTGCTTGCCTTTTCTGGCTTTAGGTCTGTATATACGGTTTAAAACCCGGATATTCATTTTTTGCTACAAACATTCTAAAGAAGGCTCGTATACGCGAAATTTCTTTGAAAAATTCAAAGACGATGATGAGTTTCAAGAATCAGTAATAACAAGAGCAATGGCTGCGGACACAATTTATATGCTGGCAGAAGCACTTTTGTTTAATATTATTGTTGACAAAGAATTCGGAGACGAGCTGCTAACACGCATTGTAAGCTGTATATTTATTTTTCTCATTCTCGGCACAGGTGTTTTTCTCAGCTATGAGTCCTTAAGCAGATGGTTTGCAAAACAAAAAAGAGAACAAAAAACTTCCGTCTAAAGCGGAAGTTTTTTTATACCCGCCCAGGCTTGTACATGCGGCTAAAGAGTATATACACCATGGCAATAGCTCTGAAATATTCAGGAAATATTATAATCTTATGAAATATAAGATTTTTTTATGCATACTTGCTTTTTTACTTTGCAGAAACTCCTCATTTGCTAACGATATTGAAATTGCGTCATTTCAGGAGCTTATGAATTCACAGCCCCAAAGCGGAGATACATTGAATTTTACAAACGACCTGAATTCTGATGAAACAATCGGACAATATTTTTTCAACCTGGATATAACTTTTGAGGGCAACAATTATTATATTAACGGAGACGAAGACTTTGGCGGTTTTGTTTTGAACAGGGAAAGCACTTTTGAAGATGTAGGTATAAGATTCTGCCGCGGACAGCAATACAACCGCTCGTACTTTGCAGGTGCAATCTACAACAGCGGAGGAGATTTAAATGTTGAAGACTCCGGTTTTATCGGAAATTTTGTAGACGCACAAGGATTCAATATAGGAGTTGCAGGCGCAGTCTACAATCTCTACGGAGGCAAAGTCGACATAAATCGTACGCTCTTTCAAAACAACTATTCTAACGGTGCATCATCATACGGCGGTGCAGTGGCAAACGGATATGACGCAGGTGCACCTGCTGTTATGACAATAAACAACAGTATTTTTACCGGAAATTATGCAGAGGGTTCTGTAATACCGCATGGCGGGGCAATATTCAACAACGGAGAAATTACCGTAAACAATACAAATTTTGAAAACAATTACGCACAAGGTGAAGACGGTTCATACTCATACGCAGGCGCAATCTTTAACGTTCAAAGTAATGGAACCGGAGGTATCGCAAAAATAACAAACTCAACATTCAAGGGAAATTACGCAGACAGCGGTGAAAACGGAACAGCTCTGGGCGGTGCAATCTACAATGCAGCTTCATTAACTGTAGAAAACACAACATTTGAAAACAACTATGCTTCCTCCAAATTCTATGCAGACGGCGGCGCTATTTATAATGAAATCGGCGCTAATCTTGTTATAAAAGACTCAGAGTTTAAAAACAACTATATTGGAACAGGAACACAGTACAGCGCAGGAGGTGCTATTTATAACGGCGGAGAAATGAGTATCGAAGGAACAACTCTGTCCTCAAATTATGACCTAAACGGCGACCCGAACGACATATTTATAGCTCCGACAGGCGTTACAAAGTTCACAGGCAGCAGCACATCAACAGTTTTAAGCGGGATAAAAGGAACCGGAAAACTTGAAAAAAACGGAACCGGAGCCTTAAATCTTGGAGGAAGAAACGGAGAATTTACAGGGAATTTTAACTTTAATAACGGAACTCTGAATATCTTACCTAACAGCGTATATTTAGGCTCAAAAAATCAGTACTTCGGGAATAATGTCAACCTGAATCTGCAAAACGGACAGCTCGATAATATAAATTTTCAAAACTTAACACTAAACGGCAGAACAAATATCTTCGCGGACATGAATTTAAATACAAGGACAATGGACACAATATCCGCAGATTCACTCTCAGGCAGCGGTGAATTTTTTGTAAAAAATCTTGCAATTCAGGGCACACCTGACAGCAAGTTTATTGAAATACCATTTGCTGATTCTGTATTAAAAGACAGTGTAGTTTACACTCCCACAGAAATCCGTACCCCTCTTTATCACTACAACGTCAGCTATAACAGCAGCGACGGAGATTTCGAGTTCAGGCGTACAGGTTTGGATTCATCGCTTTATTCAGCGCAGGTAGCAACACAACTTGCAGGATATCTCGCGGCACTTGACACTTATCAAAACGTATTTGCAAACCTTGATATGGTTATGATTACGCCTTATGACTCTCCAAAATTTTCGTTCATTAATAAGTCCGCTTCCACAAGTTTTACAACAGCACCGTATGTAATGCCGGAACAGCGAAACGGCCTATGGTTCAAACCTTATTCTGTTTTTGAAAGTGTCGGTCTAAAGAACGGCCCCAGAGTATCAAATGTCGGATACGGCAGTATAATCGGTGCAGAAAGCGGATTAAAAAAAATAAATAACGGCTGGTATACACTTTACGGGGCTTATGTTTCTTACAACGGCTCTCACCAGGCATTTCAGGGGAACAGTATTTACAATAACGGTGGAATGCTCGGGCTCGATGCAGTATTTTACAAGGGCGGTTTTTTCTCGGCATGGACAGTGCTTGCAGGAGCAAGCTCCGGAGAAGCTTCAACATTCTACGGCAGTGAAAATTTTGCAATGTTCAATACAGGTATTGCGGAAATGACAGGCTACAATATCGAAACGCTCAAACGCAGACTTATCATTCAACCGGCGCTTTTAATGTCTTACACGTTTGTAAACACATTTGATTATAAAAATGCCTCAAATATAAGTATTAACACTCGTCCGCTCAACGCAATCCAGATAGAGCCGCGAATAAAATTCATCGGAAATTTTAAAGACTATTTTCAGCCATACATCAGTGTTTCAATGGTGTGGAACATCATAGACAGTGCAAAATTTCAGGCAAATGAAGTTTATTTGCCCAATCTTTCAGTAAAACCCTTTGTTCAATATGGTGCAGGTATTCAGAAGCGCTGGAGTGACAGGGTCACTGCCTTTTTTGAAACAATGCTCAGAAACGGCGGCAGAAACGGTGTTGCGCTAATGCTCGGTGTAAGGATAAGTATTTAACAGCAATCCCGATATTTTAACCACACCTGCAGACAATAAATTCTTCGGCATTTCGTGTACTAAGGCAAAAAACAAGAAATTATGAAACTTGTATAAAAACATTAAAAATTGGCATTGCATTTTTTTATAAAGTAAAATACTTATATGAAAATGAAAAATGTACTTGTTCTTTTTATAATATCCTTTTTGTGCATAATCTTTTGCATAAACCATTTTGGCTGCAAATATGCGGACAATCACATAGATACATTTATTGTTACAGCAAAATATAAAAACTATAAAAACAACCCAACTGAACAAATTACAAAAATCCTTGATTCGAAAAATACAATAACTCTAAAAGAAAACCATAAATTGCTTATTACACTATCGGCTGCAACAATTATTCTTTTTGTCTTTTTAGCGGCAAAACCATTGTTTGCCTACATATTTATGGCATTTTTCCTAATTGCATATTTCCTGTCATACATACTACTTGTTGACCATTACATATTTATAAATCTGCTGGCACCTGTCATCGCAGTAATACTGATTCCCGGCTTTTTAAAAACCTGCAGAAAAGTACTCTCGAGCGACAAATCCAGCCGTATCCAAAAAATACTGGACAAATATATTTCAAAAGACATTACAGATAAAATTATGAAGAACCCTGATAAAGTCCGTCTCGGAGGTAAAAAAGCGGAGATTACCGTTATGTTTGCTGATATCAGGGGATTTACGACAATTTCCGAGACACACACGGCAGAGGAGGTTTCTCAGCTTCTGAACGAGTATTTTTCTGAAATCGAACCGGTAATAAATAAGTATAACGGAGTAATTAATAAATTCATCGGAGACGCCGTACTGGTTATATTCGGCGATCCCGTGCAGGACAAAGACCATGCCAAAAAAGCAGTAAAATGTGCATATGAACTCACAAACAAGGTAAAAAAAATTCAGGAAAAATGGCTTGAAGAAGGAAAACCGAAAATAGACATAGGAATAGGCATAAACACGGGAGATGCCTTCGTAGGCAATGTCGGAACCCAAAACCGTTTTGAATACACAGTCATAGGAGACACGGTAAATATTGCAAGCAGAATAGAAGGTTACAACAGAATATACAAAACCCATCTTCTAATAAGCCAGAATACTTACAACAAACTATCCCACATAGTCGATGTCATAAAAATCAGGGAAGTCGATTTAAAAGGCAAATCACAAAAAATAAACATATATGAAGTTCTAAGAATTACCGAATAATGGATATAAATAAGCTCAGAGCGGCGATAGAAGTCGAACAGAAAAACCAATATATAGATATAAGAGGCAAAATGTGCAGTTTTTCACAGTTTATACTGAATGAACTGATGTCTCTCTACAAATCATCGAAGAAAAATCCCCAGTGGCTTATTCTCTCCAAAGAATTTGAAACTTATTCAATGGCGTCGGTTGCGGCAAGACGAAAAGCCGTACAGAGACTGATTTACACCCTGCATAAAGAGCTAAATACAGATAACAAACCAAAACACGCAAATCCTGTCACACCTGAAGAAACCGATGTTATGTATGTAAAAGGGGTTGGTCCCAAAGTCGGAAATCTGCTTCACAAACTCGGAATTTTCACAGCAAAAGACCTTATCTTTTATTTTCCGAAACGCCACATTGACTACTCATCAAGAACAAAAATTTCGCACCTTAAAGAGGGCGAAAATGCTACCGTAATCGGTGCAATCCGTTCAGTAAACGCATTCACATCACCTAAAGGTCTTAGTATTGTTTCGGTCTCAATCACAGACGGTACAGGCATATTAAAACTAACTTTTTTCTACAAAAAGGCAAACAAATTTATGCTTGAACACTACAAATCACAGTTTATAAAAGGTGCAAGTATAATAGTTTCAGGCAAAGTCAAAAAGGACAGCTATGCAGGATGTTTCACAGTCGACAAACCGGAGTATCAGGTATTAACCGGAGAATTTGATGAAAAATCGAATCTGAATCTTGCACGTATAGTGCCGGTATATCAGCTTGTGGAAGGATTGAATATCAAAACGCTGAGAAAGGCAATATTCAACGCAATTGAACAGTTCTACGATAATATTGACAACGTTATACCTGAATACATTAGAGACCGGCAGGTTTTGATGGACAGACGGGAGGCAATCAAGCAGATTCATTTTCCGGACGATGAAGAAAAAATGGGCAATGCCAGATTCACTCTTGTTTTTGAAGAATTTTTTCTTCTGCAGCTCCAGCTTGCACTAACTCGAGAAACAAACTCGCACAGAATAAAATCTATTCCCCTCAAAATCAAAGAAGACGGGCTTGTTAAAAACTTTATAAAAAGTCTGCCGTTTGACCTCACAGGAGCGCAGAAAAAGGCACTGAACGAAATCCTTGCGGATATTGCGTCAGATATGCCTATGCAAAGACTTTTGCAGGGTGATGTTGGAAGCGGAAAAACGGTTGTAGCCTGCGCAATGCTTCTTTCTGCCATAGAAAACGGTTATCAGGGCGCGCTTATGGCCCCGACAGAAATCCTTGCTCAACAGCATTTTAACAATTTTGTACAATGGCTCACTCCGCTCGGTCTGAGTATAGGGCTCTTTACCGGCACAAACCCTGCTAAAGTTCGAAAAAAACTGGAAACAGACCTCAAAAACGGCCAGCTTGATATCGCAATAGGAACACATGCTCTTATCCAAAGCAGCATAGAATTTAAAAACCTCGGCGCAATTGTGATAGATGAGCAGCACAGATTCGGAGTAAAGCAGCGTCTTGAGCTTATGAAAAAAGGGAATAATGCGCAAATGCTGACAATGACAGCGACTCCTATTCCCAGAACACTTGCTCTCACGACTCACGGAGATCTTGATTTTTCAATAATTGATGAAATGCCCAAAAACAGAAAACCGATTATAACAACAATTGCCAAAGGTGCCCAGCGTAAAAAGGCATATGAATTGATACGAAAACAGATAGAAGATGGTCATCAGGCATACGTGGTTTATCCTTTAATAGACGAAAGCGAAACTCTCTCCGCCAAAGCAGCAACAATAGAAGCGCAGCGCCTGCAGGAAGTTGTTTTTCCGGATTTAAAAATTGGACTTCTGCACGGAAAACTTTCAAATGATGAAAAAGATGATGTTATGGATAAATTCAAAAATAAAACATATGACATTCTCGTCTCGACTACTGTCGTTGAAGTTGGTGTGGATGTACCAAATGCAACAGTTATGATGATTGAAAATGCAGAGAGATTCGGCCTTTCCCAGCTGCACCAGCTAAGAGGCAGAGTAGGGCGTTCGACTCTGCAGTCATACTGTATTCTCTGTCCCGGCTCAAATGCCCAAACTACTCTTGACAGACTTAAAATTATGGCAGAAACAAACAACGGCTTCATAATCTCAGAAAAAGATCTTGAACTCAGAGGCCCGGGAGAATTTTTGGGTACAAGACAGAGCGGGCTTGCATCATTTGCTTTAGCCGACATAATTAAAGACACAAAAATCCTCGAGCTCGCACGAAAAGAAGCATTCGAGCTTGTTGAAGACCATAGCAGCGCCATAGATAAAAAGCTTAAAGCTGAATTAGAACAGAAATTTAATAACGTTCGGGATTTATCTCTGATTGATTAGCCTCATTCGCTTTTACACAATCCTTTATAGATACATTATATTCTGCGTCCAGACATCTCAATCTGGCCTTAAGATTGTTCAGGGGATTGTATTTTAAGGACAATGATTCCTTAGCCAGGCGGCTTTCTAATTTGTTTATTTTCATTACTAACCTTTCCTCACCATCATGAGTTATTTAGTTTCGACTTCCGGTTTTCCTGCCGGGTTTATTATTATATAATAAAATAAAAAAAAGTACACAAAAAAAATTGCCCGGCCGGGTGATTTTTACAATTAAGAAAATTAAATCAAAGGAAACTGTCATGGCTGAAAAAATAATCATACTATCGGGTAAACAGTACTCAGGAAAAGATACAGCAGCCAAAATTCTGCTGGAAAAACTTCAGGATTTTAAAAGAATCGGGCTCGGAGACGCAATAAAAATAGAATATTCTGAAAAAACAGGGCTGAGTGTGGAAGAAATAGAAAAGAACAAACACCTCTACCGACCTGACCTTATTGCACTCGGAAACAAAAGAAGAGCCCAAGACTGCGACTACTGGATAAAAAAAGTCATTGCACTGACTGGAAATATAATAGTTCCGGATGTCCGTGTAAAAAGAGAACTTGAGTTTTTTAAAGAAGCGCACGCTTATACAATCAGAGTGGAATCTGATAAGGAAAAACGGGCACTAAGAGGCCGCCTCACAAGTGCAGATGACCCGACAGAAACAGCACTGGATGATATTCAGGACTGGAATGCAGTACTTTACAATAACTCATCCTACGAGGATTTTAAAAGTGATGTTTTAAATCTCACTGATAAAATCAATCAATTTTTCCAATAAAAATGCCGCCAAACACTGACGGCAAACATTCATCATGGAGAAAAGGAGTGGAAGAGAAAGTATAAAGAGAATTGGCTACATTTTTATAATTCCCTTAAGGATGATATCAATAACATATACTTTTTATATATATTACAAAACTTCACAAATCATCATTGAAAATGTAAAAACATATTAAAAAAAACAGAGCAAAATATTATAAAGCTAGAACTATTATATACTTAGTATACAATTGACTAAGGACTTTTAACTTATATTAAAAAATAATAAAATTTTAACTACAATTTCTTTACTATTTCTTTTTTTTTACATACTATTAAACTAAGAAGTTATATAGATTTATGTTTTACAAAAGTATATAGCAACTACAACGTATTAGATTATAAAAAGAGGGTCAATCAGTGGAAAATATGGGACCAGACTTCTTTGGGAAAAGAGAAAGTGAAGAAACATCAGCTTCGCAAATGTCACTTGCCGTAAACAACGTAGCTGATATTAAAGTTGTCGGAGTAGGCGGTGGCGGCGGAAACGCTGTTAACAGAATGATAAAAGCAGGCCTCAGCGGTGTAGACTTCTGGGCAATGAATACAGACAATCAGGTGCTCGAAATGTCTCTTGCACAGAACAGAATCCGTCTGGGCGGCAAACTCACCTGCGGCCTTGGTGCCGGCGGCGACCCGTCAGTAGGTGAAAAAGCAGCAGAAGAAACAAGAGACCAGATTGTTCAGGCTCTTGATAATGCAGATATGGTATTTATTACTGCAGGCATGGGCGGCGGTACCGGAACCGGTGCGGCTCCTGTTGTTGCTAAAATTGCTAAAGAACTCGGCGCATTAACTATCGGTGTTGTAACCAAACCGTTCAGCTTTGAAGGCAAAAGAAGAATGAATCAGGCTCTTCAAGGTCTTGAAAAACTCAAAGAAACTGTTGATGCTCTTATTGTTATACCGAACGACAAACTCATTGAAGTCGTAGAAAGAAGAACTACTCTGAAAGAAGCATTTCAGGTAGTTGATGAAGTTCTTCTGAGAGGTGTTCAGGGTATCTCTGACATCATCACAGTGCCAGGACTTATCAATGTCGACTTTGCCGATGTAAAAGCAGTAATGCAGTCAAGCGGCTCGGCTCTTATGGGTATCGGACGCGGTACAGGCGAAGGCAGAGCAATGGAAGCAGCAAAACTTGCTATCAACTCTCCGCTGCTTGAAACCTCTATCAATGGTGCTTCCGGTATTATCATGAATGTAACCGGCGGTCCGGATATGACACTTCACGAAGTAACAGAGGCAGCTCAGGTTATTCATGATGCAGTTGCCGAAGATGCTATTGTTACATTCGGTTCAGTAATTGACGACAGAATTCAGGGAGAAATTCAGATTACTGTTATAGCTACAGGTTTTGAAATGAAAACACCTGACATCATTCAAAAGAAAGAACAGCCCAAAGCAATTAGTGCCGCTGATTTCTTCTCAGGTTCATTTAATTCCGGCTCTCAAAACAATAACAATCTGACCGGCAACAGTCAGAATCTGATATCATCGCCTCAGCCCAAACCGGCAATGGCACCTCCTCAGAAATCTCAATCTGATTTGATGAGCATAATTGATATCCCTCCATTCTTACAGAAATAAGAACAGGATACTATTTATACACAAAAAAGCTTCGCTGATATTTTAGCGAAGCTTTTTTTATTAGAAAAAAACCGATGACTACTCCATTTCCTTTAAAACGTCTTCAACATGACCTTTTACTTTAACTTTTCTCCACTCTTTTACAAAATCGCCATTCGCATTAATCAGAAAAGTAGAGCGGATAACACCCATATATTTTTTGCCATACATCGACTTTTCACCCCATGCTCCGAGCGCTTCAGCCAAAATATGTTCATTATCAGAAAGTAAAATGAATTCCAAACCATATTTTTGTTGAAAAGTTTTATGACTTTTAATACTGTCCGGGCTGACCCCAATTACTTGCGCTTTAGAAGCCCATCTATTTTTATTGTCTGAAAAATCACATGCCTCCTGAGTACAACCGGATGTATTGTCTTTCGGGTAGAAATAAAGAACAGTTTGTTTTCCGCAAAAATCAGAAATTCTATATTCTTTTTCTGTACCAAATTCATCTATGCCATTAAGAATAATATTGTCAAAATCTTTTATATTCATATTTAGTTCCTTATCCTACAAGATATATTGAACTTCCTGCATTTGAGGCTGCACTTTTTTTAATAACTCCTGCCGTCGTACCGGCAACAGCGGCACTGAGAGCAGATGCAGCAACAAGAAGCTTGTTTTTGCCTCTCTTTAGCGCAACTTGCTTTATATTAAAGAGTTTTGCAGCATTTTTGCTGAAAAGTTTTTCTATGATTTCTTCAGCATACGGAGCAAGCTGTATATCGTTTCTTATTTTTGCCTGAATACGCTGTATACGCCCGATATAAGATGGTCTGTGATTTTCACCGCGTTTTCCCAATGGTGCATCCGTTCCGAACACTATACGGTTCAAACCGTCTTTTGTTTCATTTTTCAAGCGTTTCAAAGCTTCAATAAGTACATCTTCGTCAACCCAAGCTGTATCAGCGTAAAGATTAGCATCCCGATTTTTTACAGAATCAATCAGTATTTGCAAACCTGCATAATTGTCACTTTTAGACCCCATGCCCATATGTCCCATAATAACGGGTGTATTTATACCATCTTTTTTTAAACGTTTTGCAAACTCATACATTCTGGATGGAGAAGAAAAAGGTGAATTTTTGTTGTCAGAATGAAATAGAGATGGTTTTTTATATTTCTGCGCAATTTTCATATAAGGCAAATAAACATCATAATTGTCTGTCACAGACATCCTAAATATTTCAGGATGAAATTTAAGACCGAAAAATTTATCACTATAGAGCTTAAAAAGCCGTTCTATTTCTCCCGCATTACCGTATCCAGTCTCACAAACAGCAAGAGGACGAACTTTCCTGTCTATTTCAGATGGGATATAGTGTTCTATGTTTTTTCCCGAACTAATCAAATTAAATTTTTCTAACAGTCTTTTGTTTCCGTTAAATTCATCTGCGCTGGGTTTTCCGTCAAGAATATTCAGACAGTCTGCATCCGAAACGATAATATCAGATGCATTCCAGAGTTGATTCTGATTTTTACTGGTAATCTGGATGCAGTCATTAAAAATGTTTTCAAGCTCATATTTTGCTCCGCGCAAATACTCATCAGTGTGGAGTTTCCCCGTATGGACATGGGCATCTGTATAATATTTGTGCACATATCCGGGTTTTTGAAACCCAAGGCTTTCAATTCTCATTCTCACTTTATCCTATATTTTTACACAATCACACATATTGTCAGGACACTGATAAATTGCTATAACCGTTGAAGTCGAAGTCACCACCGCTATTTATGTCTATTGTATCTTCACCGGTTAGTTTGCCAGCTGAGTGTTCATTTTTTTTAAATATGGATGCAATTTGAAGGTAATAATTAGCTTCTTTAACTTTCCCAAGATTTAAAAGCGTGTATCCCAGCCCGCTGCAGCAATTTTCTTTTATTATACCACTTATTGAGTTATTTTGTATAGCTATATTTAAAGCAGTTCTGAAATGTTTTTCCGCATCTTTGAAATTATACAGCGCAGCATTGGTTTTCGCCAGATTTAATTCATCTTTTAATAAAACAGACAAATCTTTTTTCTTAATATTTCTTAACAATAATTGTTCTTTTTTATAATTTTGTGCTGATCTATAAAAATTTAATGCAAGCTGGTTATCACCGGAGAATTCTGCATTTTTAGCTTTATAAAGAAGATTTTTGTATAAATCATCTTCTGTACTTAATGCAGCTTCATCAGTTTCTTTAATATCATCAGCAACAGCATTGCACGTACTGAAGCATGCTCCGAACATAGACTGAACACTGGGTCTTTGGCTTTTTTCATAGTTACAGTTTTTGAAAACTACTTCATCAAAATCGTTCACATCAAAAAACAATTTTAAAGAGCTGTCCACAAATCTGCCTTTTAAATACAACTTTTTATTTGCAATCTCATCTTCGCTAAATATATCCTGAATTCGGAAAAGCTTGTTTTTGAACAGATTTAAATCTTCATTATTTTTTAGCGCCGATTTAAAAGCAGCTGTTTCTTCTTTACCGGCAAGAACATCATCAATCTGCAATCCGACGAATCTGGTGAGAGACGAAAGCTTGCTCATATACTGAATATCCGGGTACTGATTCGACACTCTATCTGTAAAACTGAAACCGACAATTTTCCCCTCTTTCCGGATAGGATAGAGATTGTACATACCTCTTTTTGCTTTAGTTTCAAGATTGTCATAAGAAGAATAAAGATGCTGTTTTCCGTCAGCGTCCAGCAATTTCACTATCTCTGCATCAGCAAGATCAAGAAGGTTAAATTCATACCAGTTATTTTTCTTTATAAAATCAGATGTCTTTTTAATACATCCTCCGATGTCTTCTCCAGTGCTCAAATAGTGATATAGCTCCGGTTTAAGATTATCACGTTCCGTTAAATATTTAATAGACTGATATTCCGGATGTCCCGCAGGTATATAGACCTTTATATCGTTATCAACAGCTTTTTTAATTTCCATTAAAAGAGGATATGTATACTCCACCTTGAGCCCAAGCGGGTCTAAATAGTTTATATACTTACGGTATTTATCAGGTTCTTCACTTATTTTTTTCAAAAACGCAATGATTTTTTGTTTGTTTTGTTTAAGATTTTGCGGTGTTAAATAAATATCCTCACCTGTAACAGCTTTCATCTGGTCACTGAGATTCAACAGCGGAACTCCAATAAGAACCGGCATAATAATGTATTCCGGCTGTCTGTCACGCGGAAGACTATTTATTTCTTTTAAAGCATTTAACAAGCCATCAACCTGCTTCAAATCAGGTTCCTGAGAATTCGGTACTACCTCAACCTGTTTTAGCACGGCATCTTTCGGGAGAACGGCTTTTGCAAAATTACGGACGTCATCACCGTGTTTGCCGTTATCAAGAAGACAGACACTATAAGCGCCGAACACCGGTGTTTTATATTTATGATTTGTATTATATGTGATATTGAACGGATAAATTTTCAATTTAGAATTGACCTGTTTTTAATTATTTTAAAACAGGAAATAAATTTTATTACCAGCCACATGGCTAAAAAGTTACATTTTTTAACTAAGCCAACAGCTGAGTTTTTGACAACATCGATTACCCGAAAATAAAGACCTCCGGCTTTTTTAGTGTATACTAACCGAAATTTCTGTAGTGCAAACGCTCACCTGTTAAGGAATTAAAAAAATCACATGTACCAGACCAAGTATCACTTTGCAAAAGAATTCCGCCCGGAAGCTTGTATTCAACAAAACGTCCGCCTGTATGCACATCATAGACTACAAAAGGAATCCCATTTTTTCCCAGAAAATATTCAATATCCGGACTGCATGCAATTTCTTCACTTGTTACCGAATGATGTCCTGATTCTGTATCAACAGATATAATAAATATTTTTTTCTTGCCGGAGTTCATCTCGAATACCAATATACTTTCTGATATATAAATAAAAACATTTTTTCGCGTATGATTTCAAAATCCAAAATGTTTTTTACATTGTTTAACAGTCGGTTATATACTCGAAACGTTGTATTTACAGCATATTAGTAAATATATAGAATAGAGTTTGTTAATATAGAGAAAGGGTAAGTATGAAAGATACTGAAAAGGCATTGAACTGTCCAGCATGCGGCAAAGAAATGAAAAAAGTATGGTTAGACGAAAAAGGATTTTTTGTAGATATCTGCACTGACGGATGCGGCGGCGTATGGCTTGATAACAGAGAGCTTGAAAAGATTGATGAAAGCGACGAAAATGCCGATAGAATTTTGCAGGAACTGGGCGGAAAAATATTTGCCCAGACAGACAAAACCAAGGAAAGAATCTGCCCGCTATGCGGCGTAAAACTTGTTAAATACATTTACTCTGATGAAGTTGAACCTGTAGAGATTGACGTTTGCTATACATGCGGCGGAAAATTCCTCGACAACAACGAACTGAAAACAATACGCAGTCAGTATGAAGAAAAAGAGGACAAAGTAGACGACGCATTGTCTACAAGCAGATTCAAAGCAAAAGGACTTACCGGTATGGTAAAAATATTTCAGAAAATGACCAACAAATCCCTGAGTTATCTGAAATATTAAACTTCCGACGCAAAATTGCGCATTTTAAAGACAAATTATTGACATACTCCCTCTGTACAAGATAGAATTAAACGGAGGGAGTATTATTATGCCTTTTGTATTTGAACCTACTGAAATAAAAGATGTAATCCTTGTTAAACCAAAAGTTTTTGGGGACAGCCGCGGGTTTTTCATGGAGACTTACAAAAAATCCGAATTTTTCCAAAACGGGATAACAACGGAGTTTGTTCAAGACAACCATTCAAAGTCAACCAGAGGAGTTCTTCGCGGTCTTCACTATCAAAAAGCACCAAAAGCACAGGCAAAACTTGTCAGATGTACTAAAGGAAAAGTGTTTGATGTTGCAGTTGATATAAGAAAAGATTCGCCAACTTTCAGCAAATGGGTAGGCGCAGTGCTTTCGGAAGAAAACAAACATATGCTCTATATACCGGAAGGATTTGCTCACGGGTTTGTCGTTTTGAGCAGCGAGGCAGAATTGATTTATAAGGCATCAGATGAATATTCACCTGAAAACGACAGGGGTATAAGATGGAATGACCCGGATATATCAGTCGACTGGGGCATTGATTTTGAACCGCTTGTCAGTGAAAAAGATGCAAAACAACCGTTTTTAAAAGACTGTGGAGATTTATGATGAGAATAATAGTAACTGGCGGCGCCGGTTTTATAGGCAGCTGTTTTGTCAGACATATGTTAAAAATGCACCCGGAATACAAGATTATCAACCTTGATGCACTTACATATGCCGGCAATATTGAAAATCTTGATGACGTAAAGAACAATCCTAATTATACTTTTGTCCATGGAAATATTTGCGACAAAAAGCTGGTAAGAGAACTTGTTCATGAGTGTGACGCTATAGTAAATTTTGCAGCAGAAAGCCATGTTGACCGTTCAATTACAGGGCCTGAAATTTTCATTGAAACAAATGTACAGGGAACGCTGAATCTGCTGCAGAATGCAAAAGAAGCAGGCATACAGAGATATCTGCAGGTTTCGACTGATGAAGTATACGGAACACTTGGGAAAACAGGTTACTTCTATGAAACGACGCCTATTGCGCCGAATTCGCCGTATTCTGCATCTAAAGCAAGTGCAGATTTGCTTGTGCGTGCATACTATGAGACTTACAAAATGCCGGTGCTCACAACACGCTGCTCAAACAACTACGGTCCGTACCAGTATCCAGAAAAGCTCATCCCATTCTTTATTTCAAGACTTTTAAACAACAAAACCGTACCTGTATACGGCGACGGATTGAATGTAAGAGACTGGCTCTATGTATACGACCATTGTGCCGCAATCGACACAGTTCTACACAAAGGAAGAGTCGGAGAAGTTTACAATATAGGCGGTCACAACGAAAAAACGAATCTTGAAATCACCAAAATCATTCTAAATGCAATGGGCAAAGACGAATCAAGCATTGAATACGTTGAAGACAGACTCGGACATGACCGACGATATGCAATAGACAACGAAAAAATCCAAACAGAGCTGGGCTGGCGTCCGTCAGTAACCTTTGAAGAAGGTATAAAACTTACCATAGACTGGTATCTTAACAATCTAGACTGGATAAAATCAATTGAAGATAAGAAAGCAGGGCTTGTCGGATGAAGGTTCTCGTAACAGGTGCAAGAGGAATGCTGGGCAATGATTTATGCCCGCTTCTGGATGATTGCGGATATGATGTAATTGAGTGCGGCAGAAATGAATTTGATATCACTGATTATTCTGCAGTAAAATGCTACATTGAAAAGACAAACCCTGAACTCATTATCCACTGCGCAGCATACACAAACGTGGACAAAGCCGAAGAAGACCCGCTAAACGAAGCCGTAAATGCTAATGGCACAGAAAATCTTGCAAAAATATGCGCAGAAAGAAATATTCCGCTGGTTTATATATCTACGGATTATGTCTTTGACGGCACAAAAGAAACTCCGTATACCCCAGAGGACACAACAAACCCGCTTAACGCCTACGGACTTTCAAAACTTCACGGTGAAGAGGCTGTTCAAAAACACTGCAAAAAGTATTATATAATCAGAACCAGCTGGCTTTACGGGCATCACGGTAAAAATTTTGTTGAAACAATGATATCTTTGGCTGACAAACCCTCGCTAAAAGTGGTAAATGACCAGACAGGCTGTCCGACATGGACTGTAGATTTGTCAAATGCCATCATTGACCTTATCGAAAAAGAAGAGCCTTACGGAATTTATCATATTTGCGGCGGAGGACACACAACCTGGTATGGTTTTGCCAATGAAATTTTTAAACAGTGCGGGCTGCAGGTCAATTTAAATCCCTGCACAACAGATGAATTTCCGCGTCCTGCAAAACGTCCCAAATATAGTATAATGGACAATCAAGGCCGATGCAGGGACTGGAAGCAGGCACTTAATGATTATATAGAACTGAGGGTTGAATAAGATGAAAGGTATAATTCTCGCAGGCGGCTCCGGCACAAGACTTTATCCAAGCACAATCGCAGTATCAAAACAACTGCTCCCAATTTATGACAAACCAATGATCTATCATCCTATTTCGGTCTTCATGCTCGCCGGAATAAAAGATATACTTATTATTTCTACTCCACAGGATTTGCCGAATTTTAAAAAGCTTCTGGGCACAGGCGAACAGTACGGCGTGCACTTCAGCTACAAGGAACAGCCCTCTCCGGACGGACTTGCTCAGGCTTTTATTATCGGAGAAGAATTTATTGCCGGAGACAAAGCAGCGCTTATTCTTGGAGACAACATATTCTACGGCAGCGGCTTTTCCGGAACTTTAAAAAAGTGCTCCACTAAGAATAACAAAGCGACTGTGTTTGGTTATTACGTGAAAGATCCCGAAAGATTCGGAGTCGTAGAATTTGACAAAACCGGAAAAGCAATATCAATCGAAGAAAAGCCCCAAAAGCCAAAATCGAATTATGCAGTCACAGGCTTATACTTCTATGACAACAAAGTCGTTGAATACGCAAAATCACTGAAGCCATCTGCCAGAGGCGAGCTGGAAATTACAGACTTAAACAGAATTTATCTTGAAGAAGGAAGACTGGATGTAGAAATTCTAGGCAGAGGATTTGCCTGGCTTGATACAGGAACCCATGAATCGCTCTTGCAGGCAAGCCAGTTTATCCATACAATAGAAGAAAATCAGGGCATAAAAATAGCTTGTCTTGAAGAAGTGGCATACAGAATGGGATTTGTAAGCAAAGAATTTCTGCTTGAAAATATAAAACACTACAAAAATAACGAATATTTCGGCTATGTTGCACAAATTCTCGGAAAAGAATAATGGACGTTTCAATTATACTTGTAAATTACAACACAAAAGACCTTACAAGAAACTGCATAAAATCAATTTATGAAAAAGTTTCGGGTATAAATTTTGACATTTGGGTTGTTGACAACGGCTCAATTGACGGTTCCTGCGAAATGATAAAGCAGGAATTTCCCCTGGTAAACCTGATTGAAACAGGAGAGAATCTTGGATTCGGGCGAGCCAACAATCTGGCAATAGAAAAAAGCAGCGCAAAATACGTCTTTCTTTTGAACACGGATACTGTCCTTATAAACAACGCTCCGAAAATATTTTTTGATTTTATGGAACAGCATCCGGACACAGGAGTCTGCGGCGGCAACCTTTACAATGAAAAAGATGAACATGTTCATTCTTACGGGCATTTTCTTGATTTAAAAACGAAACTTGTCAGAACGCTGCAATTAAAAAACTTTTTCCCGGAAATAAAGAAAAAAATAGAAGACAAAGGCAACAATGAACAAAATGAATTCAAACAGGTTGAACAGATTATAGGTGCAGACATGTTTGTGAGGAAAGAAGCTCTGGACAAAGCCGGATATTTTGACAAAGACTTCTTTTTGTATTTTGAAGAAAGCGAGCTGCAATACAGAATAGCAAAAGCCGGGTACAAAACTTTTATCCTACCTGAGGCTAAAATCTACCATTTTGAGGGAAAATCCACAAAAAAGAAAAAATACAAAACAGAAGCAAAGTTGAAAAGCGAATATCTTTTCTGCAAAAAATGTTACAGTCTTGGAAAATTTTCACCTTACAAACTCATTTTTATTACCTCTCACATCGTTAGACTTTTTGTTACGCCTTTGTTAATATTAAAAGTATGGGTTTACATAATAAAGAATTAGACTATAAAAAAATACTGATAATAAGACTCGGCGCAATCGGAGATGTAGTAAACAGCCTTGTTATCCATCAGGCAATCAAGAAAAAACACCCTGATGTCGAAATTCATTATATGACTTTAGACTACATTGCGCCGCTTTTGAAAAATGACAAAGATATTTCAAAAATATGGATAATTGAAAACGCAAAAAAGAAAAATCTTTTATATATTTTAAAAACAGGATTAAAACTCCGAAAAGAACGTTTCGACGCCGTTATAAGCCTTTCAAATTCGATAAGAAATGTTCTGATGAATTTTTGCGCAGGTGCAAGAAAAATACAAAAACGAGCAAGAACAGGCAACAAAATGCATGCTGTTGAAGCATTTTTTAACAGCGCAGAGGGTTTATTTAACGATTTAGACCTGCCCAAAAAGGTAAATTTGTCTGTCGATATTGCCGTGCAAGAAAGAATTTCTGAAAAAATCAAAAACTATCCAAAACCCTACTTTATAATAAATCCGGGCGGCTCTCACGATAACGAAAGACAGGGCAGAATCTGGTCGCCTGAAAACTGGATAAAAACAGGAAACAAACTTATTGAAAAATACGGCGGGACTGTTTTCATTGCAGGTTCCAAATCAGAAAAGGAAACGCATAAAGAGCTTCTTGCAATAAAAAATTCAGTTTTGTTTTCAGGAGAATTGAGTATCGAAGAAAGTGCAGCACTATACTCTCTGGCGGATGTATTAATTTCTATTGACTCAGGCCCGCTGCATATCGCGGCAGCTCTCGGGGTAAAAACTTTGGCAATAATGGGCTCAACAGGCGGAATATACTGCGGGCCATACAGTCCAAACGGAACATATATTTCTCCGATACTGAAATGCGCACCCTGCGGTCAGACAAAATGTCCAAAACTCGAAGAAGGCAAAATATATGCACCCTGCATTATGACTATTACGCCTGATATGGTTATTAAAAAAATTTCTGAAATGAATTTTTTAAAGAAGCAAGAAACAAACAATAGCGGGAAATGAATACCGGAATCAATCATTCTGTTTGAATGAGAGACATCCCAAAACGCTGCTTCTGCATCTTACCAGTGCCGAGGTTACGCTATACGTCAAGTTTGTAAAATCTTGAACATACTCGATTGTTGCGGTGTTCCTGATTTAGTGCTTCATGATGACAAGGGGTTTGTATAAAAAACTGTTTTTTGCTTTTACCAACCTCCACTTTGCCCTCTCTTAACTGGGACAAGGGAGAAGAATTATGATGTCATGCTAAAGCGACAGGCGTTTGTGTCTGCTTTAATTCTTCTTCTTTCCTGTTTATCAGAATTCTTTCCATCTATTTATATTATCTTACATCTGTCTATGTTTGTGAATTGTAGTTCAGTTTGAAGTTCAACAAAAGAGCTATTTAAATATTTCAAAATTTATAGTAAAATCAACAAAGAAATTAATCAGTCAATCAGAAAAAGAGGCATCAATGGATATAAAGAGTTATATGACAGCAAAAAACATAAGTTTTTTTGTACTCGTTATTCTTTTAATTTATTTAATGATAAAAATGACAGATGTTTTTCTTCTGATTTTTGCAGGTTACGTTATCGCCAGTGCAATTAATCCTGCCGTAAACAAACTGGAAAAGAAAATGCCCAGAGGTGTTGCTGTCGGGTTGATGATTACGGTTATTACTGTTGTAACACTGGGGCTTTTGATACCAATAGGCGTGCTGGCTTTTAAAGAGATAAAAGAGTTTATAGTGCAGCTTCCGGCTCAAATTTCTAATCTGCAAGATTATTTAAGCAATTTAAAAATTGCAAACTACAGCGTATCCAGCGTGTTCGGCTTTGATAAAACTATCGCAAACTCATCTACTCTTGCCAAAGGTATTATTGATAACTCCATAAACTTTACTGTCAGTATAATCGGTGCTTTGACCGTAATTATAACACTCGGCATTATTGTATTTTTCTTTTCAAACGACAGAGACAAAATCCAGAACACAATGCTTGCATTGTTTCCGCCGACAATCAGAGAAAATGCGAAAAAAACCATGGACGAACTTGAAACAAAAGTCGGCGGCTATGTTACCGCACAGGTTTTGTCTATTACACAGGTTGGTGTTGTCACGGCACTGGGGCTTATGCTTTTGCGGGTAGATTATGCAATATTCCTCGGTTTAATAGCTGCAATAATGGATTTGGTTCCTATCGTCGGGCCGATTGTTACGTTCGGGCTTATTATACTTGTTTCTTATACAAAGGGGCCTTTGATTTGCATACTGGCATGTCTTGTGCTGATTCTCGCGCAAACCATTGAAAATAACTGGGCAAAGCCATATTTCTTTTCAAAATATATGGACATGCATCCGCTTATTGTGATATTTTCATTTCTTGTTGCAGCAAAATTTTTAGGCGTCATCGGAGTAATTCTTGCACCGGCTATTGCTGCAGTTGCGGTGGCATTGTTTAAAGAAATATACATAATACCCATGAACGAAAAGGATACGAATGAATAACCAAGGTGAAATTTTTCTCTATGAACGAGCTGTAAAAAGCAGCACTGAACTGAATATCTGGCTGGCATTCCCCGCTATACGCAATTTCGGTCTTTCATCACTCGGGTATATGTCAATTTTTAAAACACTTGATTCCAGGTCTGATTATTATGTGGAAAGAATTTTTACTGATACAAAATCTGCTGAATTACCTTTGAATAAAGTGGATTTGATGGGTTTTTCATTTTCTTTTGAGATAGATTTTCTCGGAATTTTTAAAATTATGGAAACTTTTAATATTCCTTTTTATTCAAAAGACAGAGGAGAAGATTTTCCTTTGATTTTTGCAGGAGGCCCTGTTGTTAGTGCCAATCCGGAGCCGTTCTGCGAGTTTTTTGATTTTATTATGATAGGTGATGCAGAAGGAATAGATACAAGAATCGTTGATTTTATAAAAGAAAATAAACACCTGCCCAAACAGGAGCTACTTAAACTTCTCTCAGAAAAAAACGGAATTTATGTTCCATCTTTGACGGAGTTTGAAAATAATACTGTTAAAATGGACGGAAAACCTCTTTCCGTGGAAAAAGTTTCCTGTAGTATTGAAAACACAATAACAACTCCGGTTTTGAGCGAAAAAAGCTTTTTTTCAAATACATTCATTATTGAAATAGCAAGAGGCTGTGCACAAAGATGCGGTTTTTGTATTGCCTCGTATTTGAATCTGCCTGTCAGATTTGCGGATTATGAACAAATTATTTCAGAAATTGACAGAGGACTCAAATATACAAATAAAATTGCACTATTGGGCGCTCTGATTTCTGCTCATCCGGATTTTGACAAAATTTGTGCATATATTCAGGAAAAGAAAAGACAAATTCCTGATTTGGAAATGTCGGTATCTTCGCTCAGAGCAGATTCTATATCACCTGAGGTTGTGCAAACTCTTGTTGAATGCGGCCAAAAACATGCGACGATAGCTATTGAAGCCGGCTCTGACAGGCTCAGAAAAGTAATTAACAAAAATCTTACGGAAGAACAGATTTTTAAAACTGTACGAATTGCTCAGGAAAACGGACTAAAAGGTTTAAAAATATATGCAATGATTGGTCATCCGACGGAGACAAAAGAAGACATTGAGGCAATGGTAAATCTTGCTGAAAAATTAAAGAAAGAATTTAAAACTTTTGATTTTACGTATTCTTTTGCGACGTTTGTACCAAAATCCCATACACCGTTTCAGTTTTGTGCACGGGAAGACAATAAGACTTTAGAAAAAAAGTATAATTTTCTGAAAAAAAGATTTCATCAGCTCGGGATAAAAATACGTCTGTCCAGTATAAACTGGGACTACTATCAGGCGCTTTTGTCCAGAGGAGACAGAAGACTCTGCAGATATGTTGAAGAAGTGTACAGACAGGGCGGAAATCTCGGAGCATTTAAAAATGCTTACAAAAAACTCAGAGCCAAAAAGCTTTTGCCCCCATCCGATGAGTTTGCACTAAAATCACATGAACTTTCAGAGCCGTTGGCATGGGACTTTATAAATGTTTATCCGGGTCGGGATGCTCTGAAAAACGAAAACAGACGGCTTCTTGAAAAACCTTGCTGTGCAAATAAAATACTCTGATTGAGGGTATCGCGGGGGATGTTTGTTTGCAATTATATATATAAGTATTAAAATATAATAAAATTAAAAAAATAATTATAATTGGATTGAGTTATATGAAAAAAATTAAATTTACGAACCTGATTGCGGATACGTTTTCATCGTCTAAGATAATAAATTTTTTAATATTTTTATTTTTCGCAATCATTTTGACGGGTATTCTTTCAGCCAAATACTTTTTGTTTCAGAGTATTATAAGCGATGATAATACCAGCAAAAAAGATATTGTTGCTTATAAAACAATAAAAGTCGTTGACACTTTTAAAACAGAGCAGACAAAAAAAGAAGTTGCACAGAAAATAGAACCTGTGCTTACACCGGCAGAAGATTCATATATAAAAAATAATTTTAACAGCCTGGAGCACAGTATTTCTGAAATACGCGCTAAAAAAATAGATTACAATGCAAAACGCGACGAACTTAATCTTCTCTTTGATATAGACAACAATTACGACCGGTCTTATGTGCTTAATTATTTGATTAACGCAAAAGAAGAAAAACTCAACACTCTATTTAAAAAAGCTGAAAAAAGTCTCGACAGTATACTGAAACAGGGCGTTACAGAAAAAGATTTTGAGGCAAAAAATATTGCAAATGCAGTTTTGAAAAACGCCCACTTTGAAGCGTCAAAAGGCGAGCTTAGAGTAATCAGCGCACTTTTGGAACAGGTTATAGTCCCTAATATGATAGTTGATGAGTATGCAACTGAAATAGCCAGAAAAAATGCAGTAAACTCCGTATCCCCGACTGTTGTCACCTTCCATAAGGGGGAAAAGATAGTTGTTACAGGGGAGCCGATTACAAAACTAAAAAGAGACGCTTTGATAAAATCCGGATACAATGTTCTTGAACTCGATTATGGCGGAGTTGCTGGAATATTTGTACTCGTGGTTTTTGGTATGATATCCCTGCTTTACTATTTACAGTACTTTGAAAAGCAGTATATGACAAAGAATTATCTGTCTATTATCGGGCTTATGGCTGTAGTAATAAGCCTGACTGCGATGTTTTTGCCGGAAGAAGCATCTTTTTACTATTTACCTTTTCCTGCAATTGCTATATTGCTAGCTATTTTTACAAATCCAAGAGTCTCGTTTTTATCGAGTGCAATTATAATTTCTGTAATTTCAATTGCTATGCAGCTTCCTATTCAATATGCAATAGTATTTTTAATTGCATCATTGATTTCAACTATTGCAACTGCAAAAATCCGTTATTCAAGACGATTTGATTTAATAAAAATAGGGCTGGAAATAGCTCTTGCCATGTTCTTCCTCATTCTTGATATTTACATAATAGAAAATAATGTAACAGACATAAATCCGATTCTGATATGGAAAGATTCTATCATCGGTTTTATAAACGGCATATTGAGCGGTGTTATAGTACTCGGTACAATACCTATACTCGAAAGTGTTTTCCAGATTGTGACCCCGTACGGACTTGCAGAACTTGCCGATCACAACCAGAAACTTTTGAAACGTATGCAAATGGATGCACCGGGTACGTTTGCTCATTGTCTGATGGTTTCAAATCTCTGTGAAAGTGCTGCAGAGGCAATCGGTGCAGATCCGGTGCTTGCGAGAGTCGGCGCACTTTACCATGATATAGGCAAATTGAAACGCCCGCTGTTTTTTGTAGAAAACCAGACATATCTCGGTATTGAAAATCCTCATACAAAACTTAATCCGAGATTGAGTAAAATGATTATCACAGCCCACCCGAAAGACGGATTGGACCTGGCTAAAGAATACGGGCTTCCGCCTGTTATTCAAAATTTTATAATCCAGCACCACGGTGATTCGCTTGCTAAATACTTCTATAATCAGGCAAAACAAGAAGAAGGCGATGAAAAGGTTACGGAAGAACAGTTCAGATATTCAGGACCTAAACCTAACACAAAAGAAACTGCGATTCTGATGATTGCCGATGCAGTGGAGTCTGCTTCAAGAACATTAAAAGACCATAGCGTCGAGGAACTGGATAATATGATTAATAATATTATTCAAGACAGATTGAATGACGGTCAGCTTTCAGACAGCCCTCTTACCCTGAAAGATTTGAAAACAATAGCCGCAACATTTAGCAAAAATCTCAGGGCTGCTCACCATCAGAGAATTAAATATCACGAAAATATTATTCAGGAGCTTGAAGACAAAGTTAAAGCAAAGAAAAAATTTGTTGCGCCTGAAAAAATCATGTCTCCCGACGAAGAAAAAGTAGAAAAAAAGATTCAAAAAAGATTAAACAAAAATAACGATGAAGAATAAAAAAGAACTCAACATTTTTCTGGAAAATGCTTATGAAAATTTTGAACCGCAGATTGACATGCGGCAACTTACGGACAATACGAAAAAGATGATGGCGTTTTTTCTGGATAATGACGGCTGGGTTAAAAAATCTTGTTTGGGTGGAGAGGATTTTGACACAATAAGCTTTGATATAGTTTTTTGCAACAATGAAAAAATCCATGAAATAAACAGAGAGTACAGAGACAAAGACAGACCGACGGATGTTATTTCTTTCGCTATATTTGCAGATAGTGAACCGGAGGAACGGTTTATTTTTGACGGTGAAATAAATCTCGGCGAGATAATAATTTCTCTGGACAAAACAAAAGAACAGGCAGATGAAAACGGGCACGATTTATATGATGAATTGTATTTTCTGCTTGCTCACGGTATACTTCATCTTGCAGGTTATGACCACCAGACGGAAGAAACTCTGACCGAAATGTGGAATATGCAAAAAGAAATGACAGGAGCAATAAATGTCTAAGTATACTTCCTCAGGTTTTTTTAAAAGTCTTAAAAATGCGCTCGAAGGGCTTAGTGTTGCTTATAAAAGCCAGAGAAACTATCGCTTTCATCTGCTTGCCGGTTTTGTAACCCTTCTTGCCGCAATACTATTGAATTTTAAATGTATTGAATACTGCGTGCTCATTCTTTCTATAGGTTTTGTAATAGCAGCAGAGCTTTTTAATTCTGTTATTGAATTTACACTGGATGCGTATTTTAAAAACCAGTATTCCACTATGGTCAAAATGGCTAAAGACTTGTCTGCCGGAGTTGTTCTGATAGCGGCAACCACAACGGTTCTTATAGGCGCAATGCTTTTCGGCAGAAAAATATTGTTGCTGTTTCTGTAAGTGATTTTTTGATGTAATAAACTCGGGGTAAGACTACACCCTGAATTTAAAAATAGAGCAAATTGGTAGGAAATTTAAAAATAAAATAGAAAAATAACTAAAATTGTGTATGTAAAGCCCTGCCGACCTTTGCACAGCGAGTTACGGAAAGTTAATTAAACAACGGTTAGTCTCATCTGTTTGAGCAGCCCGTAATTATTTTCAAGGTCTTTAATGTTTTATGTTTTTTTGCGGAAATATGGGCTGCGAGTTATGAGACTAATGTTTAATTTAGTTTCTGTATGAGCGGAGCAGCAGGTCGGCATGTTTCTTGGGCTCCACCCGTTCTTTGCGTCAAAGAATGGGTGGAACATACTGCAATAATCGTATTTTGAGAGATAATAGTTTTTATAAAAATACAAAATTATCCTACTCATCGCTTATGTTTTTAAGGTTACATTCACCTTTGCCATCACATACAATTTGTGAGGAATTTGCTGGAAAGGGGAGGATGGATAATCTGATAATAAAAGCCGCAATAACGGCTTTTATAGCAGCTTTACAAATTGTATTTATTCTTATAGAGTGCAAATAAAGAGCCATTTCTTTATGGCTTGCCACTATATGTTTATCATAACTCATGTTTTGGAAAAACAAGTGGGGTATGGATTTTAGTATTCCAGATTCAATTTGGGTATTCTCAAACCGAAAACTTTTTCTATATCAACGCAATTTATCATTATATCAATCAAATCACCGGGTTTAATGTATTGAAAATTCTTAATTTCAGGGATAATGCCGAGGATTTTTGCGTTTGAATAATCTTCAATCAGCCGCGGCGCTGTTTTTACGGCAACATCGTCTTTGTCTTCAGGATATTTGTTTATAATAACACCTGCAATTTTTATTCCCATAAGCTCTGCCTGATTTATTGTCATAAGAGTGTGGTTTACCGTTCCTAAATCAGGACGTGCAACGATAACTGTCGGAATATCAAGCAGTTTTATCACATCCGCCATTGTCTCTCTCTGTGTTACGGGAACAAGAAGCCCTCCTGCACCTTCCACCAGAACGGTTTCGCATTTTCTCTTTATCAAGCTGAAATCTTTTGTGATATTTTCCATATCAATATTTATGCGTTCGAGCTCTGCCGCAATAAACGGTGCAGCCGGCTCTTTAAGAATGTAGGAACAAAGGGTTTCTATGTAAAAATCCATTTTCTTTACAAAAGCCAAATCCGGAGATACATAAAATCCGTTACGCTCAATAGCTCCGCTTTGAAATGGTTTGTAGACGCCGGCTTGATACCCGAGAGACTGCATAACTGCCGCAATCCCTGCTGTAACAACCGTTTTCCCTACATCTGTATCTGTACCTGTAACAAATATATGCATCTTTATTTCTCCTGCTCTGCCAACTTTTCGGCTTTTGCAAGCTGATTTAATAGTTCTTTGAGTTCTCTTGTCTTAATATACTTAAACTGTCCTTTTTTCATTCCCTGAATATTCACTGTGCCGTGGCTGACACGTTTTAATGATATTACGGGATGTCCAAGAAAGTCCAGCATTTTTCTAATCTGCCTGTTAAGCCCCTGATAGAGCGTAATCTGCAGTACTGTATCTTTTCCGTCGTATTCAACAATCATCGCATCTGCATAGGCAATTTTGCCTTTTTCAATTTCTATGCCGTCTGCCATTTGTTTCAGGTGTTCGAGATTCATTTTTCCCTGCGCTGCAACTCTGTAGACCTTTGGTATTTTGATTGACGGGTGTGTGAGTTTGTATATCAAATCGCCGTCGTCAGTCAAAATAATCAAACCTGTAGAATCCTTATCCAGTCTGCCTGCCGGTTTGAGTTTCTTAAGTTCTTCAGGCAGAATGTCATAGATGGTTTTTCTCCCTTTTTCATCGTCCATTGTGGTTATGTAGCCGGCGGGTTTGTAATATTTTACGTAAGTGTACTGCACTCTTTTTATCTCTGTGCCGTTTACGGTGATTTTGTCTTTTGGCGAAACAAGCATACCAAGCCCTTCTGCAATCTTTCCGTTCACCTTAACACACCCTGATTCGATGAGTTCATCGGCTTTTCTTCTAGAGCAGAGACCGCTTTGGGCAATAAATTTATTCAGTCTGTAATTTTCTGTCTTACCATTCCTAGAATTTTTCATATTACAATAATGAATAAAAAAATGATAAATTACAAGGATATATTAAGATTTTCATATAGACAGCCGGCTGTACCTGTTTGTGGAATATATGCATTAATCATATTATTAACCCGCAAGCTGTATAGCGTTTGATAAATTTGATAATTATGATAAATTTTGTTATAATAACTACAGCTGCAAGTTTATAAGGGTTAGCTGAGTATGAAAACTCTCAAAGAACTGACAAAAGAACCAAAATTTTTGTTTGGTTTTGTTGTTGTAACATATGTTATTTATCTGATTCTTTTATTTGAACTTCCAAGGGAATTGTTATTAGTGATTCCGTTGCTGCCTATTTTTTTTCTAGCTATTACTCCTGGTTTAACCCCAGCAATGGGTACAGTAGGGCTGCTGATATCACTTGCACTAATTTTGCTAATCTGTTATGCAGGTCTTCTGCTGTTTTTGGTTCCCGGATACCTTTTTTATAATAAAATCGAAACTGCTGCAAAACATTCGATTGTGATGGTAGTATTAATAGTAGTAATGATTCTTATTCATATTATGAATAGTTAACCCGCAAGCTGTATAGCGTTTGATAAATTTGATAATTATGATAAATTTTGTTATAATAACTACAGCTGCGAGTTTATAAGGGTTAGCTGAGTATGAAAACTCTCAAAGAACTGACAAAAGAACAAAAAATTTTGTTCGGTTTTGTTGTTCTAACATATGTTATTTATCTGATTCTTTTATTTGAAGTATTGTTTCTAAGGGGATATTTATTTAAGATTGCGTTACTTCCTTTTCTTTCTGTTGTTTTGGCTGGTTTAGCTCAGGCCCCCTGGTTTATTTTAGTAGGGCTGCTGATATCACTTGCACTAATTTTGCTAATCTGTTATGCAGGTCTTCTGCTATTTTTGGTTCCCGGATATCTTTTTAATAACAAAATCGAAACTGCTGCAAAACATTCGGTGGTGATGGTTGTATTAATAGTAGTAATGATTTTAATTAATATAAACTCAAAAGCGTTTGATACTAAAGTCTCGGAACAGAAGAATCGTGAAAAAATCCAGCAAGAATATAAATTAAAAGAAACCAATAAGTGGGCAGCAAGAGAATGTGTTCTTATGGAAGACGGTCTCTGTTTTACACCTGTAAATATGTATATTGATTATGAAAAACCGGAAATTGAAGAAGTTATCAAAAACGGAAAACAGGCTTGCAGTGAAGTAGGTATGCGGCTTCCGACCGTTGATGAATATATGGCTCTGGGGTCGAGAATGCTGCAGAATGATAAAAATATACAAAACGCTACAGATGATGAATTTGTGCGGATTGTTTCTTCTCCAACATCAAAATACCTCTTTAGAGGCACGTATTATGCGACCTCTTCGATGAATAATTCAGGCGAGTATATTTTATACCATGTAACAGATGCAAAACCCCAACCGCGTCTTGGACGCCGTATAAAACTAAAAGGCTACTTGTACTATGATTATAAAATTGCTTCGCAGAACAAAGTTCCTGTTAAGACCGGCACTGTTATAAAAGATAAATATCCGTATGACACACAAATCAAAGTAAGATGCGTAAAATAAAGAAATTGGGGTGATAATCTTTTTCTTTTGGCTTTCACAAGATTGTAGCTATTTAGCGTATCCTGAAAATTTAATCTTTTTTCTGTTTTTTGGAGTTTTCTTTCTCTTTCATAATCTGTTTTGCCTTGCGTTTTTCAGAAAGAGGAATGCCTCTGAGGTTCATTTCATCAGGTTTTGTAAACACGCTTACAAGAAGAACATCTGTATATTTCGGCTGTAAATGCGCATAATCAAACATAATCACCCCCGAAGCTTTGAGCTTTCTGCTCTGGTGGATTTGTCTTAACAGGTCATCAGGATTTCCGTTCATAAATGCAACAAAAAGACCCGGATAAATTTTTGTGGCAGGCTGGGAATTTATTCTGATATCTCTGATGAGATAATCAGCAGTGTCTCTGTCACAGGTGAGTATAAGTGGAGTAAAACCGTCTACATAATTATAAACAGACCATGTTTTCCAGTCCTGCATTTTTACCTCAAGACTTTTTAAACGGTCAGGGAAAATAACTGCAGTGAGGGGAATATTCTTTTTGTACGTCATCAGCTTTGCTTTATATACAAAATCCGTAATTTTGTCCTGTCTGTATTTATCCCAGTAGTTCCACTCCTGTGTCCCGTACACAAGTTCAACCGGATCCACGCCGTATATACCTTTAAATTCATTACGTGCATACTGGGTATAGCCCCAGTTTGAAAGTTCGTATCCTGCAAATTTTGCGCTAATACTCTGAGGGTATCTGATGTAATCCAAATTTATTCCGTCAGGATTATATTTGTCTATTATTTCTTTTAACAGAGCAAGTAAATATGTATGTACTGCAGGATTTGCCGGATCAAGAAAATATCCGTTATGCTCTGAAAGAGAAGCAACCGGCATATTCGAATTGTATTTTGCCTTCGTGACATTACCCCACTGAGGATAAACATGTATTACGTTCAGGGGATTTTTGTTCGGGTTTTCATTTCCGGCATAAAATGTCTCAAACCAGATATGAACTTTCATTCCCCTTTTATGAGCTTCCTCAATCCATATTTTCAAAGGATCAAATCCCTTGAACTCATTTCTTTGGTTCTGGACATTGTATCTTGCAAGTGTTTCGCTCGGAAAAATTGTTTTTCCCTGAAAATATGTTTCCAGAAAAATATTGTCTATTCCAAAACTTTTAATTCTGTCTATAGTCTTTTTTATATCTTCCGGAGTCTTTTCAACAGGTCTGACCCAAACACCCTTAAATTCCGATTCATAATACGGTATTGCATGCTGTAATGCTTTGTTTGCACAGGTAATTGCCTGAGAGGAATATTTCTGGGTATCATCCGGCTTTTTGGCTGCTTCCAAAAGATTTTCCTGAGCTTTATTAATATAGTATTTTGAATAGTAATCGTTGTAAAAAGTGTCTTTTCCTTTGTAATAATTTATAATCTGTCCGACTTCTTTAATCTTTTCTCTTGTAGCAAATAAAAAACTGTCATTCGTAAGATATGCGGTTAGTTTTTTGTTTTGGGTGTCAATCGAAATCTTTGTACCTATCAGAAGATTTTCATTTATCCAGTTTTTTGCTTTACCATGCCCGCTTATAATGTAGCCGTTCGCCGGTATAATTGAATCAGCGCCGCTTATTTGCACAACAGTATCGTCAACAACAATAGCCTCTGCGCCAAATTCATTTGTCCCTGTTCTTAAACCGGAATTTTTCGTGTAAATTATTAGCTGATTTGCCCCCCTGCCGCCGGGAAAAAATCTGCCGGTAAAGCTCGGGTCAGTCAACGGGTCTATAGCATTAATTTTTATCTCCGACTGTTTTAATATCCCCTCAAACGGCGGCTGGCTGACTGCTGGAACAGGCACTGCAGCCATTGCATACTGAGCCGGCATGCCTGCAATAAAAAAGAAAATTAATAAATCAGCTAAAAATTTTTTCATAAAGTTACTTTATTTTTGAATATATTCTTATTATATTTTACGGCTACTTTTAAGAATAATTTATTAATAAATAATTAAAATCAACTAATTAGTGCAGATTTTGTATTATTATAAAAGAAATAGATAAACATTGATAAGAAGGTCACTACCTATGGAATATAAAGATTACTATGAAATATTGGGCGTAAAACGAGATGCAACAGAGGCGGAGATAAAATCAGCCTATCGTAAACTCGCGAAAAAATACCATCCGGACGTAAACAAAACACCCGAAGCTTCTAATAAGTTTAAAGATATAAATGAAGCCTTCGAGGTTCTCTCTGACAAAGAAAAACGGGCAAGATACGATAGCCTTGGCTCTAATTGGCAGCAGGGTGCAAACTTTACCCCGCCTCCGGGATTTGAGAATATAAACTTTGACTTTGGCGGTTTTGGCGGCGGAAATTACGGCGGTGCAACTTATACAACAGGCGGTTTTGAAGATTTGGGCGGTTTTTCCGACTTTTTCAAAACCATTTTCGGCGGATACAGCAGCCAGGGCGCCGGCGGTTTCTATGAAGACTTAAGCGGACTGGGCGGCATGGGCAGCTCAGGCAGACGAACATCAAGAAGAACCGCACCGGAAGAGCCTAAAACCGAGCTTAATATTACGCAGACTATCAACATAACAGCAAAAAATATTTTTGACCAAAAACCTGTTTCCGTAAAAATAAACAGCATTGAAAAATGTCCGAAATGCAGCGGTGTCGGCTCTGTTTGCTATAATTGCGGCGGTGCGGGCGTTGTCAGTGAAACGAAAAGCCTCAACATAAAACTCCCGCCGGAAGTAAAAGAAGGTCAGAAAATCAGATTAAAGGGCGAAGGAAAAACTTCTGCACGCGGTCAGCATGGCGATTTATATCTTGTTGTACACTTTAGTGATAAAGAATACAAAATAGACGGAACCGACCTCACGAAAACGATTGAAGTTACACCGGCAGAAGCTGTAATCGGCTGCCAGAAAGAGATAAAAACTCTCCATGGCAATATAAATATAAAAATCCCGCCAAAAACCTCCTGCGGTGCCACATTAAGACTCAAAGGGCTAGGTCTTCCGAAAAAAGGCGGCGGTTACGGCAATCTGAATGCAAAAATCAGCCTCAATATACCGAAAGATATTTCAGAAAAAGAAGTTGCATTGTATAAACAACTTCTCGATTTACAGAAAACAAAGTGATAAATTGCAAAGCCGGTTCAGTATAAAACTGCATAGGTGTTACTGGATTATGCAGCCTGAACAGCTCCTGCTTTGTTTTCTTTGTAAATTTCCATAAGCTCTTTCCAGCCGTCCACAAATTCAACATTATTAATCAGTACGGATTTCGGAATACCGGCATGGTGAATTCGCGGAAGAAGGTCATCAACCTGATACTTAATAGGTTCATCCCTGCCGTCATCTGTATCATTGCAGATAAAGTATTCTTTGCCGTTCTTGCCTTTTTCAATTCCTATTATGGTAATTTCATGCCCGCCTATAACTATATTGTCACTATCGCAGTATGTATAGCCGATAATAACATTATCGCCCTGTTTCAGAGTATCTCTGATATGTTGAAGGGTTTCAGACAGTTCACATTCATAGCCTGTAAGTTTTCCGTTGTCATCCATTTTTTGATAAGTGACGCAGACCTTGCCTTTTCCTGTTGCAAGCTCCTCTGCAAAATTCTTTTCTATATCAATAAGCCCGCTGTCATCATCATTGTACTTCGGAATTCTTCTGTCAATAAGCGAGTCATAGGTATTTTGCGCCCCGACATTCATAAATGTAGACTGCATGAGTACATCCACAACAGAACGTTCGCCTTTATCCCAGTATGTGTTCTGAACCCTTGCTCTTATAATCGCATTTCTGTCCGGTTTCAACTCAACCTCCAAAGTGTTCCAATCGAGCATTCTGTGCGGAGTTTTGAAGGCATCCAGCATCCATAACGTATTAATGAGACTCTGGGACAAATGATTTACGTCTATTCTTTTTGTGACACTCATTTTTTCGGAAGTAAGATTCTCTGCCATTCTTGCAAATTCTGCAGGCATTTTATGCGCAAGATTAAATTCAATACTAGCTGCCGGGCATGTACTCGAATGAACATCGAGATTTTCACTCGTAAAAGGAAAAGACGGGTTTACGGGAGTGGCGTTTTTTAATATCTCGTTTCTACTCATTTCCGGCAAATCTCCGAATTTCTGGGTTATAATAAACGGATAATTTATAGTTTCAATAGTTTCTTTGAGTATATTCTGCTTATCCAGCCCAAGAACTCTCGGATTTGTTACGATTTTGTATAAATTATCAAGGACAGTGCTGTTGTCATTAGATATATTGTTCAGAAGTTTGCCTTCCTTAAGTAGTTTATTTAATACTTTTTTTGTTTTTCTATCCAGAAGTTCTGATACTCTGTTGTACTTCGTTTTTTCGTCATTAGTAGAAAGTGCGGTTCGTATAGTGTATACAGGGGCGGAAGCAGCGGCATTTGTATTAGGGGAAGGTTTTCTGTTAATCATTGGAAAGGCAGCAGAAAAAGCAGGTGCAGCTGTTTTTTTCTGTGCACTTGCAGTATATATAGAATTATTGTAACAATTAATTGCCTGTATATTCACGTTTACTTCCACCTTAACTATATAAAAACAGATAATGAAAAAATTTGCCCGTTTTTTAAAAAATGATAAGTAATATTAAGCTTTTTTATTTTTTGATATAATATAAAAAAAGCTGGAGGAATTTTTGAACAAGTTGAAAGAAATAGATATTGATAATATAAAATTTAGAGAGATGAGTATAGATGATTTTGAAATAAATCTCGACAGACTTACTCGCTTTAAATACACGGAAAAAAAATATTCCCGCGTATTTTCCGAAATTTTAACAAAACATCTTATTGAACCTAAATTGAGCAGACAAGACATCTTTGCGCTCGACGGAAAAATTGTTGCAGAGCTGGTTGAAAATATATGGAACGGGTCTTTGAAAAAATATTTCAACAAACTCTGCACAGACGACACTTTGAACAGATTACTTATGAAGGAAGAATTTGAAACGTTTAATCTTCCGGAAAGTATGCTTGATTATCTTTCATCCAAAATAGATTATTCAGACACGGTTAATCTTTTAAGACGGTATAAAAAACTTCCGATAAATATTATTAGACTGGTTTTGCAGCAAAACAATAAAAAAACTGACTCAAAAGAGCTGCGAGAAAAATTTGCATTAAAATTTCCGGCAGAAAAAGTCGTTTTGTGCGAGGGTATCACAGAAGAGATTCTGCTCCCTAAATTTGCCGCGGCATACGGATACGACTTTAATAAATACGGCGTGCATATAATCAGTGCAGGGGGAAAAAATCAGGTTGCCAAACTATACTGCGAACTGAAAGATGAACTAAAAATCCCCGTGTTTATACTGTTAGATGCTGATGCAGAACCGATTTCAAATATAATAAAAAAAGTTTTAAGACCCATGGACACTATCTACTTAATAAAGCATGGCGAATTTGAAGACATTTTTCCGCTGACCTTAATCAGGCGTACAATAAATACAAACTTCAAAAACATCTTGAAATCATCAGTGTCTGACTTTAAAAGAAAATTGCCCATGACAAAAATTTTAGCGGATTATTATCGCGAAAATCAGCTCGGTGATTACCAAAAAGCTGATTTTGCGAAACAAATATATGAAAATATCAATAATGAGAGAGATTTGACAGAAGAAATCATATCCATTATTGAATCGATTAGGTCGGTATAACTATTTTATTAGTTTTACTGCAATAAATGCCAGAACGGATGACACCATTCCGATAACCGGCCAGGTATAAGACGGTTTGTGTTCCGTTTTATACATCTGAAGGTCATAATTTTCTTTCGCAATGACCTCGGTCATTTTTGCTGCGCCTTTTGTATTTGGAGGGTAAGAATATTTTACCGGCTGATAATTTACACTGCTGCCTATTGTTGTCATAATACTAACCTGTCTATTAAACTACCTGTTTATATAAAAACATTTACTAATAAAAAATTGCTTAATTTTTGAATATAGCATATAATTTAATCAATATATTGTGTAATAAGAATTAGTAAGGAATTAATTATGAGTAAATTAAGATTGAGAACAGGATTTACACTTTCAGAAGCACTAATCGCGATGGCAATTATAGGCGTCGTTATGGCCTTGATGCTGAGAGCTCTGAACAGGGTTCAGCCTGATAAAGAAAAAATGATGTTCACAAAAACCTATCATACAATGGAATCCGTTGTTTATGAATTAATTAATGATTACACAAAATACGACCAGGATTTAGACGCCGAAGATCATGCAGACTTTTCACAGGATCCGCTTGAAATAGACGGTCAGCCGGCATGGATAGAAATCAAAGGTACAAAATACAATGTAACTAAAGAAAACGCATTATGCTACTATACTGCAGAAAAACTGAATACAATAGGTGATATAAACTGCGGTTCCGGCGCTACTACCAAAAACTTTACAACCTCAAACGGTGTTGAATGGTACGGTCTTGGCGGCGGCACTTATCCGAAAACTATTGCTGTTGACATAAACGGCGAACAGGAAGAAGGCAGATGCGACAGAACTAACGGATGTGAAATCATTGTATACGCAGACGGCCAGGTTGGTGTACCGGAAGACGGACTTGAAGAAGAATACCTGACAACACAGACAGAGTTAAACAATAATAAAAAGGATAAATAATAAATAATGAATAATAAAACAATAGCCACTATAGGAGTCTTTGGCGGTTCCGGTTTTTACAAATTTCTCGACGACATTGAAGAAATGAGGGTCGAAACACCGTACGGTGCGCCATCTGATAGTGTATTTATCGGCACTATAGGACCGCACAAAGTTGCATTCATGCCCAGACACAGCAGAAATCACACTATCCCGCCCCATCTCATAAATTACAGGGCGAATGTGTGGGCGATGAAATCACTTGGAGTACAAAGAGTTATATCTCCTTGTGCAGCAGGCAGTCTTCAAAAACATGTTGAACCCGGTGACTTTGTCATATGCGACCAGTATGTTGATTGGACTGACGGAAGAAAAACAACCTTCTTTGACGGGCCTATTGTAACCCATGTCAGTGCGGCAAATCCCTATTGTCCTGAAATGCGTAAATTAGCAATAGAAGCAGGACTAGAAGCAGGTATAAAACTTCACTCTACAGGAACTGTTGTTGTAATAAACGGGCCAAGATTCTCAACAAAAGCCGAGTCAAAATTCTTTACATCACAAGGCTGGGAAGTTATTAACATGACACAGTTTCCGGAAGCATATCTTGTAAAAGAAATGGATATGTGTCCGTTGAATATTTCTTTGATTACAGACTACGATGCAGGCCTCGTCGGAGAAGTTCCACCTGTATCACATGCAGAAGTCATGAAAGTCTTTGAAACAAACAACCATAAACTAAAAAATCTGTTATTCAGTCTGATTGAACGTATTCCTGTCGAAAGAAACAACTGTGAGTGCGCACAGACTATTGCAGGCTCAAGAGTTTAATCAACAAATATTATAAAAAATGAGGAGAAACTATTGCTTATCGCAAGTATTGTTAACCTGTTATTCGAAATATACGGGTGGTTTTTGATAGTAAGAATATTTCTTACCTGGATACCGTCCATAGACTGGTACAAAAATCCCTGGAGAACAATGGCTTCCGCAGCAGATATATTTCTGAATCCATTCAGGCGAATTATACCGCCTGTCGGTGGATTGGATTTTTCGCCGATTGTAGCGCTTATTTTTCTGAGATTTGCACAGATATCTATTGTCAAAGTTCTTGTGTATTTCAATCTCTAAACCTAAACACCTACATTATCAGGCGGATGTAAATAATTGTTAACATAAGATAAAATAATACAAATAAGATAGCAAAAAACTATCATTACGGTTTTTTAAGCTATAAAGTTACAAAAAATTAGTGTAAGAGAGACTCAGGAGAGTAAAAAGTGGTAGATAATCGCTCAGCTGGATTTTTCGGAATCGGTGGCAGCTTTAATTTCAAAAGCGGCGACATATCCGGTACTGCGGCAAAAACCTCTGATGAAAAAATGGGTCAGGGAACTGAATACTTTGCGCAGGAACAAATGCCTGATGACATGGACGGAATGCAAAATTCACAGTTCGTGGACAGAAGCGCCCAGCTCAATGCTACTCTCAATTCTCTTGCAATGATGAATGTAGCTAACCTCCTGAAAAAGAACAAAGACCAGAAAGGTGTCAGAAAGCTCTCTGAAAAAGAGATTGCTGAAAATAAGTATAAAATACCCGGCTGGGAAGACTATCAGGATGAGAATGAAGATTTTTTATACGTTGACTAAGAAATGTTTTTAGATAAGACAAAAGTTAGAATAATATCCGGTAAAGGCGGAAACGGTGCTGTCGCATGGCGCCGTGAAAAATACGTGGACAAAGGCGGGCCTGCGGGCGGTGACGGCGGCAGGGGCGGAAGTGTATATTTTATTGCAGACGAAAGTATGACCACGCTTTTGGATTTCCGGTATAAATCTGTATTTAAAGCCGAAAACGGAGAAAACGGTCGTGCAAAATCACAGCACGGCAAAGGCGGAAAAGACCTTTATATAAAAGTTCCGCCTGGAACAATAGTCAGAGACCCTGAAAATGACAAAATTATTGCAGACCTCACAGAAGAAGGCCAGAAAATTCTTGTCGCCAAAGGCGGAAGAGGCGGCCGCGGGAACTGCCGTTTTGCAACACCCCAAAAACGTGCACCACAGTTCTGCGAGCCTGGCGAAGCAGGTATTGAACGTGAACTTGAACTGGAGCTTAAGCTTATTGCCGATGTTGGACTGCTCGGAATGCCGAATGCCGGAAAATCCACACTCATCAGTGTTATTAGTTCAGCAAAGCCCAAAATTGCTGACTATCCCTTCACTACTCTTGTTCCGCACCTCGGGGTTGTAAAAAAACAAAACGGAGACGGCTATGTTGTTGCTGATATTCCTGGGCTGATTGAAGGTGCAAGCGAGGGCATAGGGCTCGGGCATGAGTTTTTGAGGCATGTTGAGCGCTGCAGGTTCTTAATACACGTTATTGATTTAACGGCAGAAAATCCTTTGGAAAATTACGAAAAAATTAATAACGAGCTTGCAAAACATTCAAAGCAGCTTTCAGAGCTTTATCAGGTCATAGCTCTTAACAAAACTGATGCGATTGATTCTGAGACAAAAGAAAAATATCTTACCGAGTTTAAAAAATATTCAAATGATGTATTTTTAATTTCTGCAGCAACAAAAGACGGCGTAACAGAGCTTGTAAATTTTGTATCACGGAAAGTAGATGAAATACCAAAACCCCACATACCTGTGGACATAGAAGAAGATTTGGCAGCTTTTGATAATGATGACAGTGCATATTCTATTTACAAGGTCGACAAAAATACATTTGTTATCGAAGGCGGAAAGCTTTTCAGGCTCGCAAATGTTACTGATGCAAGAAATATTGACCAGATTTACAGATTCCAGAACATAATGGCTTCAATGAATGTTTTTGAAGCATTAAAAGCTTCCGGCATAAAAGACGGTGATACCATAAAAGTTGGACATATTGAATTTGAATATTATGATTGATATTACTTTTTAGGTGGTCTTGCTTTACTGAAATGAGGCAGAAGTTTACCTATCCCGTTTCGCATTTTAACAAACATGTTAGATTTGTTTAGTTTCTCGTGTGCAACAAATTCATCCCGCATATTCTGGTTCTTTGGAAAATTCGTTACATTGATAGCAGGTTTTCTGTAAATCAAAGGTTTTATTACAGTGCCTATTGTAGACACAGGATTATCCGATATTCCAAAAATTTTCCCCATTATTTATACTTCTAAAATAAGTAAAAGGCGGCACCCAGATTCGAACTGGGGATGAAAGCTTTGCAGGCTCCTGCCTTACCACTTGGCCATGCCGCCGTAATACACAAAAAAGATTAAACAAAAAGCGAAAGACGAGGCTCGCACGACATTCAAGAAATCTTTGATTTCGTAGAAAGACGGGTGCTGGCAATTTGCATCAGCAAATTGAACATGTAAGCCGCAGATGTTGCAAACTTGTTTGCTTACAGATGCGTGGAGAGACTCTCTTCTTTTTTTTGTTTTAATGTACAAAAAGCGGAAGACGAGGCTCGAACTCGCAACAACCTGCTTGGAAGGCAGGGACTCTACCAATTGAGTTACTTCCGCATTATTTAATTGTCACCCCTGCCTTCCTATCGGCAGGGAATAATCTGTAATCAAAAGCCTTTGGCTTTCTGGCAATTGAGTTACTTCCGCATTATTTAATTGTCACCCCTGCCTTCCTATCGGCAGGGAATAATCTGTAATCAAAAGCCTTTGGCTTTCTGGCAATTGAGTTACTTCCGCATTATTTAATTGTCACCCCTGCCTTCCTTGTCGGCAGGGAATAATCTGTAATCAAGAGCCAAGGCTCTCTCGGCAATTGAGTTACTTCCGCATTATTTAATTGTCAAATCTGTACAACAATTATACAGGCTAAATAAAAAATTTCAACTATAAATGTTACTAATGGTCGGGATGACAGGATTCGAACCTGCGACCCCCTCGTCCCAAGGGAGTTTTTACCAGCGTCATCCGATATTTTAAACATCCTTAAACGCAATTACCATAACCTTTTTCAGGTTTCTAATTCGTTTATGTACGTCTATAATATTTTAAATGTTCTAACTTCAATTACATAATAATTACATAATGCAATTGACTTTTAAAACTTATCACAATGGTGTTTAAAAATCAATCCTAAGAATATTTAGAACTCAACGAAAGTTTATGTCTTAACGGTATTAAATAATATTTGCGCATTACCTTATCCTTTCAACAATCAATAATTGTACCCCCTCATATTGCCAAACTCCCTTGGTGCTTGGCAATATATAATGTGTCTAGCCAGTTGTAGAGAGGTTAGCAGGCTAAATTCTTTCATGAGTATTTGAAGGGATAACACATGAAAGAAAGTACATTTATCAATCTTGGTGCAACAAATCACGCAAGAGGAGTAAGAGAAAGTAACGACTATTACGCAACCGACCCCATCGCAGGGAAATTGTTGTTAGAAGTCGAGCCGGATTTAAATAACATCTGGGAATGTGCATGCGGTGAAGGACATTTAGCAAAAGTATTTTATGAAGCAGGTAAATTAGGTAAAGCAAGTGACCTTATTAATAGGGGGTATGGAAGTGTAGAAGATTTTTTATCCAATACAGAGCCTTATCATAATGGGGATATAGTAACCAATCCACCTTACAAGTATGCACAGGAATTTGTTGAACATGCTTTGAGTAAAGTTAATGAAGGCAGAAAGGTTTGTATGTTCCTTAAAGTCCTGTTTCTCGAAAGTCAATCCAGAAAACAACTGTTTGCACAATATCCGCCTAAAACCATTTACATATCAAGCAGCCGTATAAATTGTGCGAAAAATGGGGATTTTAAGACATACAACAGCAGTGCTATTGCCTATGCGTGGTTTGTGTGGATTAAGGGATATAAAGGCGAAACGGTTATAAAATGGATAAATTAACACCGTAAAAATCGTTATGGTGCAAAAGTATTAAGTGGGCTTAGCCCTCTGTATGTTATATATTTAAGGCTTTGGTTTGTTATCTTCATACCCCTCTATTCGACTTTTAGGCACAAATTTTATTTCATAGTCAAATAATTCGGCTATGTCCATAAGTTCTGTTACTTTAAAAGACGACCTTGCAAGTTTATTTAACAAGTTTGAATCAGAAGCCGAGCGACCGTATTTCTCATTTAGCATTCTTGCTAATCTATATATTGATGTGTGCTGTTCTTGTAAAAAGTCTTTTACAAGCTTCCTAGCCTGTTCTTTTCGTTCATCTGTCGCAATATATTTTGGTGTTTCTGGATTACTCATGTTTACCTCTCTTAATCAGTATAACATCATTTTGTAAATATCTCACGTTTTCGTAAAGTTTTGTATCGGAAACATAAAAGACCTGTTGACAAATGCTAAAAGTCGATACATCATGATAACGTAAGGTATAAAACAAAAGAAAGGACGGAAACGATGACAGCACAAGTAATTACAACAAACATTAACTTAGAAGATAACGCAAGAGTTATCAAATCAATTGAAGCAAAAATTGCTGAACTAAAAGAGCTTAGAGATGAAAAAGTTGCAGAAGTTAAAGAAATTATGAACAAGGCTAATGTTATGGAACTTCAAGCAGGTGCATTTACTTTTAAACTAACTGAAATTACAAGAAATAATGTAGATACTAAGACATTAAAGACCAAGTATGCAGAGCTGTACAAGGCACTATTAAAGGTTTCAAGTTATATGAAATTCGATATCGTGTAGGGTTTATCCCTACACGGTCAACAAGCAGACAAAGAGGTAAAATATGGAAAAACAGGACATACAAGAACTAACCGAAATAACTTATGGGTTGATAGTAATGTTAAGGGATACTATCTGGAAATTTGAAGGAATCGGCAAAGACAATCAACGAAAATTTACAGGTATATTGGCTTTGGTTGATACATTAGAGCAGAACATTTACAACATAAAGGTATCTTTAGAATATCTGTAATAGGAAGGTAAATTGATTATGGGTAAAATATTCGCATATATAAGAGTTTCAACACGTGAGCAAAAGGAAGATAGACAACTTGACAGCCTTAGAGGGCTTAAAGTTGATGAAATCATTATTGAAAAGGCTTCAGGGAAGAATTTTGTCGGACGTGAAAAGTATCAGGCAATGAAATCACAATTAAGAGCAGGCGACCTTGTTATAGTGCATTCTATCGATAGATTTGGCAGGAATTATAAACAAATCTGTAATGAGTGGGAAGCTCTTATTAATATGGGGGTAGACATTCAGGTTTTGGATATGCCGGTACTCAATACACGTGATAATCAAAACGGACTAACAGGCAGGTTGATTACAGATATTATCCTTAAATTACTCGGCTATGTTGCTGAACGAGAACGACTGAACATTAGAAACAGACAGTCAGAAGGCATTGCATCCGCTAAACAAAGAGGGGTTAAGTTTGGCAGACCGAAAGCAGAAATTCCGAAAGATTTTGTACGTGCTTATGAACTCTATAAAAATGGATTGATTAAAGTAAAAGACGTTATGTCCATGTGCAATATTGCTAAAAGTACGTTTTATAAGTATTCAGAGTCCATAAAAAGTTAAGTGTGTTTCATGCACCTTCTTTGCAGAAAATACTGCACGAAAAATTAATGATTTGAGTGAACACTAAACAGTCCACGAAAAGTGTACTTTTTGTAGACCTGTTTTAAAAAATTGTTACTTTCTCAAAACATTAACTTTTTATTAAATTTTGCACAAAATAATAATAGGCAGATATATAATAAATTTATGAGCAGCATGTATAATGAACTTTTATTAGGTTTAACAGAAACATCATATCCTTTAGAAGATATTTTACTAAAATTAAAGGTATTAGCACATAAACTTAAAAATAAACAGTTAGCAGATTTTGTAAACTCTGAGCTTAATGGATACGAAAACGAAGTTCCGTCATATAGAATATTCGAAGGTCATTTAACTGGTACAGTTGAAAATTTTGCTTGCAGAAGAACAAAAGTAACTTTACCTTATTTACACTTAAAAGAACATGGATTAGAAAATTTAGGTCAATGTTTTTTTACTGAAAAAGTTTCTACTTTGATTGAATATGCTAAATTAAACGATATACATAAACCTATTCCACCCGAATTATACTCCATTTTGTCCGAACCATTGGGAAATGGTTATGTTGTAACAAAAGCATATGTTCCAATAAATACAGCTTTCATCGCCGGAATTTTAAGTTCAATTAGAACCAAGTTATTGGATTTAATATTAGCCATGGAAAATGAGCTTAATGAAACAGAGATGGAAAATTTATTTAAAAATCCTACCAAAGAACAGAAAGATAAAATAAACCCTCTTATTGATAAATTTATACAAAACAACTTTAATTTTAATTCATTTGATAATAGTACACAAAATGCTAAAATTGCACTGGAAACTGGTAAATAGCAGACAAAACACTACTTATTTTCTCTTTAATAACCGGTAATGTAGCATTAACGATTAATCCGGTAGAAACTTTATCAAAAATCGATAAACACCAGTTTTTTACATTATGACCTATAGAGTTGGTACGTTTCGTTTCCTCATTGTCCATTGCTATTGCTTGTCTTAATTCGGATATATCAGAAACAGGTATATTTACCTCTTTTAAAAGTTCTAAAATTCTATCAATTTCATTGTTATTGATTGTAATAGTATTATTTTGAGTACTATTATCAAATGAATTAAAACTGAAATTTATACTCATTAAGCACCTCGCTCTTTTAGGATTGTACCACAAAATATTATAAATTATATATCAATCCTTCTGCCCATGCCGGTTCGCGCTTTAGTCTTTTGATTGATTACAGGTTCTTTGATTGGTTCACTATCCTTGCTTAACTCTCTTTGCTGTGCTTTATTCCCCATAATGATTATGTCATCTAGGTTTAAGACCTTAAAATTGGGCTTATTTTGTACAAATCTTGCCCCCATATCTGTAATTCCAGAGGAAGCAACTAAAATTACTTCATCAGCGTTAAAATCATCTTTACAGCCCCATAATGCTCTTATTGGTTCAGGGGGTACAGGGCTTTGATAATGCTTGCATTGTACAATAGAAGTTCTGCCGTCTTTCTTTAAAATTATATCAACACCGCCATCGCCGGAACCTTTAGTTACTTTTGCATTGTAACCATTCATTCTAAATACATTTGCAACTTCCTGCTCAAACTGCCACCCATCCAGAGTCCACCACCATTGACGTTCCTTCCATAAAGCAGCGTTTAATCTGGTGCTTTTGTAGGAAAATTTATAACTCCAGAATATGCAATAGGCAATGAATGTAATAATTAGGGTTATAAGAAAAATATCACCGTTACCAAGGTTATAGGCTATATAATTACTTCCTGCAAAGATAGCAGTTGCAATGAAAAATTCTTTCCACAAACCCAGTCTATTAACCTCTGCAAGAAACTTAAAAATAGCCGTAATAATTGCTATCACGGTTGTTATAAAAATGATTATATCTCTTACGCTTACTGCTGTCTTTTGCCGTGCCATATTTCTCCTTAAATGCTTATTGTAATCAATATTGAGTCATCTTCTAAAATTTCTTCATTTTCAATGTTCATTGTCTTACTTTCTTCAATATTCTTCTTTATACGGTCACAAATTTTATTCTGAATATCTGCGTTATACTGTTTCGATATTTGTTTGAATACCTCATAAGTATTCTTTTTACTTATGTAGTCAGTATATTCATTGGGGATATCGAAGCAAGTCCGTCCTGTAACTTCTTCTAATTTATCCGTAAACTTAACAATATCAATGTCTTTTACATCAATGTGTATATGCGCATATATTTGTCCATCTTCTATAACCCACCAGATACAATCATAATCATTTTTATTTAGGTGGGTTTTAAGATAGATATTTTGCCCTGTATTGATTTCTATAAAATCATAACCGGCTTTGTTTAAGACTTGTCTTAAAATACTTAGTGTATCTATATTACAAGCAAATACCTTAAACTTGCTTTCAAGCCATTTGTAATAATTTTCTTCACCCATTTCTTTCATTCGTTCTTTTTCAAGTTCTTCTAAATCTATTAAATCTTGCTTTACAGACATGTTGTTTCTCCTTTAGTCATCTAGCTACCAATCTATTTTTCTACCCATCTTGTTTTGAGGTTTTGCATGAAAGATTATCCGATTTTCTAAAGTAACTATTTCATGAGGCATTAATTCTAAATCACGAGAAAATGTTGCAAAGTCATAATATTTCTTCCCATTACTGCGTCTTTCCATGAATTTATTAACTTTTTCTTCATTAAGCCCTGTAAATTTTGCAAAACGTTCTTTTGAGCAAGTGGATAAATTTAAGAACTCATTTTGCTTTATCATAGAGTCAAGTGTAGTTTGATACTTCTCATTGTCATTCGATAGTGAAATTGCATACAATAAATCTTCTTTGGCATTGTCAAAATCATCTAATGCGTTCAAGGTTAAAGCCCGATAATAATAATATTCTGCATTATCTTCATTAATATCAATAGCATTGTCAAAATCTTCTAAGGCACTCTCTAAATCATTATTTTCATATAGCAGTTTGCCTCTAAGATAATAATGATAATCTTCCGGGTTTTTGTCATACCTTAATACTTTAGTAATGATTTCAATAGCAACTTCCGGAGTTCCACTTTTATTAAATTGCAATACTACGTATTCTAAGTTTTCTGTACTAAGATGTAAGGCTAAAGTCCGTAAATCAATATTATTTAAATATTTCGGGAATTTATTATTGAGCCTAAATTGGTCGAAAATTTTGTTCAGATATTCTTTACTATGATTTAGTGTACTAAATGAGTATTCAGCTTTGGCAAAATTCTTGATAGTGCGTTCATAATCCTTCAAATAATAAGAACACAGCCCCATTTTTTCAAAAAATATTTCCTTTGAAAAGGGTTCAGAACTAGCTTTTTTATAAATATTGTAGGCTTTTTGATAGTCTTTTTCTTCAAAATATATATCGCCTTTTAATTCGTTGGAAGTTATTTGCGAGAAGAAATCTGAGAAGGTGTCATCTTGCAGGTTATCTAACTTATTTATTGCTTGTTCTACTCCGATGTATTTGTAATCAAGCCTAATTTTTAAGCAATTAGCACTGTAATCACTGGGGTCATATTTTAAAATCAGGTCTAAGTATTGATTAATTTTATCAAAATCATTTTCTCTATATAATCTTACAACTTCTAAAAATAGATAGTAAGTAAAGTTGTTGTTTATAATAGATAGGGTATCAAATTGGTCATCGTCTTTAGTACTTCTTTTGTACTTAACAAAAATATCTAATATTGAGTATACCTCTGTTAGCAATACTATATCCTTAAAAGCATTCTTGGCTTTATCAGTATATATGAAGCCAATATGAATTCTTTTTGAACACTTTTTCCTGTTTTTAGTAGCAACTTCAAATTCCGGATTAATTTCAAGTGCTATGTCATACATTAAATGTGCATGAAAGTAATAATCTTTTGAAAAGTAAATGTTTCCAATATTATTGTATGCGACTACATCATTAGGTTTTAGCTTTATAATTTTAATGTAATCATCAATTGCACCTTGTGTATCACCAGATAGCTTTTTGGCTTTGGCTTGTTTATGGTAAATCTCTATTATCTCATGATTATCTGTAGAATCTTTCACTCTTACTACCTTCGATTGTGTTATTATTGTCTACCATAATTATTTCTCCTTAAAAATCAATAGTTCTGCCACCACGAGCCTTTTTAACTGTTTCTGTGGATTTCTTTTCCTTCTTCTTTCGTTCAATCTGTTCCTGCGTTTCTTCCGGCACGTAGTTATAGCTTTCATCATGGGCTGTTGCTGCTACGGCTCTTTCATTTGCCCATTCACGTATTGCAAGGATTTGTTCGGATTGAGTTGTAGAAAGCGGTACAGTGTTCTTTATAACCTTGTATAAATCCTCTTCATTTAAAGTTCGGTTTTCTGAAAATGCTTCAAACAGGGCAGAAATAACAACTTGCTCAATTTCTGCACCTACAAACCCTTCTGTTATTTCCGCAAGTTTGTTTAAAAGAGTATCAGTAACCGCAAAATCTTTAGAAATACTACCTCTTAATCTTTTTTCAAGGTGAAGCTTAAAGATTACCTTGCGTTCAGCTTTTGTCGGTAAGTCAACAAAAAATATTTCATCAAATCTGCCTTTACGTAGCATTTCAGATGGTAGAGCATTAATGTTGTTAGCAGTAGCAATGACAAATACAGGCTTAGTTTTTTCCGACATCCAAGTGAGGAATGTTCCGAAAACTCTTGTAGCCGTTCCGCCGTCACGCTCTCCGCCATTACCGCCAAATCCTTTTTCAATCTCATCAATCCAAAGGATAGAAGGTGCTACGGCTTCTGCTGTCTGGATTGCCTTTCTCATGTTTTCTTCACTGCTTCCGACAAGTCCGGAAAAGATTTTTCCTACATCAAGCCTTAATAAAGGTAATTGCCATAACGCACTCATAGCTTTTGCTGTCAAACTTTTACCGCACCCAGGAACACCTGTTATTAATACACCTTTAGGGGCAGGAAGGTTGTAATCTTTTTGAGCCTTACCAAGCCAAGAGTTATTGCGCTTAATAAGCCATTTTTTAAGGTTCTCCAAGCCTCCGACATCATTCATATTGAAATCGGACTTGATAAATTCAAGTATTCCTGTCTTTTTAATTACTTGGCATTTTTCATCAAGGATTACGTCCAGTTCCTTAATCGTTAATTGTCCTTTACTAACCATAGCTCTTGCAAAAGCGTTTTCGGCTTCCTGTAAAGTCAATCCCTGCGCTGCTTTACAAAGGACTTCTTTTTCATCTTCCTTTAAATCAATTACAATACCGGAACTTTCATTCATTTCTATCATTTCATTTAAGAGTGATTTTATTTCATCAAGAGTAGGCAGGTCAAAATCTACTACGGTAATATCTTTTTGAAGTTCCAGAGGTAGAACAAGGGAAGGCGCAATAATTACAACGTTCTTTGAAACATCTGCATTTTTTAAAGAGCCGGCAACATCACGGATTTTTCTAATAAGGTTATAATCTGCATTTCTGTTATTCAAACCAAGTAATGGGTGAATGTCCTTTAGTATCAGGATAGCAGGATTGTTATAATTATCTATGAAATTAAGAGCGTCAATCGGCTCATTTCCGTTATTTACGCTTTCCTGTCCGTCTTTTAGGTTCTTTTTTAAACCTTCCGTTGAACTCCAGATAAACACATCTCGCTTAGTTTTAATAGTTTTGACATTATTAGCAATTTTAGTGATAAGGTCTACAATTCTGATTTCTTCCCATGTTGGAATGTAGACGAAAGAAAACCTAGCCTTAAATAGGTTAGTTAAGTGTTGTTCAGTCTTTTTCAATCCTTCTAATGTTGCTGTTTGTGCCATTCCTTACCTCATTGCTTCTAAAACTTCCTTAAAATTCCCCATTCCGTTAAGAGAAATATTGTTATTCTTATCTATTCTTACTTCAATCTTGTTCTTGTACTTCGTGATAATGCTTTCATCATACTTATCAGAGAAGAAATAATAATTCTGGTTGCTTGAACCTACCCAAGGACGGCTAAAATCCTGTTTTTCTTCTTCGTATCTGCCGTCAATAAGGACATCAATATACTTTGTGAGTTCTTTAAAGGTTTCCATGCCGGTTAATTCACTGTATTTGTAGCCTGTAAAAACAACAACAGACAGCCCAATATCTTGAACTGCCTTACTGATTTCTGTAACTGCTTCTATTTGTTCCAGAGGTTCACCACCGAGAAAGGTTATTCCTTCTATCTTGTCTTTGTAGGATTTGATTAAATCAATTAACTCTTCCACCTTGTAAACAGTACCGCCATTCTTACCCCACATTGCAGAATTAGCACACCCTTTGCAATGCAAAGAACACCCTTGAACCCAGATACAAAACCTTGTATTTGGTCCTTCGGCGGTAGTTATAGGTATGTATGAATTAATCCTAATATCCACCCTGCTGATACCCCTCATTATACGTGTCATTGTGTACTTCCTGCTGATGATATTCTTCCGTAAATTCAGAGTAAACAGTCTTTGCATCTGTTAATTGTTCAACTTCCTTGATATAGCTCAAGCAGGATTTACCCTTGATACCTACAGTTTCTGACTCAATTCTTCCGTCAGGATATACTCGGATTTTAATTTGCTTGGTCATTGTTTAACCCCAATCTATTTATGACATGTATGCGAATAAAATCTCGCTGTATTCTTTGTACTCTTTGATTCCTTTCTGTTGGCTCTGGAAAATCATTAGGATTAAAGGTAAGCATTAAAAACCTGTCAAAGAGTTCGTGGAGGTTTTTAATTAATTCATACTCTTGCAAATTTGCAAAACCTACTTCCCTTACCCCATCATCTGTTTCTAAGTCAACATCTTGAAGTCTTGCAAAAAGATTTGTAATTCTATCAATTTCTGTTTGTATGTTACACATAGCTACCTTCCTTTCGGGTAGCTGTATGCACCGTTTTATCTATTATGGGGCATAACACCGCAAAATCTTACATTACCTAACTTTTAGGTATGTAAGATTTTCTCAATTTCATTACTTTTGCACCATTAAAATTTTACATGTTTGTGCTATAATATCCTTGAGGTAGTTTATACATCTGTATAGATAGTCTGATGTATTGTAATATGGTGTATTTCTGGGATTTATAGCTCAAAGTTGTTATAAGAAAAGTCGATTTCTTCCTGCGCAATACCGATATATCGCAATGTAATTGCAGGGCTTGAATGGTTTAAAATCTTCTGCAATAGTGCCACATCATTATACTGTTTGTAGAAATGATACCCGAAAGACTTTCTCATAGTATGCGTGCCTACATTTGCAACTATTCCCAGCTGTTTACAGGCTTCATTTAAAAATCGATATACCTGTGAACGGTCAAGTCTGCAATGTTTTTTCCCCAGAAAAAGCGGTTCATTTTCCGCTAAGGAATAACTTTTACAACGTTCATTCTGCAAATAGTCTTTTATCAAGGCTTTCAGCTTAGTATTTAAAGGGAAACGCTTATACTTTCCGGTTTTCTTCTCCTTTATCTCTACGTAGCTTTTACCATCAACATCTTCAACATTTAATCCCAGTATGTCAGATACTCTTAAACCTGTATTAATACCAAAGGCAAATATGAGTCGGTTTCGCCTGCTGTGACGTTCTAAAAACACCTCAATCCTCTCTAAATCCCTCTTGTTCTTAATAGGTTCAACAATGTTTTTCATAATCTAATTCCTTTCTGCACCGTTTCCTTTATGTAGGTGCAAAAAAGAATGTAATTAAGCCTTAACGCATAGACAAGGCAACAAAAAACCTAGAGTACTATACAGAAACTCTGTAGGAAGAAATCTCTAGGTTATCCACTCACATTATTTACTATTACTGGACATCTGTCAAGACTTGTACCTTTTAAGAGGATTTTAATCTTTATTCTCTATCTGCCTTGGTTTTCTGCTCTGTGGCAAGAAATTTTCATCAGTAATAACAGGCTTTCCTGTCTGTAATTCAATTTGTTTTCGTGCTTCTTTAGCTACACTTCCGCCCTGTTTTGCTACAGATTTATTCTCTTCTAACGTTTTCGGGTTCTTTTCCTTAGAAATTTCAGTTGTTGAAACTTCTGCTAACATATTTAAAACAAGTTCCATATTAGACATGTTATCTCTTAGGCTTTCCTTCTTTAAGCCTTTAAAATCCTTATACTCCCGAGTTTTCATGCCAGACCATTCCTGCGTTAATATATCAGTAAGAATGCCGTATTGATTATCTGCAACACCGCTTCTTTTCCACTCATCAGTTAATGCTTTTCTTATTTCAATTGACTTTAAGCGTTGGTTTACCCACTCCGGAGAATATCCCTTAGCTAAATAATATTGTAATGCTCTGTTAATAGCAATTTCTGGGTCTTGAATTTCATCAAGTCTTTCTCTACCGACTTTTGCTAACCACAGTTTAAAAGGTTCAGCCTTCGGGCTAGGAATAGACTGAACTAAACGCAAAACACCTTCTGTATCAAGAACATCGGTTTTATAATACTTCCCATCAGAAGATTGCATTTTCAGTTGGTTACAACTTGTAACCAACTGACTACCTTCCTTGCGTAGTCTGTTTTTTAGCACTTTCCAATAATTATTAGGATTTTTACTATCTGACAATATACCGACAATATCAACAACAGAGAAATACCAAGTTTCTTTCTCTCTATCCCACGATGTTCTAACCTTAAAATCTTCAAACAGTTTAATGGATGTCTTAATGTCTTTTTCAGTCTTTTTCATGTCAACTCCTTATTTTCATTCTAACACAAACAGAAATCCTCAATCTAAGCCCACTAGGGAGCCCTTGAAGCGATTTTATTGCCTTGCATGGTATGAAGTTATACCCATTTTAAACGTGTGAGTGCTTTTATGCAGAAACTACAACGGTTTCAGCGATACCTAGTTTATTGTATAGTTCTGCGTATAAGTCATCAGAAGCAGTTTTTTGAGCGTCTTTGACGGCAGTCATAAAATTCCCTTTATTATTGAGCTTCTCCGTTGTACATTCAGAGTATAGAGCAATCATACTCTTTATATCTGCATTGTTAATTAATTCGGAAAATAACCCATTCCATCTGGTAGCAGGTTGGGGTTCATTTTGTGGAACATTAAAGAAAATGTATTCCTGTAATTCTTTAGTATAGAACTGTTCCAGCTTTGAACACAATTCCCCTTCTGCTAACAACTCAAGCAGGGTACATAATTGCAATCCTGTATCTTCCTTGCAAGTTATAAACTGTGATAATTTCTTTAGTTTACTGCTGTTTGCATACTGGAGTTCAAGTCTTGCAAGGTTTAACTTGGATATACGCAAATAGCCGGTTTGTTCACTGTAATATTTTAGCGGTATAAGTCGCTTTTCTGCTTCATTTAAAGGGGCTTTAAGAATCACATACTCAAACCCTGCTTTATCTTTCAATTGTTGAGATTTATCATACAGGATAAACTGCCTGTCACCGTTGGTATTCTTCACTTTACGGTCTCTTTTGGGAGTCGCAATACTTAATGTTCTGTTTGTTTCGTTTGACTCAATAATATTTGCCTTCATTCGTTTATATGTACGATTAGAAAGGCTGTCTATGTAAGTAATTACAGGGTGTTCTGTAATTAAATTCTTAGTTAAATGAAGCTTTACCACCTTGCAAGCTTCAACAATCCTTCTATTTTCAGAGTTAAAACACCCTAACTCCTTTAATAGGTCATACAACCATTCTTCTGACGGCATTTCTAAATTAACATCAGTATAGGTATAGTCAGAAATAGGCTTAAACCTTGTAGGAGTTAGGGTTATTTTTACCTGATTTCGGGATAGTGTAACATTAAAAGCCCCTTTAAAGAAGTATTTACTAAGAATAACTTTTATCCACCGTTGAAATGAGTTAATGTTAATTTTTTTCTGTATTAATCTGTAAACAGGAAGATTTATCCTGATTTTATCTATCAAAATATCACCAAACATAATTATTTATCAAACCTCCTGTAAATTTAGTAAATTCCGCCTTTTCCTTGCAGTCTTTTTCAATCATTTCATCTAACTTCTTTAAGCCTGCTCTAATTTCAGCCTTCTGCTTTGAAGCGTTTTTATCAAAATACTTATTGATAAGTCTTTCCCTTTCTTCATCATTCTTCTGGGATAGCAGGATGATTACAGCAGTTTGTTTAGCGACATTCCGGCTTCCTTCATATTCCTTTATAAATTTGCTGTAAACATTAAAAAAAGAACGCTCAATAGGAAATTTCTCATTATTCCATTGCTTCGTTCGCCATATAATCCGCCACAATAAACAGGCTATCATATCATCAGGAACTGCAAAACTTTCAAATAGCCTATCTGCCTGTACCTTATCTGTAGCATTCGCACTAAACTTTACAAGTCTTGATATAATCCTCAAGCCTGTTAATTCAACTCTTACAACCATAGCATCAGGTGTATTACCTCTCATAATGCGGATTGTAGAGATGTCTTTACTATCTAGGAAGTCGTTGTAGTCATATACTCTTACATCTGATGATTTTATAGTATATGGCTTATCTAAGGTTGCTAGAGGTATCTTTCTACCTATATCCTTCTCATCCCAAGGACAGTTAAGATATGCACTGTATGCTTTTGATAAAAAGCCACTGTTCTTAATTGTTATATCCATTATCTGATGTTCTTTATCTATTTTAATGTTCATTTCTCGCTTATTTGAAGGTATAAGCTGCGAAAGTTCTTCAAATAAAGAACCATAACTGCCACCAAGCCCAAACATGCAATTTACTTTCATGCCGGATAATACAGCTAGTTTTACCTTCTGATTTAAGCTGAAATACAAAATTCTAAGATTAGAAATATTAATATCTAGTTGTTCAAACAGACTTAGGATAAGAACTAAGCAGAAGAAATGCCTGTATGCTGTAGCATATTCATCCCAGCCGGTGGTAATACCTGTTAAAGAAATAAATCGTTCATTGTTAAAGGTAAAGATAATATTTTTTCCAACAGTCTTTTTCTGTTCAGATATTCCGTTTTTAAAAGTACGGATTTTCCCTGTATTGTATTGCACATGAAAGTAATTAGTTATTGTTCCATTTCTGCAATCATTAACAAACTGTGTTACTATTGCCCTTTGGGCATTTAAACACACATCGTTATACTGTTGCAGTTGTTCTTCATAAAGTCCTGCTTCAAAGAAGACGTCGTTAAGGTGTGAGAGTCTTTCTCTGAATGATTCAGAAACAGTTTTTCTCCTTTCTTTATCCTGTATTAGGGTAAATGTATGTGTTATATTCCCTAGATTAAGACAACATGAAGTTTCTTCTATAATACTATTATAGTTACCTTCTATATCATCTTCTTCAATATGTAACCAATCACTACTCTTGATAAGTGTTCTTAATGGATATTCCATGTGTGTCAATCTCCTATTTTCAGATGTAAAGTACCTTCTAAGAAAAAATGTATATAAGAGGGGGAAGAAAACATATTATATGCCCCCTTGCTCTTATATACATTTTTGTTATGTTGGGTTATAGTAGACTAATTGTTTAAAAGATTATTTAGTCTTAATAAGACTTTCGTCACTGTTATCAACTCTTTTAACAACAGTTACCTTGGTTGGTCGTTGCAATTTATAATCCCCAGCTGGTGGTTTCGGGATTTCAAGTTCTCGACCTCCATAATACCCCTTTTTGTATTTAGCTACTCTTGCATTAAATGCTATAATATCTCCTTTTTGCAAATTAAGGTCACTAAATTGTTTGCCTAAATCAAACCATAAGTGGTCTGTGATAATCTCTTCAGAACCTTCAAGTTTAATATTTATTAGCAAAATAGTATCAATACCTCTACCTTGATAACCGTTTTTTATACCAAACTTTTCAACTGTTCCGACGTATCTTTTACGTTCTTCCGTCCCGATTTGTTTTAACTTGAGTCTTGTCATATTTACCTCCTTTTCAATATTATTCTTATTTTGTAACTTTTTTGTATAAGCGTCTGTTCTTTTTGACCCCCCAAAGGATAACTTTGAAGAATTCTTCTTTTTAAGTTTAGTTTCATTACTAGTACCTAGTAATGTTGTATTAATATTTTTCATAACTTCTCCTTTCTATTTCTCGACCTAAAAAACAGGTGAAAGCACTTCACCTGTTTTTTAGGTCTAATACTTATCTAGAGCCATAATTGCATTATCAATACTACTCTTGGCATTATGTGTATAACGCATGGTTGTCTTGATATCACTATGGTCTAGCATTTTTTGGATGGTTACTATGTCTATCCCCATTTCATTAAGTCTTGAAGCCGTTGTATGCCGTAACTTGTGGAAAGTAATATGAGGAATTTTACTTCTCTTGACTGCTCTGTCAAATGTAGAGTGTATATCTTTGTACCTTGTACCTGTTTCAGGTGATGTAAAAACATACTCACTTAATCTGGGAAGTAAAGCTAAGACATTCTTTAATGTTGGTGTCATTTTAAGTTTTCGAGGTCTGTTATTTTTCGTATTCCTTAAAATCAGGTATCCTTCCTTAAAGAAAATATCTTCCCACTTCAAAGACAATATTTCATTCTCTCTGCCACCGGTATGCAACGCAGTTATAATAATTGCTTGCATAATAGGATTGCAGACAGCTAACAATGCCTTTTCTTCTTCCTTGGTTAGATAACGTTCCGGAGGATTTTCTATCCGTAAATCTTTTACACTAAGGCAAGGATTTACAAATAACTTTTTATTCTCAATCCCTAAGGAAAAAATCCGCCGTATAATGTCTAGCTCTCTGTTGATACTGGAGTTTTTCACCTTATTTAATCTTAAAGCAATATACTTCTCAATATCAGAAGCAATTATTTGCTCGACATTTTTGTTACCTATAAGTTTGTAAAATTTGTCTATGACATAATCAAACTCATCAGGTCTGGTATAGTGAGCTTTGCGATACTCTTTGTAATCTGCAATCAACTCATCTAAGTAATAGTCCTTTTTCTGTGTAATGTCATACCCTCTTTTTACAAGTTCGGCTTTGTGTACAACTTCAAACTGGGCGACTTCGTCTTTACTAAAGCCCTTAAAGGTTTTACAATATCGTTTGCCCTTATACATGAAATTGTAGCCATAGTAACCATTTTTGTGTTTAAATACACTCATAGTTACCACCTTTCTGCTATTGAGTTTTCAAAGTTCAATCGATGCGTAAAATTACGCTATACATCTTTCTGAAAAGACGAATTTCAGCAGTTCCTCTTCATTGAAAAGATATTTTCTGCCAACTCTTCCGCAAACATTAGCAGGGTAAAATCCTGTTTGTGCCTGTCTTTGGAGAGTTCTTATGTCGATTTTTAAAAGTTTTGAAACTTCTATTGTTGTCAAAATTCGCATATTCGATTTTCCTCCGTTTTTCTGTTGCCACTATTCGACATTGCGAATATAATTAATGTAACACTTCTTTTATCTTTTGTCAACTGTTTTGCGAAAATATTTCTTATTTATAATTCGATAATGCGTAGATATTTGAAAAAATTTGTGCTATTATTAGAAAAAAGAGGTATTATAACTTATGATAAATAATGATAAAATGTTAGAAGCTATAGCTTTTCTTATTAAAGAACAGAGAGCAGAACTAAATTTAACCGTTGCTCAACTTTCTGAACGTTCTGGTGTCAGTGTTGGAGTAATTTCAGACTTAGAAAACAACAGAGGGCGTGTACCCTCCTTGATAAATTTTGTAAAATTAGCTAAAGCATTAAAGTTACCTGATGATATGTTTACAGGTTTAATAGAGGGGAATATTGATATTCAGCGTAATACAGAACAACTTAGAGAAAATCTTAAAGACGCTATGTTGCATTATGGCTTAAATGAAAGCAATGCAGAAATGTTTATAACACAAATTGATTCTATAATTGCAATACAAACCTCTGAAAGAAGAGATTTAAAGAGCAAAATAACAGATTGCGGTAATTAAATATATTTTAACGAATTACAATACGATTACATAATAATTACATAATTGCAACAAAAAAAGGGTTTTAGGAAATTCCTAAAACCCTTTTAAATAAATGGTCGGGATGACACGATTTGAACGTGCGACCCCCTCGTCCCAAGCGAGGTGCGCTACCAAGCTGCGCTACAT